>CAYZEH010000106.1:0-9246 GCA_964477135.1 uncultured Pirellulales bacterium | reverse complement strand
GCTAACGCTCGGTGTGGGGGTTTGGGAGGTGAGTGTATTTTGGGTTGACTATAGATTATTTCATGTTAGAATGCTGCAATGAAAATATATCCATTAATATTGAAGCCTATATACAAAGAGAGAATCTGGGGCGGGCAGAAGCTTAAAAGCTTTTTCGGGAAAGATATACCAGATGGTAAAAAGATAGGCGAAAGCTGGGAGCTGGCAGATTTGCCAGATGATAAATCTGTAGTTGCTAATGGTGAATTGGCTGGCAAAGGCCTTAACGAATTAATAAAACAATTTCCGGAAGAAATGACCGGCGACAAAGACTTTAAACTGCCCTTTCCGCTTCTTTTTAAGCTGTTGGACGCCCAGGATGTATTGAGCGTGCAGGTTCACCCTGATAAGCAGACTTGCGATAAGATGGGCACAGGAGAGCCTAAAACCGAATGCTGGTATGTTATAGACGCTGAGGCTGGGGCTGTGATATATAAAGGGCTTAAAGCTGGCGTAACGAAGCAGATGTTCAAAGAGGCAATCGAAAAAGGGACCACTGACGAGCTTTTGAATAAGATCGAAGTTGAGGCAGGACAGTGTTATTTTCTACCCGCTGGGACCATTCACGCAACCGGAGCTGGGCTGTTAATCGCTGAGATACAGCTGTCTTCTGATACGACTTACAGGGTATTCGACTGGAACAGGGTTGACGAAAATGGCAATGGTCGCCAGCTGCATATCGAAGAATCTCTTGAAAGTATACATTTTGACCAGAAAGACGACTTTTCAGCTACTACTGTCGGGAGATTAGTTGATTGTGAATTCTTCAAAATTGACAAAGGCCATAGAGTTGCCGGCAACGAAGTATTAATATCACCTGATAAAATGAAAATAATCATGATCATTACGGGCAATGGGAATTTTACAGCTGTTGATGGAAATGTGGTGAAATTCAGTGCGGGTCAGACTATATTTATACCTGCCTGTTATGAAGGAGTTATGTTCTGCGAAAATGACTGTCAATACCTGACAGCAACGATATAAAATTAACCTTCTGTCGTTAGAAAAGCAGTTCCGGATAATTATCCTTTTGCCGAGTAGCTTAGGCTCGCGTCCTTTATTTTAAAAGCTGAATATAAAGACTATATTACAAACAGCCGAAAAAGAAATATGAGTAGATTCAGAATATTATTAAAAATCTCGTTATTTGTAGCAATAACAGTGGTAATAATCGGCTGTGGGCCTGCCCCAAAACCTACAATAACCACTCCGACACTATCAAAAACAAAGATTAATATCTATCAGCTCGCAAGCAAACTCGATATGCAGGTCAGCAATACCAGCTCGACTTACGTTACTTTGAAAAACCCGAAAAACACAGTGCTGATATTCACTTATTCTGACGCGAATTATTATGTCAACGGCAAAGAAGCTGGCAATGTTGGTCCGGTAACAAGAGACAATGGTGTAATAATCGTCAGCGAAGCATTAGTAAATAAAATAAAACCTAAGCTGATAAAAACATCATCCCTGCCCTCTGTATCTACAACCCCGACGCTGCCAAGAACCTATGCAAAGGTAATGCTCGACCCGGGCCATGGCGGAAAGGATCCCGGCGCGATAGCTCAGACAGGCGTATATGAAAAAACAGTAAACATCCAGGTCTCTCACAAAGTTGCCTACCTGCTGAGAAAATGGGGTATAACCGTAGCGATGACAAGAACAAACGATGTATTCGTCGAATTAGACGACAGAGTTGCAATGACCAACAGATTCAACCCCGATCTTTTTGTCAGCATACATGCCGACGCCTGCGATAACAGATCAACCTCAGGCTACAGCGTTTACGTCGCACGTATAGGCTCGAAAGCATCGAAAAGTGCAGCGGGCAAAATAGTAACGGCAATGAAAAATACCCGATTTGTCAACCGAGGTGTCAAAAAAGCCAACTACAGGGTGCTTGTCAAAACCAAATGCCCGGCTGTGCTGGTTGAAATGGGATACCTTTCAAATCGGTATCAGGCAACATTGCTGGCACAAAATGAAACTCAGCAAAAAGTTGCTTACTCAATCGCCCGTGGAATTTATGACGCGGTAAGATAGTGGTTGGAGAAAAGCTTTTTAATCTTCTTTTTGGATCGCTCCCCGTAAGCCATGCATTTTCAAAAAGCCTTTTCGCCAGACAATAAAAGCAGAAAGCAGAAAGACTAATATATAAACCACAGCTGCATATCGCGTTCTTATCTGACTCATAACTATACCAGTCAAAGCGTAAAGCCCCGCAAGCAGATAGCTTATCCCCACTGTTTTTTTCAGGGGGATGCCGCGATCGATCATCTGGTCATAGATGTGCCCCCTGTCGGAAACAAACAAAGGTCTATGATTGATAAGCCTTCTGACCAAAGCCACAGCGGTATCAAGTATCGGCAACCCGAAAACAACTATCGAAGCCATCAACCATCTCGGCATCTGCTCTGCCATAAGGATCATCAAAGTAGCGGTCACAAAGCCAAGCAGCATACTGCCGGCATCACCCATAAATATCTTTGCCGGGTAACGGTTAAAAGGTAAAAACCCTAATACGCCCCCCACTAACGCCAGACACAAAATAATCCTCACCGGATCCCCCACTTCGCTGAACCCCCATGTCGCCAGATGTATTGAAACTATCAGCATCGCGATTGTTATGATAGCAGTAACTCCGCCGCAAAGACCATCCAATCCATCAAGCAGATTCAGCGAATTGGTTGCACCGAGGACAAAGAACACCACAATAAAAGCTTCAAGAACAATTTCAATCCCACCTGGAATTGTAAAACCCAAATAGCCGGCCAGGTAACCAATGTTAGGCCCGATACCAACAACTATCAGCAGAACAGCAGCGACTATTTGCCCCAAAATTTTCTGCTTAGGCTTAATCTCGAAAATATCATCTACCAAACCCACAACACAGGCAATCGTCGCACCTGCCAATATCCCGCACAACCATTTAAACGAGATATGGAAACACTCCTGCCCTAAAAGACAATTGACACCAACGAAACAGCCAACAATCAGCCCGGCAAGTATACCAATGCCTCCAAGGTAAGCGATCGGCTCTTTGTGTGTCTTAACCAGATTGTCAGGCTTATCAACAATTCCGAATTTTATCGCAATCTTCTTACAAAGCCATGTAGCACCGAAAGCAACTATAAACGCTGAAACAAAAACAGGCCAAAACTTAAGCACCCATGTCAAAGGCCTTGAAGGTCCTATCAGCTCATCTAATATCATTACACATCTCCTGACAACCATACTTCACTGTCATAACGCAGCATTGTTAATTTATCTTTGAACCCGTCAAAGCGAATATTACTTTTCTTAGAAAGCAGATGCCGCAATATCCATCCGGGGAAATCCGCTCCCGCTTTAATAGACAACGGAACTCCACCCCCGAAACGCGGATTTATTTCAATGAATTTATACTGCCCATCTTCGGTAACTATCAGCTGTAAAGTAATAACCCCTGGCCCGGCACCAAGATGCTCGACAAGCTCAGCTGCCCTTTTCATTATTTTAACATTCTTATCGATCCTGCTCTTGCTTACCTCCCCTGCTCTTGTCTCAAGACGAATTCGCGGCACAACACACTTTACTTTCATATCAAAATCGACATAAACATCGCAAGTGTATTCAACCCCTTTGATAAATTCCTGTACTATGCAGTTCGGCACTTTCTTTGCATAAAACAAAAGCTCCCTGCGATTAGTTACAACAGCATTGCCCCTGCTTGCGTACCCGTCCCATGGCTTCAAAAAACAAGGCCAATTGACTTTCTTTCTTTTTTTAGCAACCGATGCAGTTACCGTAACAGGTGTATCGAAATTATTTCGGGAAAGATATTTGTAAGTTTTCCTCTTATCCTGGCAAATATTCACTACCTCAATAGAAGAAACAAGCACGAGACATCCGAGTTTGCTGAATTTATCTCTGTTCAAAGCAAACTTCTTAAGGTCGAGATCAACAGTGGGAACAATTAAATCTATCTTGTTTTTCTTTACTATCGAAAGTGTCTCTTTGATATAATCCCGATGAGAAGTCGACTTTACGACAAATTTCTTATCGCATATCTGCATCGCAGGACTTAACTCGTTTATATCTGTTCCATATATGCAGATACCGGTTTTAAGCTTTTTAGCCGCAGATCTGAAACTATTTACCAGCGAAACCCTCCTGCCGACACATGTAAACAAAACATTCAAACTCTTTTTCGCCTTAACCATCGATTATCCTTCGATAAAATCCCAAAAATATTTCCTATGCACAAATAGCTATCATTTAATGATAGATATACACGCCTTAGCCGTCAATCCAAAAGCTCCTGTTATAAATGCATTTTCTTTGACATTTGCCGCTGAAGCATCTAAACTGCCCACTTAATTAAAGGTTATCGACCAGATTTGAAATTTAGTTTAATTATGAAAAGGTGAATAATGCAGGTTCCACTATTAGATTTGAGAGCTCAGTACGCAACAATTAAAGAACAGGTCACCCCGGCGATCAATGAGATTTGCCAAAGTCAGATGCTGTGTCTGGGTCCGGCTGTGGCTAAATTTGAAGAAGAAATCGCTGAATATTGCGGCTGTAAATACGCATTGGGTGTTTCCAGCGGCTCTGATGCCCTGCTTGTGAGCCTGATGGCTTTGGAAATCAAACCGGGCGATGAAGTCATCACTACACCTTTTACGTTTTTCGCCACCGCAGGCGCAATCGCAAGGCTTGGGGCAAAATCAATTTTCGTAGATATCGACCCCGACACGTTCAACATTGACCCTGCAAAAATCGAAGAAAAAATCACCGACAAAACAAAAGCTATCATTCCCGTTCACATTTTCGGACAGAACGCACAAATGAAGCCGATACTCGATATCGCAAAAAAACATAACCTTGCTGTCGTAGAAGATGCCTGCCAGAGCATAGGCGCGGTTCAGGACGGTAAAAAAGCGGGCACTTTCGGCGAGTTGGGATGCTTTTCTTTTTATCCGACAAAAAATCTCGGCGCTTTCGGCGATGGTGGTCTTGTTACAACAAACGATGACAGTCTGATAGAAAAATTAAAAATATATCGCGACCATGGTCAAAATCCGAGATACTTCTACAAAGTCATAGGGGGTAATTTCAGACTCGACGGCATCCAGGGCGCTGTCCTGAGCGTAAAGCTGAAACACCTCGACAGCTGGAGCGAAAAAAGACGTCAAAACGCAGCGTTATACGACCAGCTTTTGGCGGATTGTCCCGTTGAAACTCCAAAGACAGATTCAAACAACATAAGTATTTACCATCAGTACACTATCAAAGCTGAAAGACGAGATGAACTGCAGAAGTTCCTCGCAGACAATCAGGTCAGCTCTGCTGTCTTCTACCCTAAGTCATTGCACTTACAGGAATGTTTCAGCGACCTTGGTTATAAAGAAGGAGACTTCCCTGTAACAGAAGATACCTGCAAAAAGGTTCTGTCGCTGCCGGTATATCCGGAGTTAGACAAAGAACAGATCGAATTTGTTGCTGAGACGATAAAGAAATTTTACAAGTATACCCTTAAGGGTAGTAAATGTTCGCGAATAAATCCGTAACTTTTTATTTTTAAATTATTTACCCGCGGATAAACAGAAAAATTCAATCAGGATTAATGTAGATCAGGGGTACAGATTTGCTTAAAGAAAGTGAAAATCCACCGATCAGTTGGCCGGCAGAGATGTCAATAAAAAACTTTTCCAACCAGTGGTGGGTAGTACATACAAAAAGTCGAAATGAAAAGGCCTTAGCGCGGGATCTTGTCAGTAAAGAAATCAATTATTTTCTTCCTATGTGCTGGAAAACAAGCCACAGCAAAGGCCGAAAATTCAAATCACTGCTGCCTTTGTTTACCGGTTATATGTTCTTCAACGGCAACGAAAACCAGCGTGTAGAGGTACTGCGTACTAATCGTGCTGCAAGCATCATAGAAGTAAAAGACCCGCAGCAGCTGATAAAAGAACTCTCCGAGATCGAACAGGCACTACAAGCAGGCGCCGACCTCAAACCTGATAAATACATAAAAGTCGGTCAGCTTTACCAGGTAATCGCTGGGCCTTTGAAAGGCCTGAAAGGCATCGCGCAAAAAACGACAACCGCAACCCGTCTTATGCTGAACATCGACATGTTAGGCCAGGCTGCATCTGTTGAAATAGACTCCGACATCATCGAAATTATCGAGGAATAATTTCTTACCACTATCCGACAAACAAAATACCAACCTGGTAAACTATCAGCGTGACAATATATGCCAGTATCGTCAGTCCGAAGAACTGGAACATCGCCCAGCCCCAGCTGCCTGTTTCCTGCTTTGTCATCACAACGGTCGCAACACAAGGCGAACTGATAAGACAAAACAGCATTATGCAGAATCCCATCAATGGTCTGTGTTCGGTATAAGTTTCCCGCAAGCGATACCGCAGATTATGGCTTTGCTCAGCGTCGCTGTCAACTGCATAAACTATTGACAGTTGAGTAATGAACAATTCTTTCGCAGCCACTGATCCCACCAGAGCAGTTCCGATCTTCCAGTCAAAACCTAAAGGTTTGATCGCAGGCTCTATCGTTTTGCCGATCCTGCCGACAACAGAGCTTGACAGTTTTATCTCGTGAACCTGCTGAGCATTCAACCCCTGCAGCGATTCTTGTGCCGGCTTTGGATAAGTCTTGGCAAACCACAAAATTATCGACATCAGCAGAATAATCGTACCGGCTTTTTTCAGGTACATCCAACCCCTCTGCCATGTATAAAGCCCCAAAGCTTTGAAAGTCGGCATCCTGTAAGGCGGCAGTTCCATAACAAAAGGCGTTGTCTCACCCTTGAAAACTGTCAGCCTTAATATTTTCACACATATAATCGCTATTATAATTCCGACCACATATATCAGCCAAAGCATCGTCCCCTGCCATTTCAGCGGGAAAAACGCAGGTATCAGCAAGGCATAAATTGCGAACTTCGCCCCGCAGCTCATCAGCGGGATAACCATTATCGTAGTAAAACGGTTTCTTCGATTCTCAAGTATTCTGGTCGCCATGATCGCGGGAACGCTGCACCCAAACCCAATTATCATCGGTATAAAGCTCTTGCCGTGCAACCCTATCTTGTGCATTACGCGATCCATAATAAAAGCCGCCCTTGCCATGTAGCCTGTAGCTTCGAGTATTGCGATAGAAGCAAAAAGCAGCAAGATATTAGGCAGAAACATTACCACCCCACCGACGCCTCGAATAACACCTTCGACCAGTAAAGACCGCAGCCAGAGCATATTGTCACCAGGCCAATAATTTATTGTCACTTTACAAAGCCAGTCAAAAAAACTCTCCAACCAACCCATCGGATATGACCCGATCGCAAAGGTTATCTGAAAAACCACAAACATCAAAAGCAGGAATATAGGCAGCCCCAGAACCTGGTTGGTTAAGACCGAATCAATGGTGTCACTGAAGCTGTGCCGAAACTCGACTGTTTTTTTTATGGTCTCCTGACAGGCACCGGAAATAAAACCGTATCTCCTGTCAGCCATGAGAACCTCAAGTTCATCGCCGAGTATAGCTTTTATCTCTTTTATACTCTCATCTGCTTTTTGTTTGACCGTATCGTCTTTTATTTTCTCTGCGATCTGCTTGTCCCGCTCAAGAAGTTTTATCGCCAACCAGTCCGGATGATATTTTTCTATCGCCTTATTGTCAATCTGCTCTATAAGCCCGGAAAGCTCTGCGACTTTTTCATTGATCTCCCTACCATAACTGATCTTATGGCTTCGCTTGGTTTTTTCCTTCTCCGCTGTCCGCAATATAGCAGCCAGAAGCTCATTACCGCCACGACCCTTACTGCCCACTGTCAAAACTATCTCAGCTTCAAGCAGTTCAGACATCTCATCAATATCAAATACAAGACCATTGAGCCTTGCGATATCGCTCATATTAAACGCCAACACTAAAGGCACATCCATTTCTATAAGCTGGGTAGCAAGATAAAGATTGCGTTCAATATTTGAAGAATCAACCACATCGACAACGACATCGGGGTGCTCATCGATTATAAAATCCCGTGCAACGAGTTCCTCGATCGAATAAGCATCTAAGCTGTAAGTGCCCGGCAAATCAATAAAACGTATCTCATAGCCGTCATATCTGCGAAAACCTTCTTTCTGCTCGACAGTAACTCCCGGATAATTAGCAACATGCTGCCTTGCTCCGGTAAGCATATTAAAAACCGTAGTCTTACCACTATTAGGATTCCCCGCCAAAGCAACTGTTATCTTCTTCATACTATGAATCTACCTCTGATGTATATATTAAAAAGTCAGTTTTACCTGCTTATCTGGTTATCCCCAAAACACTATCCAATTAAGAAACCATAATTTTATTTGCGATGCCTCTGCCGAGCACTATTTTTGACTCTTTTACCTTCACCACAAACGCGCCGGAATTTCTGTTATTAACTACTACAATCTCGACACCAGGCCAAAGCCCCATCGCACGAAGTCTGCTGTTAAGCCCGCAACCTGCTGCAATATTAACTATCTTAACCGTCTCACCATCTTTTACTAAAGCTAAAGGCCTTACGTCTTTTATTTCCATTACTTCACTTTCTTCCTGTTGCTATTACAATAACGCCTGAAATCCTCAGCAATACTACAATCTTGCTTATTCATGTATTCAACAAAACACATAAGCCTTGACACCAAATCGTTGCCAAGCGCATGCTCTGCCTTACATGCTGCGTCCTGTGCTATCTCTTCATCAATATCAAGAATATTCATAAAAAAAGATTTTAAAATACTGTGCTTTCTAGCAACTTCCGCCGCCACCTTTGCACCATCTTTGGTAAGCGTAATATAACCATAAGGCTCATAATTAACCAAGGCCTTTTTCTTCAACAGCCTAAGCGCCCCTGTCACCGACGCTCTGGAAACGTCAAGCCCCTCAGCAATATCCTTACTACGCGCGACATCAAATTCATCCGCAAGATTAAATATAACCTCCAGATAATCTTCCAGCGACGCACTTATCTTCTTATTCTTCATTACCACAAAAACCTTTCCATAGTTATATTACGCTAATATAGTTAGCTAAGGCTAACTTTTCAACAAAAATTTATTATAAAATTAAAAAAACTTTGTTTTGTCCCAGGTTTTATATTAAAATCGTCGCTTTCGGGGCGTGGCGCAGTTTGGCTAGCGCGCATGACTGGGGGTCATGAGGTCGGAG
>CAYZEH010000105.1:6270-9254 GCA_964477135.1 uncultured Pirellulales bacterium | reverse complement strand
CGTTTTTTTTATGCGCCGCGCACGGCACATAACTTATATACTGCTCGCGATTGAGTTTGCCCGTTTATTCGCGGGTAAACAATTATAGAATCAGGTTTTAGGGTTTTTATCGCGGGAATTTATTATCCTGAAGGGTATAGCATCCGAAAGAGGGAAAAAGTGTCATTGATAAAATTGCACAGCGTAAGTTTTATGGTAAGAGCAGCAACGGCAAAATTGGCAACGTTGGTATTCAGATGGGGGTAAGTAATATGGATAATAAAGCCAAATTCAGCAATAAGGGTAAGTCCGGTAGCGGTAAAACCAAAGGCGGTAAGTCTGGCAGAGGTAAGGTCAACACTGGCAGGAAAGTGCGATTGCAGGAATCTGTGGAAGCGCTGGTCGAGCTGCATAAGCTCGAGTTTGTACTGCTAAACCAGATGCAAAAGGAAATAAAATAAAATAACGCACCCTCGCAGGTCAGGCCTCAATTTTTGCTTTGCATAAAAGCTGTTTTTCTGGTATACTAAGTAATTTGTATTATTGTATATTTTCATAAAGCAGTGTAGCTACATGGGTAAAGCTAAAATGTCTGACAAAGTGATATCAGTAACCGGTGCCGCCGAGCATAATCTTAAATGTATTGATGTTGATATTCCGCGCGATAAAATGGTTGTTATAACCGGTATCAGCGGAAGCGGTAAAAGTTCGCTGGCTTTTGATACGATCTATGC
This sequence comes from uncultured Pirellulales bacterium, assembly GCA_964477135.1. Lineage (GTDB taxonomy): Bacteria > Planctomycetota > Phycisphaerae > Sedimentisphaerales > Anaerobacaceae > JAGLTN01. Next base: position 8,541 of record CAYZEH010000105.1, on the reverse strand, counting down.
TGAGGGACGCAGGAAATATGTTGAATCTTTGAGTTCGTATGCAAGGCAGTTTATTGACCAGATGCAAAAGCCTGCAGTAGGTAATATTACGGGTTTGCCTCCTACCATCGCAATTGAGCAGCGAAGTTCGAGCCATAATCCTCGTTCAACTGTGGCAACTACGACGGAGATTTACGATTATTTCAGATTGCTGTTTGCACGTGCAGGTACTCCTCATTGCTGGGTTTGCGGCAAGGAGATAACCAGTCAGCATTCATCTCAGATCGTAGATTCAATAATGCAAAGGCCCCAGGGGGCTAAGGTGCAGATTTGCAGTCCGCTGGTTCGTGGTAAAAAGGGTGAGCATCGCGATGTTTTAATTACTATTCAGCGTGAAGGTTTTGTCCGAGCCAGAGTTGATGGTGAGATTTATGACATTGGGAATTTACCCGCACTGAATAAGAACCAGTCGCATGATATTTCGGCAGTGGTTGACAGGCTGGTGGTTAAGCCGGTTATCAGGGAGAGGTTGGCTGATTCGGTTGAGACGGCATTAAAAATGTCTGACGGTGTGGTTATTGTTTTAATACAAGAGCCTGTCGACAGTAAGAAAAATGGTGGCAATGGTGGTTGGCGGGAGACTGTTTACAGCGAAAAATTCGCGTGCCCGGAGCATCCCCAGGCATCTTTGGAGGAGCTTTCGCCCAGGCTGTTTAGTTTTAACAGCCCTTATGGCGCATGCAAAAGTTGTGACGGACTTGGAACGATACTTGAATTCGATCCGGAGCTTATCGTGCCGGACAAAAGTATCTCTTTGGAGAACGGTGCAATTACTGCCTGGCGTAAGGGCGGTAAGAGAATGAATATTTATTATAACCGTATGATAAAAAGATTCTGCAGAAGTGTTGGGATAAGCAAAGCCACGCCTTTTGAGCAGATGCCGAAAAGAGTTCAGAATGTACTTGTTTTTGGTACTTCCGAAAGCGATGAAGATAAGCTGGGGTTTGCTTTTGAGGGAGTGATTCCGAATCTTACGAGGCGATGGAAAACCACCAGCAGTGAGTATGTAAAAGCCAGGCTTCATAGTTATCTTTCGGAACAGCCTTGCCAGGTTTGCAAAGGCTCAAGGCTCAGACCTGAAGCTGCAGCAGTTACTATTGGTGGTAAAAATATTTTTGAGCTTTCATCGTTTAATATTGAGAAGGCTTTACGGTTTTTTAATAGGCTTAAGCTTGATAAAGAAAAGACAAAGATAGCTGAGCAGGTCAACAAGGAAATTAAATCGCGTCTGAAATTCATGGTTGATGTCGGGCTTGGTTATTTAACGCTCGACAGGAAGAGCAGCACACTTTCCGGCGGTGAGGCGCAGCGCATCAGGCTTGCCACACAGGTCGGTAGCGGGCTGGTGGGGGTTTGTTATGTTCTTGATGAGCCTACTATCGGTTTGCACAAAAGAGATAATGATCGGCTTTTAGGGATTCTTCAACGGTTGCGGAAGATTGGTAATACGGTGCTTGTGGTTGAGCATGACGAAGATATTATAGCCTCGGCAGATCATATAATTGATATTGGACCCGCAGCCGGGGCACATGGTGGTGAGCTGGTTGTCCAGGGCTCTTTGGATGATATAAAGGCTTGTAAGAGGTCTTTGACAGGTCAATATCTTGCTGGAAAAAAGACTATAAAATTGCCTGCGAAAAGGCGAAAGTATAATTTGCGTAAGTGTATCGAAGTTAAGTCAGCAGCGGAGAATAACCTTAAGAATATCGATGTCAAATTTCCTTTGGGCGTTTTTAGTTGTGTTACGGGAGTGTCAGGCTCAGGTAAGAGTACACTTATTAACCAGATACTATTGAGAGCTTTGAAAAGGCGTTTATATCAATCGAGAGAAAAGCCCGGTAAGCACAAGACAGTTTTAGGTGTGTCGAATATTGATAAGGTCATCGAGATCGATCAGTCGCCGATCGGTAAAACGCCAAGAAGCAACCCCGCAACTTATACGGGTGTGTTTGATATTATCAGGAAGCTTTTCTCCATGACGAGAGAGGCGAAAATCCGAGGCTATAAGCCGGGTAGGTTCAGCTTCAATGTCAAAGGCGGACGTTGTGAATATTGCAAGGGACAAGGAACGAAAAAAATCGAAATGCATTTTCTCCCCGATGTCTATGTCACTTGCCAGCAGTGCAAAGGTAAACGATATAACCCGGAAACTTTGCAGATCACCTATAAGGGTAAAAGCATTGCGGATGTTCTTGATATGCGCATCGAAGAGGCTGTTGAATTTTTTGCGAA
>CAYZEH010000105.1:4477-6170 GCA_964477135.1 uncultured Pirellulales bacterium | reverse complement strand
GTTATTAAGATGGCTGATTATATTATTGACCTTGGTCCCGAAGGCGGCCAAGCCGGCGGTGAGGTTATCGCGCAAGGCAGGCCTGAAGATATTATCAATGTCCGGCAGAGCTATACCGCTAAGTATCTCAGGGAAAGACTGGCCCCCGCGAAAGCTAGTAAAAAAGGAAAAAAATGAGAGAGAAAACTCTTGAATGGATCGGCGAAGTTGATGGTCATCTTGAACTTATTGACCAGAGAGCCTTGCCCGGAGAATTTAAAAAAATTCAATGCAGTAATGTAAATGAGCTTTTTACCGCGATAAAAACTTTGGCTGTTCGTGGTGCTCCTGCGATCGGTGTTGCCGGCGGATATGGGATGGCTTTGGCGATGCAGGTTTGGCAAGGGGAAGATAATCCCGCTGAGATGTTGGAATATTTGCGACAGCAGAAAGATTATCTGGTCACCTGTCGGCCTACTGCCGTTAATCTGCAATGGGCGCTCGATAAAGTTTTTAAAGCAGCGGAGATTTTTATAGGCCAAAATGATACCTGCACTATCAAAGCCCTCAGCAAGGAAATACTCCAGGCTGCACATCAGATATGCCGGCACGATATCGAAATGTGCAAAAAGATAGGTTCAAACGGCCAGCATTTAATCGGCAATAATGCGGGCGTTCTGACCCATTGCAATGCCGGGGCTTTGGCGACCGCTGGTCAGGGAACAGCTCTGTCATTAATGTTCGAAGCGCATGACGCAGGCAGAGACTTTAAGGTTTACGCGGATGAAACTCGCCCCTTATTACAGGGTGCAAGGCTGACAAGCTGGGAGCTTAACAAAGCGGGCATCGATGTTACAGTTATCTGCGATAATATGGCAGGTTGGCTGATGAAACAGGGTAAGATAGATCTGGTTATTACCGGCGCCGACAGGATAGCTGCCAATGGTGACTCCGCAAATAAGATAGGGACATATTCTCTCAGCGTTCTTGCAAAAGCACATGGCATACCTTTCTATATTGCCGCCCCTTCGAGTACATTTGATCTGTCGATAAATACCGGCAACGATATTCCCATCGAACAAAGAAGCAGTTTCGAAATAACCAATTTCGGTAACGCTAAAACTGTCCCCGATGGCATCGCAGTTTATAATCCTGCCTTTGATGTGGTCTGTGCCGCCGATATTGCTGCGATAATCACAGAGACAGGCATAATCAAAAATCCTGATACTGACAAGATTAAAGCACACCTGAAATAATTCCAGGCAAATGATAACTATACTGACCCCAATTGAATTTACCCGTTTATCCGCGGGTGGATATACTACTGACACTTGAGTTTTACCGTTTATTCGCGAACATTTACTACCCTTAAGGGTATAACAAACAGCCGCCCAGTACAGCTAATCTCGGCGGCCGTTCTATTTTGTATCAATGTGATTTTAGCGATTTTATTTTTTTTTGTTTAAATTCTGGCTAAAATTCTCATTGTCAAAATTTAAAATCTTTTATCGACATTTTTCTGTCGTCTATTATTAAGTGCGTTAACTCTTATGTTTGTGACGCTGTTTTTTTCATTTTTTTATCGATTAGCGAATATCGTTGCAAATTACGGGTTTGGGGCATAAAAAAAGGCCGCTTTTTTCAAACAGCCCTTTTGAGTGACTTTTAAGTGTACTATTCTATACTACTCACAATTGAGTTTTTCTGTTTATCC
>CAYZEH010000105.1:0-4377 GCA_964477135.1 uncultured Pirellulales bacterium | reverse complement strand
GGGGTTAATTAACTGCCACAACTTCTTTTAATTCGGGTATTTTTTCCTTCATCAGCTTTTCAACGCCCTGTTTCAACGTCATTGCCGCACCCGGACAACCCGCACATGCCCCCTGGAGCTTAACTTTTACTGTCTTATCTTCTTCTATTGAAACCAGCTCGATATCGCCGCCATGACCTTGAAGCATGGGACGGATCTGCCCTATCATCTCATTTACTTTTTCTTCAAAACTTTTACTCTCGAAGTCGCCGCAACCACATTGTTCACACATATTTTTGTCTCCTGATTACTAAAATTTCAACACCCGGGCATTATACTAAACCCCCGCCCACTTCAAAGTCATTTTCCAAAAAAATCTGTTGATTATTCCCCCACAACAAAAAAAAACACCTCTCAGAACGTATTCTGACCCCAGAACGTAAGTTAGCGAGCCATTTATCATCCCCGAAAAAGCCCCGCATTTTGCAAAATTTAGCAAAATTATCTTGACTTAAACTATATAGATTTGGTATAATGCGGTGATGTTAACAAAAGCGAGCGTCAGCTATAAACCAAGATTAAAAATGCATGGAGAGTCTAATGGTTACAAAAAAGTGTTTTATCGCATCGGTATTGTTTTGTCTTATCATATCTTCCCTTTCATTTGCTCTCAGCGGCAGTGGGTCAGTGAACGATCCCTATGTAATTGCCACCCGGGCTGATTTTGATGCTTTCCGCGCCAACTCGGCCTATTGGGGCAGAAACGTCTGCAGCCGGCTGGACACGGATATCGACCTGACTGGCACCACCTATGATCAATCGCCCATTGCCCCGGATACCCTTCCAGAGGCTTTTGGGTTCGACGGGCCGGCGTATGAAGGCCAATTTAACGGCAACGGCCATAAAATTACAGGTCTGACCATCTTGAGCTATGACAGGAATTATATCGGTCTGTTTGGCAAAATTTACATGGGCAGTGTCGATAAACTCGGCATTGTCAATTGCTACATTGCTCAGACCTCCCCCACCAGCAGCACCGATTCTGTCGGTGCGATGTGCGGAGAGCTTTCATGGGGAACGATCCAGTATTGTTATTCCACCGGCTATGTCAACGGGGATAACTATGTCGGCGGACTGTGCGGTTTTGCTTGGGGTGACATCGCCTGCTGCTATTCGCTGGCTGTTACCGATGGCGTACAGTATGTCGGTGGATTGTTCGGCAAAGCCTCCGATTATACCACCACCAATTGTTATGCCGCAGGCGAAGTCAGAGGTCTTGCCGATGAAGGCGGACTGGTTGGAATGATCAGCAGCAACCCAATCTTTAACCACTGTTTTTGGGATATGGAAACCAGCACGCTAACCACCTGCCTGGTCGGTACCGGACTAACCACTGACCAGATGCGAACACAGGCGTCATTTACCGACGCCGGCTGGGATTTTGCCGGTGAAACCGTCAATGGCGTCTCTGACATCTGGAAGATGTCCCACGCCTCCGGCAGTACTAACGGCTATCCCATGCTGTGGTGGCAGACAGATAACCAGGACAGCTCGCTCTCGGGCAGCGGAACCAGCCTCGATCCGTTCATCATTGCAACCCGGGCGGATTTCGACGCCTTCTGCGCCAATTCCAATTATTGGAATGACAACATTCGCCTCGATGCCAATCTGATCTTGACCTATACCACCTTCACCGTCGCACCCATCGCCCCGGATACCGCCGCCGGTACCACGGAATCCTTTAAAGGCATCCCCTTTTCAGGGACATTTGATGGCAATGGACATACGATCACTGGCTTGACGATTGTCGGCGGCACAAACTGCCATTTAGGTTTGTTTGGATGTATTCGGCTCGGCGAGGTTAAAAACCTGAACATCAACCAATGCAGTGTTTCCGGCGATTTAAGAAATATAGGCGGCTTGTGCGGCGCCAAACTCATAGGCGTTATATCCAACTGTTCTGTGAACGGAACCATCACCGGTGGAGCTGCCGATAGTAATAGGATCGGCGGCCTCTGCGGCTATGCGGTAACTAAGGGAGCCATTACCGGTTGCACCGTCAACGTTGTCGTCAGCGGCAAGCTGTCGGTGGGCGGCTTGATCGGAGAACATTCTCTCGACGGCATGGGAATCCTTGCAAACTGCTCGGCCAGCGGAACCGCATCCGGGGACTATCAGGTAGGTGGCTTGTGTGGTCTAAACTCGTATGCTCCGATTACCGATTGTTCTTCTGATGTGACAGTTACCGGTATAGACTCCGTGGGCGGCTTTTTCGGCTTCTCCTCAGGCGGTGGCTCATTGCAAATAACGGTCTCCGGATGTTTTGCGGCGGGCGATGTCAGCGGGACGGGCGATTTTATTGCAGGCTTTTGCGGCAAAAATCAGGGGATTCTCACCGATTGCTATGCCACCGGCGATGTTACCGGCGGAACGGGATATATCGCAGGATTCTGCGGCCAGAACTGGAACGGACAGTTGACCCGATGCTATTCGGCAGGTCTTGTTACGGCAGCACCGGGCATACAAACACAGGCCGGTTTCTGTGCGGTCAACTCCATAGCCGCAACCTTCCCCGGCACCAGCACGGAATGTTTCTGGAACACCCAAACCAGCGGCACAATGATCGGTTATACAGCCTACGACCCTAACCTTGCCATGTACGTCGGACATACCAGTGAAAGTGGATACTGCATGGGAATTACCAGTGCGCAGATGTGTCAGCAGACCACCTTTACGGCGGCGGGCTGGGACTTTGTCGGTGAAACCGCCAATGGCACTGAAGATATCTGGAAGATGCCAGTGTATGGAACCAACAACGGCTTCCCCATTCTGAATTGGATGTCCGAGTTTCCTTTTGCCGGCAGCGGTACGTTAGCGGACCCTTATATCATCGACACCCGCAACAAATTTGATACCTACGCCGCCAACTCCGTTTACTGGAACGCCTATGTTCGTCTCGACTGTCATCTGGACTTATCCGATACCACCTATACCACTGCTCCCATTGCGCCCGATACCAATGCCGCCAGCGCGGGCTTCCAGGGCACAAAATTTACAGGCCATTTTGACGGCAATCGACATCGCATTACCGGCTTGAAAATAACGGGCGGATCACATGATTACCTCGGATTGTTCGGTTATCTCGAGACCGGCAGTACCGTTAAAAATCTCGACCTCCCAATGGTACAAGTAACCGGTTATAATTACATCAGCGGCATGTGCGGCTATAACAAAGGGACACTCGAATCCTGCTCGGTCATCTCCGGCACGGTGCACGGCGGCAGCTACACCGGCGGCATGGTCGGCGGCAACTTCGGTTCCATTCAGCAGTGCGCAAACGGATGTGACGTCATCGGCAACGACTGTACCGGCGGCATGACCGGATGGAACGATTACTATGGAAGTATCAGCAATTCCTATGTTACCGGCAACTGCAATACATACGACGAGTATGCCGGCGGCTTTGCAGGACTCAACGATGGCTTTATTGTCAAGAGCTACGTAACCGGCACGTTTACGGCAAACGAAGAACCAGCCGGCGCCTTTTGCGGCGGTACAAACGGCAGCGGAACGATTACCGATTGTTACTACGACACAGCCAATGGCACAGACACCTTTGCAACGGGCATTACCGCCTCTCAATTTATTGTTCGGGCAACCTTTGTCGGGTGGGACTTTACAGGGTCGCTAAAGGACGGCATTTTCGATATCTGGCACATGCCGTTCTGGACCAACCAAAGCTGCCCGATCCTGAGCTGGCAGATTGATATGAAGGATATCATGGACCAGTGGCTGGTGGATGATCCCCGTTGCGACTTGAACGGCGATGGAATCGTAAACCTGATCGATTTCGCCATACACAGTGCAGAGTGATAATGGTGCTGGATTGCTGCACTCGGCAGATAGATAGTTGGCTGGACGTTGAGCAGGCGGGCAAGAGCTGATGAGTGGACATCTGCGTCTCGAATAGCATTGGAATTGAAGGGCTTGTTTTGTAACTATTATGCTGGTTATGATTTTTTAAAAACTATGAATAGCCACCTCTTAAATTCCTCTGCTTCTTTAATCACCGCAGTTTTTCCTGCCCTGTAAAATCTTACCCTGCACAACCTTACAAATGAAACTTTTCCCACACCAAGAATAAACAGAATTTTACGACCAATTAAAAACAAAATCAAGCTTTTTCCTACAAAAACACTAAATAAATTTAAAATCCCCCCAAAATCATAAAAAACCGTGAACCCAACATGGTCCATGGCCATAAATTTCGCATATGCGAAAAAACTACCACCCCTCAGCCTGTCCACAAGGCCTATCTGCACCAAAAAATTCCGTCTGTAACAATTATGCCGATTACAGCACTATTTTGAGACAACCCAAAATCGCATTTTCTGATAT
>CAYZEH010000104.1:0-9296 GCA_964477135.1 uncultured Pirellulales bacterium | reverse complement strand
CAATCTGCTTTTTAAGCAGTAATACCAGGGCCCGGACAAAATCCGGGCCCTTTTTTAATAATTCAGACTAACACTATGTCAAAATAGATGGTTTTGAAAAAAAAATATCGCCCAAAGACCCAAATAGACCATGAAAAACCATATATTCCGCAAAAACACTTGACAATAATAACGATTTAATATATTTTCTTATGATTCGGTTGTTCGTGTGTGGCGAACAGAGATTTTACGATTAAGAAAAATATTGGAGGTTTTTAAGTGGCTAAAAAATTAGCTCGAGATTTAATTAACGCTGGAGTGCACTTTGGACACGGCACAAGTCGATGGAATCCTAAGATGGCTCCCTACATTTTTGCGAAGCGTGGCAAAATTCATATCATTGATGTGAAAAAGACTCTAACCGGTATTATCATTGCAAAGAAACTGCTCGCTGAGATAGTTTCAACCGGAAGGGACGTTGTTTTTGTAGGTACGAAGAGACAAGCTCAAAAAGGTATTGAAGCTGCATCAGAAAAGTGCGGTATGCACTTTGTATCACAAAGATGGCTCGGCGGAATGCTGACAAATTTCAGGACAATTCGTTCAAGGCTTCAAAGGCTCGAACAGCTTGAAGCTATGGAAAAAACCGGCACACTGGAAAAGGAAAGCAAAAAACAGGCTTCAAGGTTAAAACGTGAAATGCGCAAGATTAAAACAAACCTGGATGGCATTAGAAAAATGTCACGCTTGCCTGGTGCTGTCATTATCGTAGATGGAAAGAAAGAACACCTCGCATTGGCTGAAGCAAAAAAACTCGGTATACCAACTGTAGGTATTCTCGATACTGATTCAGATCCTGATACTGTCGATGTGGTAATTCCTGCTAACGACGATTCTATCAGGGCTGTTAGTCTCATCCTTGACCAGCTCGCTGATGCCGTAGCTATCGGAAAAACCATGGTCGCAGCAAACACCGATGCTCAACAGGTCAGACCAAAAAGAACTCGTTCCAAGAGACAGGCATTAGTATCTGCTGATGGTCAAATCGCTGATAATGCCCCTAAACAGGCAAAAGCAAATGAGCCCGAACCTGTAGCTGATACTGCTGATGTAGCTGCTGTAGCTGATACTGCCGAACCAGTAAAAACAGAAACTGCTGAGCCCGCAACTACTGAACCAGTTGAACCGGTAAAAACAGAGACTACTGAAGCTGAAAAAACTGAATAATCAGCAAACATGAATTGGTAGATAAAATCCTGCCCCTGTTTTCACGAACTTGGATAAGATCTGGATCAGGGGCATGTTTTTAGTGAAAACAAAACTTTTAAGGAATTTTAAAAATGGCAGAAATTACAGCTGCAATGGTTATGGAACTGCGAAAAATGAGCGGTCAGGGTATGATGGACTGCAAAAAAGCACTCAACGAAGCGGATGGCGATGTTAAAAAAGCTATGGAATTACTCAGAAAGAAAGGCCTCGCTACTTTAGCTAAAAGAGCCGGCAGAGAAACTTCTGAAGGTCTTGTTGTTTCATACATAAGCGATGACGGCAAAGAAGCAATACTTGCTGCATTGTGTTGCGAAACAGATTTTGTAACGAAAAGCGACGATTTCAAAGCTGCCGCGGATAAAATGCTCGAATACGCAAAAACATGCACCACTGACCAGGGCGCCAAAGCACTGGCTGAAACCGAACTCGACGGCAAAAAATTTAGTGAAGTTATCACTGATACTATCAGCAAAACCGGCGAAAAAATGGAAGTCGGAAATTATGCTAAATATAAATTAGATGGCCCAGGACTGATCGTTGTGTATATCCACTTTAATAAAAAGACCGGCACAATGGTTCAGCTGCAGACAAGTGACGATAGTGTTGCTGCTTCAGAGCAGGTCAAGGCTGTTGCAAACGACATTGCTATGCACATTACTGCGACTAAACCTCTGGCTTTGGATTCAAGCGGTATACCGGCTGAAACCATCGAAAGTGAAAAGAAAATATACGCTGAACAGATGAAAGGCAAACCCGCTAATATTATCGACAAAATAATAGAAGGCAAAATGAGAAAGTTCTTCGCTGAAAATTGCCTCCTGGATCAGCCGTTTGTAAAAGATGACAGCAAAACAGTAGGACAGGTTATCGCCCAAGCCGGCAAAGCTGCTGGTGGTGATGCCAAGATCACTGCTTTTGTACAATTTAGCGTTGGTTAATAATTAACCGAAACGCCCGGTTGGCAAAAAACGCTTTAAGCTGTGCTTTTAATTTAGCAAACTTAGCGCTTTTATAATTTCGTTTTCGAGGATAGTGCAATGACAAAAAGAAAATGTAATCGCGTATTATTAAAAATATCCGGTGAAAGTTTTTGTCATCCGGGTGGTTTCGGAATCGATGATTCGCAATGTATCTCCATTGCGGAAAAAATTCACGAAGTCGCTAAGCTTGGCACGGAAGTAGCTGTGGTCAACGGCGCAGGTAATATCTTAAGAGGAGCAGCCTTCTCAAAAAACAGCTCCATCCCAAGATACACCGCAGATTACATGGGAATGCTTGCCACGATAATAAACGCCTGTGCACTGCAGGAAACACTTGAAAAAATCGGACAGCCAACAAGAGTATTAAGCGCTATTGAAGTAGCTGCGGTTTGCGAAGAGTTTATCAGGCGAAAAGCAATTAGGCACCTTGAGCTAAAACGAGTAGCTATCCTTGCCGGTGGAACGGGCAATCCGTTTTTCACTACCGACACATGTGCCGCTCTAAGAGCTTCGGAACTCGACGTAGACCTATTGATAAAAGCGACAAAGGTTGACGGCGTCTACGACAAAGACCCGGTTAAACATCCCGATGCAAAATTCTACGATCAGATATCTTACGATGATGTACTAAAAAAGAACCTTCGGATAATGGATCAGTCCGCAATAAGCCTTTGCAAAGAAAATAATATTCCAATAATAGTCTTGAATATTTTCAAAAATGACAACATAATAAAAGCTGTCAAAGGTGAGAAGGTTGGTACTTTAATTAGTTAATGTGGAGAAGTATAAATGCCGGTGCAAAAAATAATTTCAGAACATAAAATAAAAATGTCAAAAACAGTAGAATTACTGCACCATGATTTAAAGAGCGTCCGCACAGGAAGAGCTTCTACCGGGTTAGTAGAAAACATAATGGTCGAATATTACGGCACCCAAACACCGCTCAAGCAATTAGCGAACCTGGCAGCCCCTCAGGGTGATTTGATCGTTATCAAACCTTTCGACCCTTCAATAATAAAAGAAATCGAAAAAACCATCAAAAACGGTGACCTGAGCATCGCTCCAATAATTGACGGAAAGCTTCTGAGATTAAACATTCCTCCGCTAAGTCAGGAAAGAAGGACGCAAATGACCACCCAGGCCAAGAATATGGGTGAACAGACAAAGATAGGTATCCGTAACATAAGAAGAGACGCAAATAAACAGCTTGATAAAAACGAAAAAGACAAGCTCATTGCAGAAGACGACAGGGATCATGGAAAAAAACAGATAGATGACATCACCAAAGACTTTGTAAAGAAAGCCGATGACATGATCAAAGCCAAATTTGATGAAATAATGCTCGACTGATTTTCCATATCTACTTTTCTGTAATATTTGCTTGCCGCGTTTTATCAGCCACAAAACACTGATAAGGTGCTGCAAGTGGTGTTTTGAAACTATAAAACTAAACGCCTTTTTTTGGGAGTAAGACAATGGAAACTGAAAATAATTCAAAAAAAGTACCTGCCAAAAAAACCAGGAAAATCATTAAGTTTTCAGCAATAACTCTTTTAATATTAGCTCTTATTCTGCTGTTTGTCGTACCAGGCATTATATCCTCACAAATGGGCAAGGGGTTCATACTTGGTAAGATCAACAGCAATCTCGCAGGTCAGGCAGATTTCAACAAACTATCAATGAGCTGGTACAAAGGAATCAAAATCACCAATATAAGCTTCAAAGACGACAAAGGTCTGATAGATATAGCGATTAAGCAGCTGATAACAAAACCAAAATACAGCTCATTCCTGACAGGTGCAATATCGCTCGGCAAAACCATAATCGACGAACCTGTAATCGAGCTCATTACAGCTGCCAAAAAACAGCAGTCGCCGTCAAAAACGCAACCATCAGAAGCTGTGCCCGTCCCCGTTGTCTCCAAACATATTGGCCTTCCTGTAAAAAAAATTGATCTCACCATCAATAAAGGTCTCTTCAAAACCAAAAGCTCCAACAACAAAACAACTCAGCTTTCAAATATCAACTCTGTAATAAATTTAAGATCATTAGGACAAGTCAGCACTTTTGAACTCAACGCAGACATCTCAGGCTCCGGCTCTGATACTTCAAAAATAATCGTCGATGGAAATATTAAGCCGGGCAAAAAAAATGGTTGGTCTTTTAAAGGAACCGATGGCGATTTGAATATCAAACTCGACAAGCTGAACCTCCAATCACTCGAAAGTCTCTTAGCTCTGGCAAAAGTAGACTTACAAGCAAAAGGTATCGTAACTGGCGACCTGGATGCCTCTGTTAAAGATGGGCAGATAAACAATATCAAAGCAGCATTAAACGCTCAGCAAATCGACATAACAGGCAAAATACTAAAAGGCGACCGCATCCAAACCAGTCAGGCAAACTTGGCTTTAGATTTAACCAGCAAAAAAGACATCATAAACATCAAAGACCTCGTACTAAGCACTGACTGGGCAGACGCACAAATAAAAGGCTCAGCGCCAATGAAACTAAGCTCAATAAAAGATTTCCTCAGCAGCGATTCCACCATGAACCTCAACGGAAATTTCGCCCTCGATGTCGCCTCCATCTTGTCACAACTTCCTAACACTATCGGCCTCAAGAAAGGTCTGGTAATCAAATCGGGCAAACTAACAGGCAACATAGACACAAAAAGCCAGGCAGGAAAAAGACTCCTCTCTACTCAGATTAACTTAACCAACTTAGCTGGCAAACTTGACGCAACAGATATAAAACTCTCCCAGCCACTCACAGCAAAAATAAACCTTTCTTCTGACAACTCTCGTATCTACTATGATAACGTCGATATCTCATCAGGATTTTGCAAAGTCAATTGCTCCGGAACAAGCGACTTGCTGAATTACAACGCCGACATAAACCTCGCTAAATTACAAGCCGAGTTAGGCCAATTCATGGAAACCAAACAAAACTTTTCAGGTCAGTTCATAAGCAAAGGACAAATTGCAACTACAAAAAATAAAATCACAGCCAAAGGTTCTTCTAAAATAACCGACCTTGTAATAACCACACCACAAAGAACCGCTTCAGAACCAGCAGCCAATATTGATTTCGCAGTAGCAATAGACAAAAAACAAAATATTCTGAATATTGACTCACTAAAAGTCGACGCCGTAAAGCTCGGCAAAATAAATATCGCAAATGGCTCCTTGCCACTAAACAAAAAATCTACCGCAGCAACAAAAATGGACATAATCGCAGACATCGACCTCGCCAGTATTCAGCCATTCGCCGCTCTCTCAGGCGCACTGCCGGATGATCTGAAAATAGCAGGCAAAGCCCAGTCGAAGCTCTCTGTAAAAAGTGAAAAAAATGTTTATCATGTAAACACAAATTCAACTCATATAAGCAATCTTAAAATTCAGAAAAAAGATAAAGAACCTTTCGAGCAAACCTCTGTAGATGTAAAATTCGACACCATAATTGACACTGCCCAAAAGAATATCCAGGTCAAAAGTTTCGAGCTTATATCTCCACAGATAAAAATAACAAAGGGACAATTTAAACAGAAAACCTCAAAAGCCGGCATAACAAGTCTTTCAGGAATCGCAAACTGTCAATATGACTGGCAGGCAATAAGCAACATAAGCTCACAATTTCTCCCGCAAGGCTTCAACCTTAAAGGCAAAAGAAATGACACTTTCAAATTCGACAGCACCTACCCCGCCGACAAACCTGACCTGCTCATGGCCAACCTTAACAGCTCGCTAAACACAGGCTTTGATACCGCGGATTATATGGGCTTTTACTTCGAGGAAACGAATCTGTCAGTAGACATTAAAAAAGGTGTAATGAACATCAAACCTTTCACCTCAACCGTCAACAAAGGCACATTAACTTTCGCCGGTTTAGCTGACTTCAATAAAACACCATCATCACTAAAAATCCCCAACAAAATTCAAATATTCAAAAACATACAGGTAAACGACGAAACCACAAAAAAACTGCTGAAATATATAAACCCCATTTTCGCTGATGCTGTCAACGTAAGCGGCATAATGAATTTCGAGTGCGATAAAATGGTCATCCCTTTAGCCAAAGATTCAACAAAAGACATCAAAATGGAAGGAACAATGTCAATAGACCAGCTGAGACTCCAGACTTCCAACGTCCTGAAACAGATATTAGACTTCACCGGCATACCTAGCCAACAAATGATCACTATCAGACCAACAGAATTCACCATCGCAGATGAAATACTCCGATATGATGATATGTCTATGGAAGTTGGCCAATACCCACTCAATTTCAAAGCACGTTCAATCAACATAGGCACAAGCAAACAGCTTGATGTGGACGTTGTTCTGCCTTATACTACCCAGGGAAAAGCCGTCAAAATCGGAGAAACAAGTTCAGCGCCAAGGATAACTTTGTCGATAAAAGGAACGGTAAATAAACCAAGACTCGACCTTGATAAGCTCCTTGAAGATCAACTGAAACAGCAACTTGAAAATGTGTTGGAAGATGCACTAAAAGACATTTTTAAATAAATTATTCTGCTCAGTACTAAAATTACCATATTAAGGGGCGCAAATGATAGGTAAACTTTTATCCACTCCGACAACTCAGCTCGGCAAAGCTGGTAGGTTCCTGGTTTTTCAGATAAAACTATGGTCTCATTGTGCGAAACTTTTAAAGAAAAATCGTTCAGGCCAACAAGCCGCTGCCCTGTCATACCACACCATCTTCGGCCTGATACCCCTGGCGATTGTAATGCTCCTTATTTTTCAGACTTTCCCGGCATCAAGTAACATCGGAGACAAAATTAAAAATTTCGTTTATGAAGAACTGCACTTTTCAAACATAAAATACCCCGCCGGCGATCCGGAAAATCCACAGGAAACAATTGTTATCACTGAGTACCTCGATGATATCGTTGACAGTTTTTTCTCCGGCGTACACAAAGGAACAATTACTATCGTCTCGGTCATAATTGTAATATGGGCAGCACTCGCTCTGCTCTCAACCATAGAACGCTCTTTTAATAACATATGGCATATAAGCAGGGGAAGAAATTTTCTGCACCGAACAATAAACTACTGGGCGATACTGACTCTCGGTCCATTGCTGATTGGCTTTGGAATTGCCATAACGACAAGCTACGCTACTCTTAGCCATCTACAGAAAACTGCGCTCTCAAATTTTGGCCCATTGTTTTTTTCATACTTTATCGCAACAATAACGTTTTTCCTGCTCTACTTCGTCCTGCCTAATACAAAAGTAAACGCCAAAGCCGCAATCTGGGGTGCTGCAATTGCAGCATTAGTTTGGATCGTCATAAAAGAAGGTTTCGGCTATTATGTCAAAGAAGTTAAGCCATACAGCTCCGTTTATGGTGCAATGGGAATGATTCCTCTTGTTGTTTTCTGGATTTATCTTAGCTGGCTAACCATCCTCTTTGGTTTGCAGCTTACCTACACAACACAACATCTGAAAACTTTAGACGCCGCCGAAATCGCCACTGCTAAAAAAACAGAGGATTGCTTTATCGCAAATGACATAACCGCAATAAATATTATACGTGAAGTAGCAAAAGCTTTCGAACAAAACAAAGGCCCGATCGAACCAAACCAAATATGCTCAAGACTAAATCTACCCGCGGAATTCGCGGACAAAGTTTTTAATCTGCTCGTAAACAAAAACCTACTCGCAAAAAGTTCAGACCCAAAAATTGGCTACCTCCCCGCAAAAGCGACTGAACATATAATCCTAAGCGACATAGCCCAGGTCATCGACCAGGCTGGTTTCGCCCAAATAACAAATGATTACTCTGCCGAACTAACTCAAATCGCTCAGTCAAAGAAAGACCTGCTCTCAAAATACAACTTGAAACAACTCCTCGATATCGATGCACCACCAAAAAAACAAGACGAAAACCAACAAGCTTAAGGTATCTCTGTAATTTTTCACTAACCCAAAAATATCACCGATGCACGCCAGATAAAATATACTCCAAAGAAAAATAGCGCTACCCCACAAACACACAGCACCGCCTTCTGTAATTTAACCCCCATGAGCCTCGAACCATGAAACCCCGCCATGGATAATATCTGCAACCAAACACAATCGCATAACCAGTGAATTATCGCAAACATAGCAAAGGCCCACACACCAAACTTACTCGCCGCCGTCGCCATAGCCAAACCAACAGTCGCCCACCAAAGAAGAAAATAAGGATTGCCCGCCGTCAGCACAATCCCTGTCAATATCGGTCTGTGATTGCTCTTAACCTTTTGCTCATCGGAAAGATTCGCTATAGAGGCTTTTGTCTGATAAGCCATGAACAACAAAAGCGACCCACCCACCAAACCGATTACCATCTGTGTCACTTGAGATTTCAAAATAACATCCATCCCGCAAACGATAAGTATCATTAGCGGAAATTCAACGATCCCATGCCCCACAGCTATCAATAAGCCCGCATATTTATTTTCCGCACCCATCGATACTGTAGCAGCAGTAACCGGCCCGGGTTGCATCACTCCTGAAAACGATATCAAAATAACCTGAAATAAAAAAAGGACAACCGCAAGCATCATTCGCCTATTATCTTAACCAAGAGCCGCTTTTTTCGTTTGCCGTCAAACTCATAGTAAAATATGTGTTCCCAAGGCCCCAAGTGAAGTTGACCTTCTGTAATGGCAACGACAACTTCTCTGCCCATGATTTGCCTTTTCATGTGAGCATCAGCATTATCTTCATAACCATTATGACGATATTGACTATGTGGCTTTTCAGGAGCCAGCTTTTCCAACCACATCTCATAATCGTAATGCAAGCCAGATTCATTATCATTGATAAATACCGAAGCCGTTATGTGCATCGCATTTACCAACACAAAGCCATCCTGAACACCACTTTTCTCAACAAGCCGCTCCACCTCATTATGGATGGAGACAATAGCTCGACGTTGCGGCACATTCATCCAAATCTCTTTAGTCAAAGTTTTCATAGCATAAAGATAACACAAAACTAAAAAATATCAAGGAATACAAAGACAATATAATGCCAAGCAAATACGCTGAAAAAACA
>CAYZEH010000103.1:1371-9333 GCA_964477135.1 uncultured Pirellulales bacterium | reverse complement strand
TTAAAGATTCCAGGCTTTTGCAAATGCCTTAAAGCTTCTGTCATAAGTCCTTTCAACTTCATCGGGAAAACAACAAGCCGGCAGCTGCTTCATTGCGAGATGATATTGTATGCAGTCACAGCAAACACCTTTTTTATCACATCCGCCATAAGAACAATTACAGTTTTTCAGATTTCTCTCTTTTTTACATTCCATATAAATAGCTCCACTAAAACAACACTAAAACGCAGTATAACTTAAAATATTCCATATTCCACCAATAAAAAAGGCTGAGCAAAATCGTGCCCAGCCTATTATATATTAAGATGCGTTAGACTTATTTGTGGCTCTTAAGTTTTTTAATCTCTTCACGAGCTTGCTTGAAGGGGAATTTGTCAACATTTCCACCAATACTTTCACCAATTATAATGCAGTTCTGAAACGCTTCGAGAGCCTTGTCCTTTTGACCATTTATCATGTAGGAATGCCCAAGATAGTAATGAGTTGCGTAAGTCCATCCTTTCAAATATCCATATTCTTCAATGGATTTTTGATAAGTAGCGATAGCTTTTTCCTGTTGCCATAATCGGTCATAGCACAAACCAATCATCATCAATGACGATTCCGCTATATTTAAATTTGGATACTTTTCGTAAACCTCCTGAAATATTTTAATAGCTTGGTCGGTTTCTTTTTCTTTGAACAGTTTCTCGCCATGAGCAAAAAGGGTATCAGCTTCTTTCTCTTCTTTTTTACTTATAACCTTAGCTCCTTCGGGGATTGTAAAATTAAAAATATCGTCATCTATTTTTTCGTTATATTTGAAACTAACTGCATGACTTTCAGGTGCCCCCTGACGATTAGCGTTTCTCCAATATTTACCCTCGACTATAAACTTGCTTTCAAGATCACATACAAACCAAAAAGAAATAGATAATGGCTTATAGCTACAGGTAACAAAAACACAATCGCGGCCTGTTTTTTTAAATTTACTGTAGTCCTCCTGCCAATCATCTGTAAATAATTTGAGGGTAGCGAGCATTTTGCCGGTAATCCAAGGATTATTCTCAGCTATTTTGTACCAAAAAGTCAGATCCCGCATCATGCCATTGGAGGTGGTAACGTTATCATAAATTTTGACAACATTATCTTCTGCCCTGTATGACCAGGCTTTAGTGCCTTTTACAACTACTATCTGCTTTTCACTTTCAAATCGGAAATGAAGTGATTCTTCTTTGTTTTCTGGAAATCTCAACCAAAATTTAAATGGAACTGATTCAGAACCCCAAGAATCAGTTCCAGTAATTACAAGTGTTTGAATGCTCTCAAGTGCTTTGACTGTCTGATCAATTGCCCAGACAGGTGTGCCATTGAATATATTGACTCCGCTTATAACAGCGATAATTGTTACTGCCGCGGCAACGAATCTTGCTATTCTGCCTTTCATAATTATTTTCCAGACCATCGGCTTTAGATTAGCTGAGTCTCTTTGTTTAGTCTCTTCCTGAGCTTTTACAATATCAGCTAATGTTCTCTGATCCATTTTTGAGCTTGGAGTTACATTTATTTTTTTCATCATATTTTTTATATCTACAGGTTTCATTTTTTTACCTCATTATTCAAAATTACGCGCAGTTTATCCAATCCGTAACGGTATCTGCTTTGAACTGTTTTTATTGAAATATCCTGCAATCTGGCGATAGCTTTGAATTTCATTTGCCCCGTTGTATGCAGGACTATTACTTCACGTTGGTCGTAAGGCAACTTTTCTAATGCAAAACTAAGCAACTGCATTTGTTCATTACATATAGCCGAAGCTATCGGCGTTTTTTGATACGTATCAATTGAATCAACATCATCCAAGCTAACCGGTCTTCGTTTGGATGAGCGAATCCTGTCACGAGCACGATTGGCCACACAAGTTGCAAGATACCACTTGAGACTACCGGCAAGCTTTAATCTGTCCGCTGACTGAGCAAATAACACAAAGAAGTCGTGCACAACATCCTCTGCGGTATTAACATCATTTAAAAGAGCCGTTGCCAATGTCAGCAAATATCCGCGATACTTTAGATAAATATCCTGCAAAGCAACACTGCTGCCATGCTTAAATTTTAATAAAAGGATCCTGTCTTCTATCATCTATAACTCGCTAAAACAATGTTGAACTTAAGTCTCACATAATATATCACGATTATGCAACCCGTTTTACTTTAAATAAAACTTATTTTTTTGAATTTTTATATTAAAAATGATTTTGATTGGTTTTTGCGGGATTACATGATTGTGTTGGTATAAAAAAAGGCCGACATTTTTTCGGTGTCGGCCTATGAGTTAACTAGGTTTAGTTATTCAGCTACTAATTCAGCAACCATGTCACCAACTTCGGTTGTTGAATAGCCCATTCTGCCAGCTGCAAGTGATTTGAGTTTATTACTTGTTATGAATTTAACAGTGTCTTCGATTTTTTTGCCAGCCTGGTCTTCGCCAAGAGTTTCGAGCATCATCTGTGCTGCACAGATAGCTGCCAATGGGTTAATAACATTTTGACCTGTATATTTCGGAGCACTTCCGCCGATAGGCTCAAACATGCTGACTCCGCCTTCGTCTGGATTTATGTTACCGCCAGCAGCAATACCCATTCCGCCCTGAGTCATAGCACCGAGATCGGTAATTATATCACCGAAAAGATTACCCGTCACAATAACATCAAACCACTCAGGATTCTTAACCATCCACATACAGGTAGCATCCACATGATAATAATCTCTTTTGATGTCTGGGTATTGGCTTTCACCCATCTCATGGAACGCTCTTTCCCATAGACCATAAATGTATGTCAGCACATTTGTCTTGCCGCAAAGAGCCAGTGTATTTTCTTCGCCTCTTCCGGTAGCCTTTTTGCCATGTTTTTTGGCATATTCAAAAGCATATTTAAGACACCGGTCAACCTGGAATCGGCTATAGACAGCCGACTGAACCGCGACTTCATTAGGCGTGTCTTTCATTGTAAAACCACCAGCTCCGGTATAGATGTCACCTGAGTTTTCACGAACCACAACGTAATCGATATCCGCAGGGCCTTTATCTTTTAAAGGTGTCTCTACTCCCGGGAAAAGCTTAACAGGACGCAGATTAATATACTGATCCAATGCGAATCTCGCTTTAAGCAAAATACCTTTTTCCAGAATCCCCGGAGCAACATCCGGATGACCAATAGCTCCAAGCAGAATTGCGTCGAATTTTTTGAATTCTTCTATCGCACTGTCAGGCAGAGTTTCGCCGGTCTTCATATATCTTTCACCGCCGAAATCAAATTCGGTCAGATCAACTTTAAATCCGAATTTATCAGCAGCAGCCTTTAATACTTTAACTGCCTCGGCAGTCACCTCAGGCCCGGTGCCGTCGCCTGGCATGACAGCAATCTTATAACTATTTGCCACTTTTTTCTCCTTGTTGAATAAAGTTTTTATGTTTTTCATTTTTTTGCCTTGAAATACTCAGAATATGTTCTGGCATTTTTCAAATACTGTTTTATTTTTTCGACGACCGCAGGCCTGCTTTCCGCAATATCGTTGTCTTCATGAATATCTTTTTCAAGATCATAAAGCCTTATTTTCCCTTCCAGGCCTTTCCGAAGGGCTTTATATTGGCCGTATCGAACCGCCTGGAAAAATCCGCCCTCGTGAAATTCCCAATATAAAAATTCATGCTTTTTCTGCTTTTGGTCTTTTCCGGTCAAAGCAGCGACAAAAGAAATACCATCAGTATCATCAGGGGCTGAAACAGATGCCAATTCAGCGGCAGTAGGCATAAAATCCCAAAACGCACCCGGCAAGTCAGAAACAGAACCCGCTTTAATTTTCCCAGGCCACCTTACTATCATCGGCACCCTGATACCGCCGTCATGCAGTGACCTTTTTATGCCACGCAAAGGACCTCGGCTATTAAAGAAATTTGGTTTCGCGCCGCCTTCAGCATGAGGGCCATTGTCGCTGGTAAAAAAGACCACGGTATCATCATCAATGCCGAGCTTTTTAAGCTTATCAAGAAGCTTTCCAACATAACCATCCATGCGAGTTATCATCGCCGCATAGCCCTTTTGCGGCGCGGGCCAATCCCTGTCTTTATATATCCCCAGATCAGGCACTTCCATCCCGTGCTTATTCACGAGCCCGGATTCATTATTGGCATGTGGAATTGTATAAGCAAGGTACAGGAAAAACTTATCATCCTTATTTTTCTCAACAAAACTCAAAGCCTCATCTGTCATTAAATCATTTGAATATTCAACTCTTTTCGTAGCAGCTGAACCAAATTTGTCCTTATAGACCACTTCATTTTTAAGCTTAACTTTTTCAGTATTCCGCCAGAGATAATCCGTGTAGTAGTTATGAGCATGTCTCTGATTAAGATAACCAAAAAAGTAATCGAAACCCTTCTTATTGGGAATACCCGCAGAACCTTCTTCACCCAGGCCCCACTTGCCGATCAAAGCTGTCTTATAACCAGCGGTTTTCAAAACTTCTGCTACTGTCACATCTTCTGCTTTTACAGGCAGGCGGCTGTTACCTCGAATCCTGCAATGACCTGTATGCTTGCCCGTCATCAAACTGCATCTCGACGGCGCACAAACAGTACTGCCGGCGTAATGGTTCGTAAAACGCATCCCCTCAGCCGCCATCTTATCAATATCAGGCGTCTTTATCTGTTTTTGACCAAAGCAACCCAGGTCACCATAACCAAGATCATCAACCAGAATAAAAATTATATTAGGCGTCTTAGCTTTTTGATTATCAGCAAACGCACAGCTGCCGGCAGCAATACCTATTGCCGAGGTTGCAACTGTTTTCAAAAATTGACGCCTATCCATAAAAAAGCTCCTGACCCGTCTCAGGGACAGTTGATTATTTCATTGTCTTTTTAATGTGCTCCAAAAGTCCGCCGTCTTTGATTATTTCAACCGCAAAATCAGGCAGCGGGTTAAAAGTAATGTCTTTGCCGCTTGTTATGTTTTTGATCACACCATTGTCATAGTCGATTTCGATGTTGTCACCATCGTTTATGTTGTCGAGGGCGTCTGCTGATTCGATAAGGTAGAAGCCGCAATCGATAGCATTGCGATAAAAAATTCTCGCAAATGTTTTTGCAATAACAGTACCTACCTTTGCGCCTCGGATAGCCCAGACTGCATGTTCTCTGCTTGAGCCGCAACCAAAATCATCACCAGCAACCATAATGTCACCTGGCTTGGTATTCTTGATAAAATCAGCATCGAGGTCTTCAAGACAATGTGTTGCCAGCTCAGCCTCATCATCGGTATTGAGATACCTCGCTGGTATTATCTCATCGGTATTTATATGGTCTCTTTTATATACATGTGCCCTTGCCATAGCATTTTCCTTTATTTTCTTACATATATTTTCTTGGGTCGGTAATTTTACCTTCGATCGCTGACGCTGCTGCGGTTGCCGGGCTCGCGAGATATACTTCGCTTTCCGGGCTGCCCATTCTGCCTACGAAGTTTCTGTTTGTTGTGCTGATACATTTTTCACCTGAAGCCAGAATACCCATAAAACCACCCAGGCAAGCGCCGCAAGTTGGTGCAGCTATCACACAGCCTGCATCATAAAATATATCAAACAAACCTTCGTCTTTTGCCATCTTCCATATTACAGGAGTAGCAGGAACGATCAGGGTTCTGATCTTAACGGTTTTGCCTTTGAGTATCTCAGCGGCAATTCGCAGATCTTCAATTCGTCCATTTGTACAGCTGCCTATATAAGACTGATCCATCGCCATGCCTTCAACCTCACCAACGGCAACACCGCCGCTCGGCAAATGAGGCTTGGCAACCATCGGCTCAAGCTTAGAGCAATCAAAATCTTCTACCTGGCAATACTCGGCATCAGCATCTGATTCAAAAACCGTATATTCTTTTTTGTTCGTCAAATGCTCATCAAGATAAGCTTTTGTTATCTCATCAAAAGGCATGATCCCATTTTTGCCGCCCGCTTCAATGGCCATATTAGTTATTGTCATTCTTGCTTCCATGGTCATATCTTTGAGCGTATCTCCGACAAATTCCATAGCCTTATAAAGCGCACCATCTGTGCCGATCCTTGCGATAACCGCCAGGATGATATCTTTGCTGTAAACGCCCTTTGGCAATGAGCCTTTAAGAACAAACTTAATCGACTGCGGCACCTTAAACCAAAGCTGCCCGGTAGCGATCACAGCTGCCAGATCAGTTGAGCCGATACCGCTGCTAAAAGCACCAAAAGCACCATAGGTACAAGTATGTGAATCACCGCCGACAATCACTTCACCAGGGCGAATATGCCCCTGCTCAGGCAATAATGCGTGACATACGCCTGCTTTGCCAATCGGATAATAATACTTAATATTCTTCTTCTTTGCCCATGTATCGAGCCTTTTATGCAATTCTGCGGACTTAATATCTTTGGCAGGCTGAAAATGGTCAGGAGTTACGACTATCTTTTCAGCATCGAAAACTCTATCGATACCCTTTTCCTGCAGCATAGAAATAGCAGCAGGCGTAGTGACATCGTGACACATCACGATATCTATATTCGCATCGATAAGGTCTCCAGCTGTCACCTTGTCTTTGCCGGCCGACCTGGCCAGAATTTTTTCTGTTATCGTCATACCCATTACAAATGTATCCTTATATCTGAGTTTCTAATCCTTTTTTTGCATCGCTACCATTTTATTAATCGCGTCAATAAACGCCTTGGCTGAAGCTTCGATAATATCCGTCGAAAGTCCCTTGCCGATAAACAATTTATTATTACTGCTTATCTTGACAATAGACTCACCCAAAGCCTCTTTACCTTCTGTCACCGCGCGTATCGAGTAGCTTTCCAGCTTCGGCTGCTGACCAGTCGCTATCCGTATAGCTCCATAAGCAGCATCAACAGGCCCATCACCGCATGCAGCTACTTTCTCAGTTTTTTCACCTTTAACACTGACTATCACACTTGCCGTCGGCAAAGGCCCGCTGCCGCAAGCTATCTGCAAATACTCAAGCTTATAAATCTGCTCAACAACATGGATTTCATCGTTAACAATAGCTTCCAGGTCCTCATCAAAAACTTCTTTCTTCTTATCAGCAATTTCGAGAAACCTTCCGTAAGCCTTTTCAAGCTCATCATCGGTCAGCTTAAAACCAAGCTGATTACACCTGTCAACAAAGCCTGCCCTTCCGGTATGACGACCAAGAACCATCCTTGAACCGCCCAAGCCAATAGTCTCAGGTGTCATTATCTCATAAGTCGAACGATCCTTCAAAAGCCCGTCAACATGGATTCCCGCTTCATGAGCAAACGCATTTGCACCGACAATCGCCTTGTTAGGCTGAATTACAAAACCGGTTCGCTGCGAAACCATCTGGCTCGTGCGATATATCTCTTTTGTGTTAATGCTTAAAAGCTCACTAACACTAGCACCAAAGAAACTGGCTCTTGTATGAAGCCCCATAACGATCTCTTCCAAAGCCGCATTACCTGCACGTTCACCAAGACCATTAATCGCGCATTCTACCTGTCTCGCGCCATTTCTGACACCGGTAAGCGAATTGGCAACTGCCAGACCAAGGTCATTATGACAGTGAGTGCTTATTACGCAATTCTCAACGCCCTTAACTTTTGCCTTTATCTGAGCGATTATCTGTCCATACTCGTAAGGCAATACATAACCGACAGTATCGGGAATATTCAAAGTCGTCGCGCCCGCTTGGACTACAGCATTCAAAACCTCTATCAGGAAATCCATCTCAGTCCTGCAGGCATCTTCAGGCGAAAATTCAACATCGTCGGTAAACGTCTTTGCATACTCAACCGCTTCGACAGCCATCTTCAATACCTGCTGCGGGCTCTTGCGAAGCTTATGCTCCATGTGGACGGGCGATGTCGCGATAAAAGTATGTATCCTTTTCTTCCGGGCAGCCTGCAAAGCTTCACC
>CAYZEH010000103.1:0-1271 GCA_964477135.1 uncultured Pirellulales bacterium | reverse complement strand
AAAAATGGCTTTTCAGCTTTCTATCGTCTCATTAGAAACATTTTGATCTTCTGCAATATCAGCTGCTAATTGCTCGCTCCTTTTGACATGCCACCTAACCAGATGCGGAGCACCAAAAATGAAATATACCGCAAAAACTAGCAAAACAGCATATGGCAACAAACTACCAAGAGATGAACCAGGCCCTGTGAATGTTGTCCGAAATCCTCCCCCTTCTGATTCCATACTACGAAATCGCATATAAGTGCTAAAAACACTAAATATACCATTAACACTCAAAAGCAGCACATACGAACCAGCAGAAAACGCCGCCAGCCTAAAAGCAGACTCCGTTGTCATTGGCAAATTAGCCGAATCATCAGATTCAGATTTAACTATTTTACCCACAAGCCAGTCATTTTTGGAAAAAAACAGCTTTATCACTGCTATGATGATTGCTACTGATATCAAAAACAGCACTATATTAATAAAAGTACTTCCACCATACTTTGGCCTGCCAAAGCAAAGTATAATTATCCCAGGCAAAAGGATACTCACCAATCGAAAAACTATCAAAATGCCCACAGCTGTTAATATGATCTTTGTCAATTTTTTTGAATCGTTCATATTTTCTCCCTTTTAATTAGTCAGCCTCAATAACCAAATTCAGGCTTTTTAGCTTAGATATCTGCCAGCGAACAAATCTTTTCATACCAAACATCAAATACAATACAACTGCTGTTTTTATGAGCCAGGCAACTATTTGCATTTTTTTGTTAAAATCAATGGTAATCAACGTAGGTATTTCGTTGCCGCTAACCCATCTGCTGATCTCAGAGGGCAAAACTGCAATAGCTTTAAACAAAGCACCCAAAACATATGATTGCCTGATACAGCCGGCCAGCAGCAACCCACCTGCAAATATTGCTGCTGCAGTAAATAGCGTCACCACCCATTTATCATCAGCTTCTTCACTGAATTTGCCAAGCTTTACCGCAAATTTATCAGATTTGAATATGAGAAAATAAGCAATAGCCCAGTTGAATAACAACCACAATAAGCCTAGACTTAAAAAGACACCAGAAATCTCATTAGTCAGAGGACTTAACATAAAAATCATCCCCTCTTTTGTAAAAGCAGAAACTCCAATAACGAAAAAGAGCATTTTAGCGATAGCCTGTAATTTTGTCATTTTAAAATCTCTCTCTAAAAACCGACGCCAAGTCCGCCATAAATATTGCTGTAGCCTTTAAATATCTGAATAATCATCATAATACAAACACACGCATAGA
>CAYZEH010000102.1:0-9446 GCA_964477135.1 uncultured Pirellulales bacterium | reverse complement strand
CCGTCAAGACAATATATGCTGTCATTTGCTGACGAGCCGAAAAATATCATCCCCTCAGCGGCAGTAACATGAAAGACCCTGTCGTATGTATTGGTTGGGCTAAGCTTAGCAATGTTGTGCCAGTAGTCCTGCTTTGCGGGCATTTCAGGCCAAGCCGGTGCAGGTTTTAATATTGGTTTGTAAACCCACGATGGACTCATCGGGAATTGCAAATGCTCTTGAGAGATGCCGCTTCGTTGATTGTCGCCGTGAAAACAACTCCAGTTATCAGCTTTACTTGCGATAGAAAAAACCGTTACTGATAATATTATTACCAACAGGTATCCGGGTGTTTTCAAAAGATTTGCTGATGTTTTGCCTGTTGTCATAAAACCATTCCTTCGTTGAGTTTTATGCTTCTGTCGGCAAAATCGACTATCCTGCTGTCATGTGTTACTATGATAACTGCGCCATTTTTGTTTTTAAAGTCTAACAGGAAATCTATAAGGACTTTGCTGTTATCTTCATCGAGATTGCCTGTAGGTTCATCCGCCATTATTATTGCAGGATTGTTGAACATTGCGCGGGCCATGGCAACTCGCTGACGCTCTCCGGTGCTAAGTTGGGCGGGATAGTGGTTAGCTCGATGTTCGAGATTAAACTTTTTCATCAGTTCTTTTGCTCGTTGCGGGCAATTGTCACAGCCGAGGGCAGCTGATGGTGACATTATGTTTTCAGCAACAGATAGGTAATTTACAAGACAGAACTGCTGGAAGACAAAACCTATTTTTTTGCTTCTGAAGATACTTCTTTTGTTAACGCTTAGGCTGTAAAAATCCTGCTCTTCTAAAAACACCTTACCTTTGTCAGGTGCTAACATCCCCGCAGCTGTCAGCAGCAAAGTGCTTTTGCCGCTTCCGCTTGGTCCGTGTATCGCAAGAAATTCTCCGGGCTTTAAAGAAAGATTCGTGTCTTTCAAAGCCTCGACCTTACCATCAGGCCCATCAAAAGTTTTGCTTACATTTTTTATTTCAAGCATCAGTCATCATCCTTTGTTCAGAACCTCTGCCGGATCCTGTCTGCATGCACTTATTGCCGGCAGCCAGCTTGCTATCAGGCTCAAAACTACTGCCAATATAAAAGTTATTACTGCTGTTTTGCAATCAAAGTATTCGCCGAATAGTTTATTTGCAGAGGCGATATCAGCTTTGAGGGCAAAATATTTCCCAAACCAGATTCCAGCTGTCAGTCCAATGGTACCACCAAGGACGCCCGTTAGAAACGCCCTTGAAACGAATAGCAAAAGTATCTGGCTGCTTTTAAACCCTATAGCATTTAATATGCCGATCTCCTCTTTTCTCTGGCTGACATTGCTGAATGCTAAAAACCATATCCACAGCCCGGTTGTGCAGATCACTATGATAACAAAAGTTGAGGCAAATTTTTCTCTTTGTTTGCTCAGGTTGAGCATTGTTTGCTTTTGGTTTTCAAGGGTTAGTCTGGCAGAGTGAGCGGCTTTTGTTCTTGTTTCGAGCCTTGCCAGAACTTTTTCTTTGCTGAGCTCTATTGCTTTGGTGTCGGGAAGTGCTGAAGTTACTTCTTTGCGTACAACCGAAAGATCTCCTTTAACGCACAAACATTGAAGTGCGATGATAGCATTTATTTTCCCGGTTTTATTCAGCATTTGCTGAGCTTTATCAAGCGGAATCCATGCTGTTATATCATCTTTGTTGCCTCTTTCCGTGTAACACTTAGAGACAGTGAATTCTTCCTGCATCAGTTTTACTTTATCGCCGACATTTAGTTTAAGGCTTTGACTGAGTTCATAACCAAGCACTATCTGCCCAGTCTCTACAGGCTGAACCAGCGGGACTTTTTTGTTCTTGTGCAGGTTGGGGACTTCGCCGTGTGTGCCAACAAGGATTATTTTTCTTTTGTATTCCGGCCAGGTGATCTTCTGCTGTAATACGGGCAGTAAATGTCTGATGGAAATTATGCCGGAATTTACGAGTTTATCGACGTATTCGTAAGGCATATATGTGCTGCCGAAATCGTCCGCATACCAGTCGCCGATACTCTGTTCTTTAGGTAGTATCGCAAGATTAAAGCCCAGTCTTAATGTTGCTTTTCTCATGTCATCGTTGAGGATGGCCATCTGCTTTTCCGTCTGTTTTTGTTTTTCAGCCAGTATTGAGCCCGCTTTTGTATCATTTATTTTCAAAAGTGCAGCAGCGCAGGAAAAAGCTCCAACAGCAACGGCAACGCACAAAGCTGTCAGCAGAAAACTTGTTTTGCGGTAGAGAACTTCCTTGATAACAAACTGCCATATTTTCATTAATGAACTAACCTTTATTTTTTCTTTTTAGTTTTTGTTACTATTGTGACTACCCCAAGCAAAACTATTGCTGCTACGAAAATAAATGCAACATTGATAATGAGTTTTGGATCATTTTTTTTCATTTCCTCTTTGACATTATCAGATAATAGAACAAGCTCATATTCATCTTCTGAATTGGTGTCTATATTTGAATTGATATCTCTATTTTGATAATTTGCACTTGTGATGCTGGTAAGCTCAGGCAGTTCAATCTCTTTTATCAAAGGCTCATCTATCACAGCATCATCCCAGTTTGCGGAGACCAGCAGATCCGTACCTGGATTTTCAGCTTTTAAAACACACGAGCAGGGCCCAGCTATAAATCTGCACGCCCGTTCAATATTGACGGGTGTTATCCCTTTGCCAACTAATGCGTAAAGCGCGATTGATCTTCCAAAAACAGGAAGCGCTATAGGCTCGTCAAAGCTGGTTAAATCTTCTTCCGACTTCAAAAGAGATGCGATAAAGAATTCTTCATTTTTGTCTTTGCGATCTATTCTTATTATCGAAAATTTTATATCAACGCTGTCAACCTGCATCGAAGGGTCATCCTGCGGATCATCCTCTATGGAATTACTTGCTAATGTGATTTCTTTTTCTAATCGCCTGAGTTGCTGTTGCAATGTATTTTCCGCGGAATCATCTTTTGCTTTGTCACCTGATTCAATTAGAATCCATACAGCCGTCTCTCCCCTTATCAGTCTTTTTGCCATTTCCTTTCTTACTGGGCTGTCTAAAAGTATTTCAATCGCTTCCTGGCTCAAGGGTTTTTTCCATGCGATATCACCTGTTGGAAAATAGACAGTCAGCTGAGATGTTTTATCTTCCTCAGCCTTAACATCAATCTTATAATTTGCAGCAGAAGGGTTGCTTTTTAGTTTCGCTATAATGTCAGCCTCTTTTGCTGAGGGATTTTCCGTGGTGTTTATTTCAACCTTGTAGATTGCACTTTGCCAGTTTTGCAATGCGTACTGAAAAACCGGTACCGTACAGCCGATTACATTCGCAGCAGCTATCGCAAAAAAACAGAAACAACATAAAACAAAATAACTTCTATTCGTAAAAGTGCCCATAAATCCTACTCAAAAAACGTCACACAAAAACTGATTATATCATTAAATTACGTTATTTCCAGTTAAAGCTAACCTGAGCAGGGTTTATTATTTTAAATTAAATATTGTATTGGCCCATTGATGATACCTGAAATCAAGGTTTAAAGTAGAGCAGGGCTGATTTTGATTCATTATGATGTTTTTAATAAGACTTGGGCAGCCAATTTTTAATCGAGGTTTGGAATTGATTCTGAACTTATTTTGCCATGCCAAATCAAATCAGCATTTTTCAAATTTTCGCATTGCTTTGCTGATGGCGGCTCATAGACTATCCTGAAAGGAGAACTGTTGAATCCGTATTTACTAACAAGATTGGCCTGTTTATCACTTACAGATATGGACCAGTACGGGTTATTAAAATCGATCTCTATTTCGTAGCTTTGGCTTGGTTCTAATACATGTATGTGTTTATCTTCAGGTAAATAATCAGCTGAATCTTCTGTTATCCATTGCCAATTTTTGTTATCATTCCACCATCTGCGCAGGTCTTTTTCCATTTTAAGTGAACGATTGCCAGGCAAATCCACTATTGCTACGGGTTTTTCTGAAATATTTGTTAATGTTAGCTTGGCTTTTTGTGGGGAGTTGCCTTTAAGCTTTAAGTCAGTAATTTCTATAGAAATCGGAGCCCAGCGATAATTTTCAATGACAGCAATGCCGTTGCTGCCCAATGCTACTGCCATTTCCAGCGAAGCTCTGCGGCCTTTGAGTTTCCTGTCTTCTAACTCTTTGCCTTTATTTTGTTCAAGGAAATAACTTTCTATTCCATAGCGAACATCAATCCGGCCCTTACGTTTATAATTAAGTCTGCCTCGGACAAACAATTGGTCTTTTTTTGGTTTTTTGTCAGTGGCGTAAAGAAGATTTGCTATATTCTCATCATTAACCTTAAGTACGGCATAAACTTTTTTATCTTTTTCCTTGTAATCCTGTTTTAAGTTTTTTAAACCATCACGTAACTTATCAGATTTTATGCTGGATATTTCATAATTCAGGCGGACATAATCACCTCGAAAATAGTCCCTTGGGTCAATTGGTGTTGTTCGCAGATAGACTATCGTACCTTTGCGTAATACATATTCTCTCTCACCTGCCATAAAGGCCAGTAGAACTATCTGAAAAATAACAGCACATATTATGAGTAATTTTCTCATGTATTTTCCTGCAAAGCTTTTTTCTTCTTCGAACTTAAATAGAAAAATCCCTGAACGAAAATGAGTGTTCCTACTATCACAAAGATTAATCCTCGAACGGCGAGGCTGTCGAAGAGATCTGTAAACCTTGCTACAGTTAAAGCAGCAAGCCCGACAGCACCTAAAATAGTTCTGAATGCATTTGCCTGCTTACAGCCGCTGGCCATCATCATTAATGCATGTGTCAGGAATATCAGGTTGAAAAGCGCAACAGCAGGCCATTGGAAAACACGCACCAGTGATAGTGAGTAACAACCGAAGAATATCAGTAGTAAAGGCATTAAAATTAAATCATGTGAATAATATTTGAGCTTCACTTTTTTCATTATATCCCGGCAGATAACAGCGCTGCTGACAATCGCAAGAGTAAATGGTATTGTCCAGTAAAGTATGGTAGCCAAGCTGGAAAATAATTCGATATCATCAATCACATCTTCTGCTACTTCAGTAAAGCAAAGTATAAACAGTGTTAAAAAATACCCTGCCAATCCTAAAAAACGATAGATATGACCAAACTGTTCGAATTTACTGAATTTTTGATGTATTATGCCTGTCGCAGTATAGAGTGTGAACAAACTTAAAAGTGAATAAAAAACTATCTCTTCATTTTCGTGGTTGGCTGTGACCACAAAAATAGTTGAAAATGCTAAAGATAAAAGAAGTATACAGATCAGCAGACCATTACGTTTAATATATGCCAACGGGAAAAGCAAAAGCAGAAGTCCAAATACATAAGGAATCGGAGCTCCAAAAGCTGCCCCTTCCATAATAGCCCAGAGTGTAAATAGTATAGCAGCTATAATAGCTTGTGCGATTGAAGGTATTGTCCATGCCAAAAGGGCAGCACCTATGCCCCAAAATAAAAATGCGTTTGGGAAATGTTCATCGATATGATATATCTGTGCGATCAAAAATATGCCTGCACCGAAGAACATTGTTCCAATGATAGTTAAAGCTTCACCGAGTGATTTGAATTTTTCGCTGTGAAGGAACACTGTTATGCCGATAGTATGTGAAATTATGATTGAGCCAAAGATGAGACCAAGTTTTGTGAATTTGGTCATGTCTGCCCAGTTATATGCAAACAGCAGTATAATACCAAGGCCTATCACACATGCTCCAATGCCGGAGAAAACTATCACTGCCCATGGGCGGGACACTTTGCCGGGCGGATATAGTTGGGTTATCTTATCGGCAGCGGCTTTGTCGATAATGTTCTCACTTATCCAACGATCTAATTGCTCGTTTAGCCAACGAATTTTCTCGTTTTGACCCTGCATAAAATAAGCCCTCAGCTTTTATTCAGAGCAGAAAGTATCAGGTTTATGAGAGGAATGCAAACAAAAAAAAAGACAATTTATGTTCTATAAGAGTTAATGATTCATAATGCTGAGATAGGTAAAACTGCCTGAAAACGTCTAAGAAAAATGAAGATTTTTTCTGCTTTTTTAGAAAATTTTCGGCAAAACAACAAAAAATGCTGAAATGTGGTGGTAAATTACCCTTTTTGTTATATTGTTTTTTATGCACACGCCAAAGCCATTGATGCAACGATTATCGGACTTATGTGAGGTAGGTTGCATCAGATTGCTTTAATATGGGTTATTTGGTAAACACAGGGCTTATAACGCAATTTGCGATTGGTTATTTTTAATATTTTTTTGAAGCATTTTTGACGTCAAACTGCATTTTGGGGCTGTTTTTTGGTATAATTAATAAAGATGCTTTAAAAAATAAGAAAACTTATTAAAAAAGCGTCACATTTAGCCTTTTTGTGGCACTTAATATTATAGAAAACACGTATGGAAAATGACGCTGAATACATTGAACTTGTAAAAAAAGCTCAAAATGGTGACAGGGTTAGTCTGAACTTGTTGGCTGAGCAGGTTTATGCGCGTTTATCGCAATATGTGGTTAGATTGACGTTAAATGAAGATTTGGCACAGGATATAGTGCAGGAGACAATTTTAGAAATGTACAAGGTATTTCAAAAGTTAAAAAGGGCAGACCGGTTCTGGGGCTGGATTTACCGGATTGCTTTTAACAAGGTTCGCAGCCATTATGGTCGGCAGTGGAGACATAAGACAATCTCTCTGTCAGAACTGAGTTCCCAGATTACTAAGGATGGTGCTTCTGAGGGGTTAGCTGATATGGTTTCAGCTGAATGGAAGCAGATCGTTCTTGATTCGATGGCTCAACTGGAGCCGAGGCATCGGGCGGTTCTGACAATGCGATGCTATGACCAGATGAGTTATTCTGAGATCGCTGATTTTATGAAAAGCAGTGAAATTGGAGTCAGGGCTCTGTTTTATCGTGCCAAGAAATCTCTGGCTAAAAGATTATCACGTTATGGTCTTGGCAGAAGTGCTCTCGTGTCAGCTTTAGTGTTTTTTGGTAAGTTTACCGCTACTACCGAGGCATCTGCTGCAGGGGTAGCGATTTCTTCTTCCACTTTGCAAGTTGGATTGGTGGGTTCTTTGCTGGGTATTGCTGCTTCTAAGTCAGCGATAGTTGCGATGACAGCTGGTGTAATGGTAGTGGGAAGTGCTGTTGTTGCACCATCGATTGATAACATTTTTTCAGACAATGCAGCTAACTCTTATCAACGTGCCACAGAATCTATGTTACAGCTTGGTCAAGTTCAAAACGGAAACCGGCGGCAGCACTGGTATTATTATCCGCCGAGGATGAATGGTGCTGTGTTAATGCAAACTGAATCAGCCAGTGGCAAAGGAGCGAGTTATTATCAGTGGTTCCAAAATGAGCAGGCCAATTTTTACAGAAGCAATGGCAGGCTGCATGTTAATAACTATCGTATGTGGAACTCCGATCTTTCAGTTCAAATGCTTCCTACTGACTCAAAGCGTTTAACCCGTTTTATCAACCATATTCAGGAAAATAATAAAAAACTGGATTATG
Source organism: uncultured Pirellulales bacterium (assembly GCA_964477135.1). GTDB lineage: Bacteria > Planctomycetota > Phycisphaerae > Sedimentisphaerales > Anaerobacaceae > JAGLTN01. The sequence goes on along the minus strand of CAYZEH010000102.1, from coordinate 1,866 downwards.
TTCCTTATAAGGAGGATGGTCTCATGATAATCGTAAAACACGAAACAGATGGTAATTATCAGCAAGTCGTTTCCAGAAAAGATGTCTCAAATGAGGAATTTTTCAGATGTAATCTGCCGTCAGGAATCAGAAGAATAGACAATCGTGATGCTATGCATAAAAGAGGCTGGACCTTTTTCACTGTTGAAGGCAAAATTGGTGACCAATTGGTTAAAGGCAAAGGCAGAATCGCATTTGTATCTGATGTTTGTAAGAGAAACTATCCATGGATGAAACTATACGTTGGTTCCAGGCGGATTCCCGAATCTGAAAGTTTTGCTGGTTTGTCCAGACCCTGGATGGGACTGCATACTATCGATACAGTAAGAAGAGATGCTGCTAAGGAACAGATATGGTTTGATACAAAATTGCTGCCGGGCGGGGGGCGTGCGGTAGTAACATTGGACCATCCGCAGGGTAAAATTGAATATACAATCGATATGGAAGCAGACCTTGTAGAAAAAATAACCTTTTTGACATCAGATATTGAAAAGCAAGGCGAGCTTAGATTTACTTATCTCCAGGATATTGAAGATGCTAAGGATTTTGCTCCTCCGGCAAAAAGTTTGAAGTGGCTTAATTATAACCAGCAATCCATGTTATGGCTTGTGGAGTTTTTAAAATAAATTTTAAGGAAGGATGCGTTTTTTTTCTGAAAAACGGGAAGATGAAAAGAAGATGCTGTTTTAACTATTTTGTGTTATCTGCGTTTTGCGTGATTTTTGCATGCGCTCTTTGCGCAGGTGACATAATATATGTCGATGATAATGCCCCGAACGACCCGGACCCTAATGACCCCAGCGGCGGTGACCTTAATGAATGTGGAAGTTTTGCTCATCCTTTTGATACGATCCAGGAAGCAATTGATGTGGTCGAAGAAGGGTATACCATTGAAGTTTTGCCGGGCTCATATCCTGATGCTGATCCGAATAGTGAGAATGAAATTGATTTCAAAAACAAAAACTTTATACTCAGAAGTACCGATCCTAATGATTGGGATGTGGTAAATAAAACAATTATTAATGGGGTAGTTTTATTTGACGGCTCAGAAGATCCCAATTGCAAACTCCTCGGCTTTAAGATTTACAATATAAATCATGGTGCTGTTTCTGGTCGAAATACTCAAGCTACGATAAGTAATTGCAACATTAGCGGCAATGCCACATGCCATTCAACTGTTTTGAGAGATTGTGATGGTCTTATAAACAATTGTTTGATTACCGATAATATTACCTCTGGTTCTTGCACCCTTTCTTATGTTATTTATGGCTGTGAAGGTACAATTAGAAATTGCACTATTGCTAATAATATTACTGGTGCAAAGGTGGGCTCAGCTAAAATAGAAAATACTATTATTTATAATAACCAAAATATACAGCTTCAAGTTATTGAGGATTGCGTTGCTGAGATTTCTTATTGTAATATACAGGGCGATTTAGAAAATATTGTTGGAGATGTAATCTGGGGTTCTGGCAATCTCGATGTCGATCCATGTTTTGCGAGCCTGGGGCAATGGGATATAAACGATTTTCAGCTTGATGAAGGTGATTATCATTTGAAAAGCTTTGGTTGGCGCATAGATGAAGAAAACCCATCAACCTGGGTTTTTGATCAGGTTACAAGTAGATGTATTGATGCTGGTAATCCCGGTTATTCTCTTGGAAATGAACTTATGGCAGCTCCTAATGACCCTGAAAATGACTATGGTGTAAATGTACGGATAAATATGGGTGCTTATGGCGGTACTCATCAGGCGAGTTTGGCTCCTTATAACTGGTCATTGCTGGCGGATTTGAATAATGACGGTGTTGTAGATTTTGAAGATAT
>CAYZEH010000101.1:0-9454 GCA_964477135.1 uncultured Pirellulales bacterium | reverse complement strand
ACTTGAATTGCCATAACAGCTTTGCCTGGTTATCGCCTTGTGTATAAGAGATACTGCCACTTTTAACATTCAGAAAAGCACCCTTCCTCTCTGTCCCACCAACAACAGAGGCTCTTACGGGAATATTATTATCTTCGAGCAGTTGCATAACAGATTCGATATTAGAGGTACAAATAGTATCATCTCCTTTTTCAAGAACATTACCTGCCCCTACCACACAGACCTCAATATCACTCTTTTGCGAACCCGCTTTAGCCATCTTAGTTAAAATTTCAGTAATAGCGTTTGATGCATACCTGTTTTTCCTCGTATTATTGGCTGGAGCGCTTCCCGGAAGCATAATATGTGCGATGGCACCGATTTTTTTCTTAGGGTCATACGCCACAACCGCAATACATGAACCTAATGCAACAGACCTCAGGACACCATCACCATTAGCGAGATGTATTTGACCTGTATTAACATCAATTGCCCGCTCAGCCACTACGTCGTTTCTCCAAAAGTTAAAAACGCTTAATCGTGTATGAATACTGTATTATACCCTCATTTATCCATTAATCCACAGATAATCTAAAACATGTTTACCTGATACAATACCCCAAAAAGATTGTGCTCCTGTCGTAAAATGGAGCATATCTGACGTATAATAATGTCCATAAACTACTGCTATTATGAATAAAGCTGTAAAAAAAAGTGGAAATATGTCAGGCAAAATAATACAATCATTTTGCATAGAGGCATGTAATTACTGAGTGGTAACTTTTTATTAAAAGGATATAAAGTGATGTCTAAAAAGATAATATCTCGTCGATCATTCCTCAAGTCAACGGCAGCAACTTCATTAGCTCTGCCATATATCTGTACTGCTTATTCACCTGCTGCACCGGCAAGCGATAAGATTACCATAGGCATGATCGGTGTCGGCAGGCAGGGAATATCAAGCAATATTAAAGCTTTCCTTTCTATGCCAGATGTCCGGGTAGTTTCTGTGTGTGATGTCGATAGCTGGCGACAAGACAATGCTGTTAACGCTGTCAATAAGTATTACGGCAAAAATAATAAAACCGGCAAAGCGAAAAGTTGCAGAGCGTACTTAGACTTTCGCGAATTGCTCGCCCAGAAAGATATCGATGCTGTAATGATATCAACTCCTGACCACTGGCACGCCATAATGTCGATCATGGCAATAAAAGCAGGCAAAGATGTATCCTGTGAAAAACCAATAACCATGACAATTGAAGAGGGGCGAATCATCAGCGACACTGCAAAACGCTATAACAAAGTTTTCAGAACAGACAGCGAATTCAGATCCGAGTCTAATTTCCACCGGGCCGTCGAACTGGTAGTCAACGGACGGATCGGAAAAATTCACACAATTAAAACAGGCGTACCCTTCGGGGACATCGCATGTGGAAACGAACCTGACATGGCTGTACCGCCGGATCTAAACTACGACATGTGGTTGGGCCCGGCACCAGTTGCGGCATACACTGAAAAACGAGTTCACCCGCCGCGAAGCTATGGAAGAGCAGGTTGGATGCGAGTAAGAGATTACTGTGACGGCATGGTGACCAACTGGGGAACACACCTGAACGATATCGCACAATGGGGCAATGGTACAGAACGCTCCGGCCCGGTAGAAGTCGAGGGCCATGGTAAATATCCTAAAGAAGGGCTATGGGACGTTTTGCTGAACTTCGACATAAAATACAAATTTGCTAACGGCGTAAAAATGACATACAAAACGGATCAACCATACATACACTTTGAAGGAACCAAGGGCTGGGTACATGCTGATTATCCCGACAAAATAACCGCAAGCTCAGATGAAATATTAAACTCTGTAATAAAACCTGAGGAGATACATTTCCCGTTAAAATGCGAAAAGAGAGACTTCATCGATGCTGTAAAAACCAGAGGCAATACACTCGAAGACGCTGAAGTCGGACACCGAACAACATCCCTTTGTCACCTCGGCCATATCGCAATTCAGTTAGGAAGAAAATTGCAATGGAATCCTGATAAGGAAATATTTATCAACGATGCCCAGGCAAACAAAATGCTCTCAAAATCTTACAGGACGCCATGGAAATTATAAATTATTATAGCAAAGGGGTATGACAATGTTAAAACATAAAACAATACTACTGGTATTACTTTGCTTATCGATGATTTTTGTTCTGGTTTCTTGTCAAAACGAAAATCAAAAGAAATGTTGTGACAGTGAGAAATGGCAAAAGCTTTTCAATGGCAAGGACCTTCAAGGCTTTCATGCATTGCCGGGAGGAAAATGGCAGGTGAAAGATGGTGTTCTGGTCGGCACAAGCACCGAACAGGACAAAAACCATGGTCTGTTAGTCACTGACAAAACATATTCTGATTTTACTCTAAGACTGAAATTCAAGATAACAGAAGGTGACAGCGGTGTATATTTCAGGATGAAAGAAACCGGTGATAAAAGAGGCGGAGTAGGGTTCCAGGCTGAAATCGATACATCTTATGAAACGGGTGGCTTGTATGAAACTGGTGGAAGAGGTTGGGTCGTAAAGCCTGATCCTGAGTACGTGAAAAAGTTCTACACTATAGGACAATGGTCAGAGATGCTGGTAAAAGCCAAGGGTTCGCATATCCAAATATTCATCAATGGAAATAAAGTAACTGACATAATCGATACTCAAGGCAGCAAAGAAGGGCATATTGCATTGCAACTGCACAGTGACATGAAAATGCACATCGAAGCGAAGGATATAGAAATAAAACTTTAAGAGAAAACACCGACCGTTGCTGAGCTTATTATTTTAATAGACCGGTAGCGGTTTTAATCAGGTTGGGGTCTGTGCCGCAGCAACCACCTAATATATTAAAGCCCGTTTCGTTTATATCCTTTAGTGCCTGGGCAAATTCCGAACCTGTCACATTATAAACCGCCTGGTCACCAACCAACTCGGGGAGCCCTGCATTTAATTCTGCTAAGAGGCTAACATTACTATTGAGGTCTTTGACAACAGAGGCGTATTTTTTTGCTAAACTCCTGTAGTCATCGAGACTCATCTTGCCACAATTGAAACCTATGGCATCGACGCCAAGTTCCACGATTTTTGCTATCGCGACTTCAGGGCTAACTCCCATCATTGTTCTGAAATTATCGCCTGCTTTGTCATAAGACATCGAAGCGAATACCGGCAGTGAGCTTACTGATTTAACAGCTTCAATTGCTATAACGATTTCTTCAAGTGCGGTCATAGTTTCGATTATGAAGCCGTCAACACCACCAGCTTCCAAAGCTTTGGTTTGTTCGGCGAATGCTTCTTTTAATTCGTCAGGTTTGAGCAATCCCAAAGGTGCGAGAAAATCACCGGTTGGGCCTATGTCACCAAGAACGTATCTTTCATCGCCAGCAGCTTTTCTTGCTATCTGCGCTGCAGCTTTGTTTATTTCGCAGACTTTATCAGCAAGGCCATGTCTTGTGAGGGTATATTTATTAGCACCGAAAGTATTTGTCAAAACAGCGTCACTGCCGGCACTGAAATATGCCTGATGGATAGCCTTTACTATATCAGGAGATTCGATATTCTGATAATCGTTGCAATGTCCCACTTCGACACCACGAGCTGCCAGCTGTGTTCCCATTGCACCATCAAGTAAAAATACGCCTTGCTTAATTCTATCTTTTAATTCAATTGTCGCCATTTTACACTCCCAAAAAATTATCTAAGCTGATCTACTACAAATCCATCGGCTGTATATTCGCTGATACGTTTAAAGCCTTTAGTTTTCGGCCTATTCAAAAAGATAGCATCTTTTATTTTGCCTACTTTAACTGAACGAAGAGTTATTTTGATATCTACCATTTCTTCGACAGAGGCTTTCGGATTGCTGATTATTCTTATACTCATCGGAATTTTAAAACTATCTGCGATCTTCTTATAATTGCTAAGTTCCGTTATCAAAATTATTTCATTATTGGCATCGAAATATTCTATCTTGCTAATCATCCTGCTACGGTTATCTATATAGATGCGGTCTTTATATCGCCCCATGAAGTCTTTGCGAACAAGCAGGTCAGACCGATGCAGGCTGGCAAGTGTTGTATTTTCATCCGACATATCCGCCAAAAGCCCAAATGCCTCAAGCAGCTGAGCCGGATTGATTATCATATTTTGAAATTTTGTTGTTTTTGACCATTGGCCCCACTGGTAGCTGCGTATTTCTTTTGGTTTAGTCACTAACCAGAAGAATTTTTCGTTTGCGCCGAGGTCGATGCCGCGAGGATCAAAAAAAACATCGCCATGAAAACGCAACCTGTTTGGCGGACTTATCCAAAGCTTAACTGAAAATTTCTCGTCATATCCATGTCCGCCTGAGAAAAACTTTGCTTTGCATTTTCCGATAGCTTTAAAGGGCTGGGAATTTTTCTGGTTTGCTCTCACGCCGGAGATTGCTTCGTTGACTGAGTTAGCTGATATTTCAGGGCGGTTATCAACACGGGTACTTTCACAACCTGTCAAAAGAAACAACGAAAAGAAACCCGTTAACAGGCAAAAAACTGACAACGCTTTTTTATAAAAACAAAGGCTCACTGTTCTATATCCACCTGCATTATCTCACCCATCTGGGATGATAATTGCTCTATCTGATCTTCATTCAGATGGGGATTTATAACATCAACCGTTCTTTTTTCCCCGGTTACTTTCAGTGTCCATATTTCCCCGCTGTCGGCTACTCTCGACGAGTTATATTTCAGCTTTCTTTTTCGCATGAGTATTAAGGTCAGGACGAATCTGAAGTTTATTTTATCCTGATCTGTTTCTTCGGCAAGACGCTCAAAAAAAGCTACCAGCATATCATCATCTATCAATAACTGTTTTTTCTCATCAGGGTCGGGATACCTGCTCTTCCAGTAACAATAGACCTGGGGTTTATGCTCGTTCCAGTATTGGCAACAATAATCGCGTCTTTCGAATGTGTCTTCGACTTCTACCAAAGCGGCGAAAAATTCTTCTCCCGGAGCGATCGGCTTGGCTGTCCCAAAACACTGTCCCTGTGATTTACTAATCTGCCATTCTGCCATTATCGTTTTCCCTATTGCTCCTTAAATCAGATAAAATCAAATCTGCTGAAGCTTCATTCAAATCTTATATATTGTTTTACACTATCAGCTGTCTTAACACCTATGCCGTGAATGCGCGTAAGGTCTTCACAGCTTTTAAAAGCCTTTTGCCTGCCGCAGTTTTGGCGATACAGAATTATCGACTCTGCTTTAGAAATACCAACACCGGGCAGTCTCATCATGGAAACAACTGAGGCTTCATTTATATTTATTTTTCCATCGAGTTCGATCGATGCTGTACTATCAAACAAGCAACCACCAAAAATAACAAAACCAGCGGAAAATAAAAAGCAAATAAAAATAATTACAAGAAAAGTTGAGGTATCGACCTTATCAGAATCTTCAGCCATGTTCAGCAATGGTCCGATTTCAGCCTGATTAACATTATTTGCCTGTTTGACTATGTGTTTCACCTTCTATTGCTTATTGAAAATGATTTTACGCAGTTTCTGTATCGCCCGATAGGACTCTTTGGGCTCCATATCTTTGGTTATTAAACCGCTGTTTGTTATTGTACTATTGCTGTTATCGACAAGATGTGAATATGTCACAGAATCGACAAAAAACTTACTGAAAGCTATTATATAAAAATGTTCCACCCATTGGCTCTGGAGACGTTGGCTCCACTGACCATGCCAAAGACCGGCGAGATTTCCATTTTCTTTCTCGATGCCGGGTTTGGATGGGACTTCCACTTCGGTAATTTTCAGAGGCTTTCCAAGTATCGAGAAATAATCAAGGGAAGCTGATATCTGCATTAAATCACGGACGTGCATCCCGGCAAAGTCTTTTCCGAATTTCATCTGGATACCAAACGCATCAAAATTGATGCCGCTCTGTACCATCATATCGACATAAACCAAAGGCGGAATGGTATTTTGGACAGCTGAGTAATATTCACCCCACGGATTAGCTACCTCTACTATTTTTTTAGCTTTTCCTCCTGCTGCTTTGACAGCCATATTCGCAGCTCGAGTCATCTCAAGGATCTGCTCAAAACTGAACGCAAAATAATTGTAAGCATTTAAACCGCAGACCACACGCCAGCTTTTAACATTGACAGCATACCTGCTGACTAAATTTGTGATAAACTTATAAGAGGCGTCCCGGACTGTTTCAAAGTCTAATTTTTTTTTCGTGAGCCAACCCGGTAAAGTCTCTTTTGAAAATTTCAGTATCGGCCCTGCGCTTATAGTAAGCTTTCTATCGGCAAGAACTTCTATGCAGGCATCAATTTCTGAAAAATCATACTCACCCGGTTTGCGTTCTATTTTCGCCCAGTTTACCGGAATATTAACCGTTCCAAAAACAGAGGCCAGTTTTTTCACATACTTCTCATCTCCGATAAAAGCAGGGTCTAAATTACAACCCAAACACCCCCTGCCAAATCTGCGGTTTTTGACTCTCTTATTGAAAAGATTTATCGATTGCTTGACTGCCAGGCTCTCACTTAAAGATATAGATTTTTTTAAAGACTTATCAGCAAGCTTTGAAGCGAGCGGCGCGTCTGATATGTTCTGAATAGCTTTGGTAAATAACTTTCTGGCATCCTCAGATAAATCACCCTGATTGCTAAAATATGACCAGTCTTCGCACTTATTGATTATTTGCATCTGCTTGGCGCGTGCGATCTCAACATTCAAAATATAAGGTTTTTCGCGCTCCGGCAGACAAGTTGTAGGAAGCATTATCTTCCCTATCGAATCTATAGACCAAAGCAACGCCAGTCCTGCGGTTTCAAAATTTGACTTTTCGCAAGTAATAACCCCGTTTTTAAAGCCTATTTTCGCTTTGCGTATAGCAATACCATCGGTGCCGAAAAGGTAAGCACCGCATAATTTAAAATCTTTGACCAATTTTCCGTCTTTAAAAACCTGAAATTTCACTTTTTCCAGTATCCCAGCTAAGAATAAAAATAATTACACATCAACGCAGATAATATTCACAAAATAAATATTAATCTATTATAGAAGCGTAATTATACCAATTACGCGTCCAATAGCAACTTAAACTTTGCTCTGAATTGATTTGAGATATGCTTTTAGCGTCTTGGCGAATTTGTTATCCATCATGACAATTAGACACTAAAAACAGCTGTAACTGCTTATCGAAGCTTAATTTAAACCTACGTTTGCCGCGCAGAGGTTATTCTGGTTTTTCAGCTGGAGCTCATAAAGCATATTATTCTTTTCAATAAGCTTTGCGATCAGACTTACCTGGTTGAGTATTATCTCAAGCAGATCGATATTTGCCATCGCCTTTTCCGGGCTGTGCTGCGGTATAGCAATGATTACGTAACCACAGTTTGTGCGGTCGGTTACGAGCTGACTTGATATTAAGCTTATTTCATCGATTTGCGTTATCAAAGGCTCTACGCCGTCGTCAATTTTTTCGCAAATATCACTTATAGTCGTTTCGTTTATATTAAGTTTGGCAAAAGCGTCACTGTCGCTTGGCCAATAGTGCCCTTCACGGTCAACTATCACCATTACCGCCCCTCCATCGGGAAATATCTCAAATATCTGCCTTGCTACCTGCTCATTAAGCAAACATCCCTGTGAAAAAAGATTGTCGTACATATCCATAATCGTTTACTCCTTGTTATAAACAATTTTCTTACTTTCCTTTGTCGGTATGATTGGATAGCAACTTGTTTAACTTGTGATTTTCGGTGAATATTTGCCGTAAAACAGATAAAATACACACCAAGTCATTGATTATAGGACTTGAAGCAAAGGGGGCTTAGAAAAGTATTGCTCTTATACATCAGAATATGAGTAGCCAGTATTACGAGCGTACGGGAAGATGAATGCTGGTCGGGTAGGCTGTGTTTTTTGCAGTTGCTGGATTAATCTAAATTTATTTTTTTGGATATAATCTTAGTAGTTTTACGCCATGGCGGGGGATTTTTGCGGAGTAGGAATTTTTTATTGTGCCAAGGTCTTTTTGTCGCCAGAGGTCACGGATTTTGTATCGGCCTTTGAGGTTGAGGCCTTTCAGGCTGAAAGTTACTTTTTGCGGGAGCTCTGCGCGGTTGAACATGCCAACCGCGATTGAGCCGTCGTAAAGTTCTTTTTTCCATATTTCGGTTTCATAGTTTATAATGACGGGGTAGCCTTGTTTACCGAGCGGGTCCTGGTTTATTTCAATCACTTCTGTGTTGCACAGGATGTTTAGTGTGAAATCGTCAAGTTCGCCCATGTCTCCTGAGAAGAACAGCGGCGAAGCCATCAGACACCATAGTGACATATATGAATATTGTTCGTTTGGAGTCAGGGGGCATTTTCTTTCTTCGGGGGTTTTTGACCTTCGTCCGATCATGCCGATGATGAGGTAGTCGGGGTCATTCCATGAGCCGGGGTGTGCATATTTTTTATGCTTTGCGTTTTTGCGTGCGACGGTGTGGTAGTTTGTCAGTTCAAAGCCGAGGTCTCCTGATGTTCTCCAACATTGACCACCGACTTTTTCGCCCCATTTCCAGACTTGTCCCATGCCGTACTGGCAGAGATTTAAGATAATGTCACGGTCTGCTTTTTTTAGGATATCGCCCATTAGTATGTATGGCTTTTGCATTTCTTCGAGGTTTGGGTCTTTTGCGATTTGGCTGTAGCTGCACCAGTCGTATTTCAGGAAGTCGAAACCCCATGCAACAAACTGATCGACGTCTTGTTGTTCGTATTGGTAACTGCCGGCGTATTTTCCGCATGTTAGTGGGCCTGGCGAGGTGTATATGCCTGCTCTCAGGCCTAGAGAGTGGATGTGTTCGGTGAGGGCGTACATGTCGGGGAAGAATTTATTGCAGATGATGTTGCCTTGTTCGTCTCTGAATTTGCCTTTGCGTGCGTCATCCCAATGTGAGTCGTCGGCCATCATCCAGCAGTCGTCGATGTTTACGTATTGGTAGCCGAAGTCGGCCATGCCGGAGTCGACCATTGTTTTGGCGGCTTGGCGCATGAGATCATCGGTGATCTGGTTGTAGTGTGTGTACCAGTGGTTCCATCCCATTGGCGGAGTTAGTGCGAGGATGTCACCTACTACGAGTTTGAATTTTTTTTGTGCGAAGGCGAGGTTATTTTTTGCTTTGAATGTGATATTGTATTCGCCGGTCTTTTTGGGAGTCGTGCCTGTTATGATGCCGGTGTTTTTATTGAGGTTTAAAGTTTTTGGGAGGTTTTCAGCTTCGAAGGTTATTGGGCGTGTGCCTGTAGTTGGGATCCGGTAGATGAATTGGTGGCTTGGGCGTGCGCCGTAGACTAATGGGCCATTGATCTTTGGCTTTGGGGATGGGGGCGGAGTAAGTATTATTGCTTCTTCTTTTGGCGGGTCTATCGCTTGTGGAGTTTG
>CAYZEH010000100.1:0-9465 GCA_964477135.1 uncultured Pirellulales bacterium | reverse complement strand
AAACTTGTCCGTTATACTCTCACATTAAATGGATCAGTTTTCGGGGAGCAGACCACATGGATATATGAAAATGACAAGGATTACTAATAACATTTTTGATTCGATTGAAGCCGCTTTAAAGGCGGAAAACCTGCGCCAAAAAGCTATTGCCAGCAATATTGCCAACCTTGAAACGCCTCAATATCGCAGTGTTGATGTTAAATTTGAAGATATGCTGGACAAAGCAATGCAGCAAGCGAGCAAAGGCGGCACAGGCGATGTAAAGGCTGAGCTTTACCAGCCATGTACTACCGCAGTCAATGAAAAAGGCAATGATGTGAATCTGGAAGCGGAAATAGGCAAAATGATTGAGAACACACTTCGCCATAAAGCATACGTCCGAATTCTAAACAAAAAATATCAACAGATGCAGCTCGCAGTAAAAATATGATGTCTGTTGCAGTATATAAAGGAATATAAAAATGAAAATCGATAACAACTTAAGCCCTATAGATATTGCGATGTCAGGCTTGAGAGCTCAGAACAAAAATATGAAGGCTGTTTCGTCTAATATCGCCAACATACGTACTACCGATACCGGCAATGGTGAACCTTACAGAAGAATTGAGGCAAAAATGCGGGCTACCAATGATGGTATCAGTTGCGTTGAAGTGGAAGAAATAGCAGAGGATATGAGCAATTTCCAGGAATTGCTTGATCCGGGTCACCCCGATGCTGATGTTAACGGCTATGTTCGGATGCCGAATGTAAATCTGCCAATGGAGTTGATCAATATGAACCGTGCAAAAAAACTTTACCAAGCCAATGTTGCGGTAATGAAACGTTATCAGCAGATGGCAGAGACAACTCTCGAGTTACTTCGATAAATATAAGGAAAATTTATTATGATTAATCCTACTTCAAATATTAACCCGTCAATGCCCCAAGTGGGAATATCCTCAGTCAAACCTGCGACCAACCAGGGAAATTTTGATAAGACGATTAAGGCTGTTAATGACTATGTCTCTAAAGTTGACGATATGCAGCAAGCTTCTGATATGTCTATCAAAGACTTACTGACGGGCAAGAACGAGGATGTTACTTCTGTGGTTTCGGCGGTGGCTAAGGCGGATATGAGTTTTAAATTACTGGTTGGTGTCCGTAATAAGCTCGTTGAAGCGTACAAACAAACGATGAATATGCAAATATAAATAATGATACCTGTGTATAAGAGCGAGACTTAATGAGCCTTCTCCAGAAAATAACATCTGTCTGGCATAACCTTAATATTGTGCACAAAGCAGTGCTGATTTCACTTGCTTTGGCATTTGTGTTTGCCGCTGCAATACTGACTCACTGGGCAACTAAGCCTGAGATGAGAATGCTTTTTCAGGGTCTGGAAAGTGAAGAAGCTGCGAATATCGCTGAAAAAATCGCTGAAAAAGGTATTGAGTATGAGTTGCGAAACGGCGGAACAACTATTTATGCTCCTAAGAAGCACCTTTATCAGCTGCGTCTGGATATGGCCAAGGATGGTTTACCGACAGAATCACAGGGCGGATACAAAATATTTGATGATGAAAAAGTTGGAGTAAGCCCATTTGTACAAAATGTGAACCTTAAGCGTGCCCTGCAGGATGAACTGGCAAAAAGCATTCAGATGATCGAAGGTATAAATTTTGTGAGGGTACATATAGTAAGCAATGATCAAAAGCTTTTTGCTTCGCAGGATTCTAAAACAAGCGCTTCAGTTATTCTTAAATTAAAGTCAGGTTATAAGCTTAACGGCACTAACATTGCGGCTATCACACATATGATATCGTCAAGTGTTGATGGTTTAAAGCCTGAAAATGTTTCTGTTGTTAACAGTGATGGGCAACTGTTATCCGGCAATAACCAGACAGCAAATAATGGAGCTGGTGGAGTTCAGGACTTCAAGGAAAGGGTTGAGCTTCAGCATTCTGAAAAAGTCGAAGACATGCTTAACACAGTATTGGGGCCCGGACGAGCAACCGTTAAGGTAAATGCTGTCATAGATATGAACAGCGTAAGTTTTATCAAAGAGACATACGATAAGACTAAAGTTGCCTCTAAAGAAGAGATCACCAGTATTTCAGATAGCCAGAGTGATAAAGCAGGTCAGGGAGATACCGTTATTAAAGGCGGAATCAAGAAAGACGAGACAATTTTAACGGAATACATGGTTCCTAAGATAGTAGAACAGAAAACAGAACTGCCTGGTAAGATTAAGTCTTTGTCTGTAGCGGCAGTGGTTGATCTATCTGTTAATGACCCTAATGCGGCAACTTCCGGAGAAGTTGCAAAAATAATGGAATTGGAAGATGTGAAGAAGATTATCGAAAATGCACTTGGGCTTAATCTTAAAAAAGGCGATTCGTTAACTGTTGTTGAAGCCAAATTTTACAAAAGCTCTGAAATTGCAGCAGAAGGTGAAAAGCCCTCGGCAATGGCTGGTTATATGCAAATGGCAGAGAAATTTTCGCTGGGGATAATGGGAGTTTGTGCATTGCTTGTACTTAAAATGTTCAGCGGATCGAAGAAGAAAAAGGGAGAAGCTGAGATTAAATCTATGGGGCAAATAACCGGAGGTGAAAGTAAAGCAAATCTCACAGCTATCGCAGGCAGTAATTTTGAGGAAAATCCTGTAATTTTGCGTAAACAGATAGCAAGTGCTTTGCAGAAAAACCCTGACCAAGTCAAACAACTATTTGCAAGCTGGATCAATGAAAAAGGGTAAGATGTATGACATTAACAGGTAAACAAAAAGCTGCACTTTTATTAATGAGCCTTGATACCCCTACGGCAACAGAGCTTCTCAAGAATATTGACCCTGACACGGTTCAGGATATTGCGGTTGAATTAGCATATCTCGATGCAAATGGCTACAGAAGCGGTTCCGCAAGTATTGAACTTACAAATCAATTCTGTAACGGGCTGAACAATAAGCCCAAGTTAGATATAAATGATTTTCTTGATCAAATGCTGAAAACTGCTGTCGGTGAGAAACAAGCTGAGAATATCCAGCAAAAAATTCAGTATCAACTGCAAAGGCGTGATCCTTTTATGCACATTCGTTCAGCTTCAGCAGAGAATATTGCAAAGACTCTCGAATCAGAACATCCACAGGCTATAGCAATAGCACTATCAGAACTGCCGGCTAAAAAAAGCTCTGAACTACTCGGTTTATTGAGTGACGGTGTTCGCCTTAGTGCAGCAGCAAGAATGACAACATGCAGCAGTGTTACGATTGAAGCAAAAGTTAAGATCGCCCAGTTGATAGAAAAACGAATCAAAGCAATGCAACAAAGTAGTCAAGCGGCAGAATCAGGCTCCGGAACATCAGATGGCAGTCTTCGCAAAACAGCGGTAATTTTAAGAAATCTTAAGACGGAAATCCGGGATACGCTTCTTGAAACAATTAAAGAGAAAGATTCACAGGCAGGCGAATCTATATCAAATCTTATGATAATATGGGAGGATATCCCACTTGTCAAAGACCGCAGCCTGCAGGAAATACTTCGTGAAATAGATGTTCAGAAGCTGGCTTTATCTTTGATTAAAGCGGATGAGGTGATAGTAAAAAAGATTAAGGATAATATTTCAGAAAGAGCGGCTGCGACACTTGATGAGGAAACCTCATTGATGTCTGATCCTAAAATGGAAGATATTGAAGAAGCCAGGGATACCATTGTGGCTACACTTCGTGAGATAAATAAAAAGGGAGAACTTGATTTTATAGAGGAAGAAGAGTAGTGCTATGTTTGAGACAATTACAATCAATCTTACGAGTGCTTTAAATTCTGTGGAATTGCTCGATGGCTTTACAAATTCCTTAAATGAAAATATTCAGATTGACAAAGCTGTATCAGGTAGCAATGGGGGGGTAAGAGCGGAGGAAGAAAGGATTTCTCAATTTTGTCAGACTCTTGAAAATGTCTCGAAAAAATTAACAAATTTATACGAAAAGAGTATTTCTGAACATAAGGAACAGATAGCACAGCTTTGCGTTGAAATTGCCAGGAAAATACTGATTAAAAAAGTTGATGAAGGTGACTATAAAATAGAAACGATGGTACAGGAAGTCCTTAATAATAGTCCGGGTGGAAAAGAGATGAAAATATACCTGAACCCGACAGATTGCCAGCAATGTCAAAAGATTCAAAAAGAGGAAAACACATTTAAAGATATTACTTTTTTAGCTGACCCTGAGGTTGGCAAAGCTGAATGTATCTTTGAAAGCACTAAGGGCAATATAGAATCGTTTATAGATAGCAAGCTGAAACAAATTGCGGAAGAGCTTAAAAAAGCCGTTTAAAGAATGCCAATATTAACAGAAAACAATTTAATAGATTTTGATAAGCTTAAAGCTACGCTTGACGGCATGTCTCTTATGAAATGCCAGGGGTCTGTAGTAAGGGTTTCAGGGTTGACGGTAGAATCCAATGGGCCTTCACTTGGATTGGGGGAACTTTGCGGAATTACACTGCGGGATGGTAAGAGAGTTCTTGCTGAAGTTATCGGGTTCAATAATGGCCATATTATATTATTACCTATGGAGCACATTGAGGGGATAAGTCCGGGTGATAAAGTAACGGCAAGAAATTCTCCACGTCATATTAACCTGGGCGATGCTGTTTTAGGGAGAGTGCTTAATGGTCTTGGAAAACCAATTGATAATATGGGTGCTCTTATCGGCAAAGATAAAAAACCTTTGGATGCAAACAGCCCAACGCCCCTAAGCAGAGAAATGATAAGCAAACCTTTATCACTGGGTATTAAGTCTATTGATGGGATGCTAACGTGCGGCAGAGGTCAGCGAGTTGGTATTTTTTCAGGAAGCGGAGTCGGTAAGAGTGTTTTGATGGGTGACATCGCTAATTCAAGTGAAGCATCGGTCAACATTGTTGCACTGATAGGTGAGCGAGGTAGAGAGGTGCGTGAGTTTATTGAAAATGATCTTGGAGAGGCAGGGCTTAGAAGAAGCGTTGTCATCGTAGCAACATCAGATAGCCCCCCCATTCAGAGAGTGAAAGCAGCATTTGTGGCGGTTACTATTGCTGAGTATTTCAGGGACAAAGGTCGTGATGTTCTTTTTATGATGGATTCTTTGACCAGGTTTGCCCAGGCCCAGAGAGAAATCGGACTTGCGGCGGGTGAACCACCAACAGCCAAAGGATACTGCCCAAGTGTTTTTGCACTATTACCACGATTTATAGAGAGGCTCGGCTGCAACAACATCGGCAGCATTACCGGGATATTAACTGTATTGGTCGAGAATGATGATCTTTCTGACCCTGTAGCAGACAGTGCGAGAAGTCTTCTTGACGGCCACATAGTTCTTTCGAGAAAGCTTGCTGACAAAGGACACTTCCCCGCTGTCGATATACTTAAAAGTGTCAGCAGACTGATGCCAAAAGTATGTTCCGAGCAACATAAAGCCGCTGCTCAAAAATTAAAGGAAATTTACGCTGTCTACAGTGAAGCTGAAGATCTGATAAACATAGGGGCATTTGCCCCAGGCAGCAATCGAAAGATCGACGGAGCGATTGCTTTGATAGATAATATTAATGCTTTTCTCAGGCAACCAATCAAGCACAAGATTGATTTTAAAGAAACCATGAACCAGATGACAGCTATTACTAATTCATGGGACCAGATACTTAAAGGTGAAAATGTAAAAGGCAGTAGCAAATGAAAAAATTTACATGGCGGCTTCAACGATTACTTGACATAAAAACCATTGAGGAAAAATGCAAAATGATGGAGCTTGCCAAAGTAACAAAAATTCTTGAAGAAACTGAAATGATGATCATTAAGCATAAAAGAGTGCTGGAACAAATTATATCAGAGATATCACAGAAAAATACAGATGACCGTTTGCGAATGCAGGAATTTTTTATGAAATACAGCCGCGAAAGCGATGAGATAATAAAAAAGTTAATACAAAAAATGGCTGAATTGCAGGATGAACGGAAGAAAAAATTAGAAGAACTTATCGAAGTAAAACGCTACAGAAAAGGCCTGGAAAAATTAAGAGAACAGGCAAAAACAAAATACACCCAGGAACAGGAAAAACAATACCAAAAACAGCTTGACGATGATGCCAGTATGAGAATAGCCCGGAAAATATTAGTTAAAAATTAATTTTAGGTTAATCAATCAGATATTAAAGCAGGACATAGGAGACAAAAAGATGCTCAAAAAAATAATCCTTGTCGTAGTTATCGGAACAATAAGTTTTGGCGCAACTTTCACATTTTCAATGCTGAGACTTAAAGCTAAGGCTGCTGAAAAATCAGCTCAGGAGAATGCTAAAGCAGCAGAGATTAAAGCCTCTAAAACAGCAGACAAACAACAGGCAACTTTTCTCGGCAATAGTACACCTCAAAAAAATAACGAAGATGCAATCCAGGAGAAACAGCTTAAAAAACTAATCTTTAATGTGCGTGAAAAAATTACTGAATATAATCATAAAAATCAAAGCCTGACGGTCAAAGAGGAAAGGCTTAAGACTACTTATAAAATGATCAGGAAAGACCTTGATGATCTTAACAAACTTCGCACGGAGTTGGCAGGTACGGTCGCAGATCTTAAGCAAAAGCAACAACAACTCGAAAACAGTATGGTTGAAATAGAAAAAGTTGAACAACAAAATCTTGTATCGATTGCAGCAACATATGACAAGATGGACTCGGCAAGCGCGGCTGTCATCATGACAAACATGAGCAAAGTCAGCGATTCTAAAAAGAGCAGTGATATCGATGATGCAGTAAAGATACTTTATTATATGACGGAAAGAACAAAAGCAAAAGTGCTGGCAGAAATGACAAAGACACAACCTGAAATTACAGCACTATTTTGCAAGAAGCTTAAAAAAATAGCAGTAGAAGGTAATCAATAAAATGGATGTTGCAACGATAGTAGGGATTGTGGTTGGAGCAGGACTGATTTTTTATTCGATCGGAACTGGTGCTGGTGGCTTCGCAGTTTTTGTTAATATACCATCTCTTGGAATTACCATAGGCGGAATGATCAGCGCAACCCTTATACATTTCTCACTACCTCAATTTCTGGGTATTTTTTCAATTATAAAGAAAACACTAATTGCGAAAATACCATCGTCTTCAGAGCTTGTACAGCAAATGGTAAATTTTGCCGCTATTAACCGTCGAGATGGGGCACTGGCACTTGAGCAGGAAATCAGCAAAATTGAGGATAGTTTTTTTGTCAAAGGGCTGCAAATGCTTGTAGACGGCAGCAATGCTGAATCCATCCGTAACATTATGGAAATGGAAATACAATATCTTCAGGAACGTCACATCACAGGCAAGAAAATATTAGAGTTTATGGGAGCCGCTGCACCTGCGTTTGGAATGATCGGAACGCTAATAGGCTTGGTGCAGATGCTTTGTGACATGTCTGATCCGAACTCTATCGGTTCTGGTATGGCAACAGCACTTTTAACTACTTTTTATGGTGCTTTTGCTGCAAACTTATTATTTATCCCTCTTGCAGGCAAACTTGGAATTTATTCAAAAGCAGAATCAACCGCAATGGAAATGATAATTGAAGGTATCTGCGCTATTGCTGAAGGTGATAACCCAACAACTGTACGCGAAAAGCTGCATGTATTCGTCTCTGAAAACAGCAGAGAAGAAGTAAAAGCTAATATATAGATGACACGTAAAAAAAAACAGATCGTTGAAGAAGCTCCTGCAGGTGCGCCTGAGTGGATGGTAACATTCAGCGATTGTATGACGTTGCTGTTAACATTCTTTGTACTTCTTTTGAGCTTTTCTTCATTTGATGATAAAATTTTTGATAAAATGCAGACAACAATGCTTAAAGATCTTAAGCATGTATTCATAATTAAAGAATCTTTAAACGCTGTAGTTGTGCCACCAGAAATTGTTGAAAAAAACAATCCGGACAAAGGAAGCGAAAAACCAACAATAAATAAAAAACAAAAAAACAGCCCGGAGCAAACACCGAATGAAAATTTCCGCGGAAGAAAGGTATTTATCATTCCTTCTGCAAAGATATTTTGGGGTAGTGGTACTACGATATCAAATGAAGGCATGGAGATGTTAGATAACCTGGCTGGGTTTTTTACAAAAATACAAGGGAAAATAGTATTGAGCGAAAACGGCAATTCACCAAACGATGACATAGGAATAGAAAGGGGTTGGAGAGTATTAAACTATATTTCAGAACGAGGAGTAAAAAAAGAAAGACTAAATATATCTTTGAACACTATTCTTTCAAAGGTTGTTATAGAAGATTATATCAAAGGCCATCCTGACCCTGAGGAAAGCCGAAGACTTGAAATGGTAATACTTGAGCGGAGTGTTTTCAATTGAGTAAAAATAAGCAATCACAAGTTGACGATTCAGGTCCGAGCGTTCCTGCGTATATCGTTACTTTTTCTGACATGGTAACTTTATTGCTTACTTTTTTTGTAATGCTTCTAAGCCTTGCTAGCGCGCAGGATCCGAAGCTTGTCAACAAAGGTAAAGATGCTTTTTTCAAATCGATAATGGGACTTGGGATAGGTTTGGGACAGGGTGAAAAAATAAAATCTGAACTTAGCCAAAAGCAATCATATCACAGAACAGACTTGGATGATGTTTCGTCACCGAACAGATTATTAGATGCGGAAGAGGAGAAAATTCGCAGACTCTTTAGAAAAATAAGCAAATCTATGCAGGCAATACCATCTCAAATAACATCAAATGAAACAGCATTTTCCCCAACCAATATAAAATTTGCTAACAATAGCTATGAGTTAGACACTAATTCTGCGAATATTTTAAACATTTTTTGTTCAGGTCTGAAACAAAGCCAGAGTAAAAATATTACATTATGCGTCATAGGGCTTGCAAACGATGCTAAAACTGAAAAACAAAGGTGGATACTATCGGCTAAACGTGCTCAGACAGTATCCAATCTTCTTAAAAAAATACTTAAAGAGCAGAAACTTGATTACCTCGTGTATAACTGGGGTGCAGGCAATGGTGGGCAATGGACAAATAAGAACAACCCTTTTTCCAAAGAATTACAGATACTTATTACTATTTTGAGAACTAACTATTAGAGCAGTTTAATTTTTAGTGTACCGCTTATACCTATTGCAGCTTCCGGCAAGGAAAGTAAATCAGCTTTATCTGAAGATAATGCGGTTTTTGTCTGACGCTGACCAGAACCGAAAGGATTCGCTCACCTGCCAAAATGAATTTTCAGTGGTACGCTTAACTTAAGAAATGTAAAAAAAACTGACACTTATCCACTTAGAAAATCAACTGCAATTGCCTAATGCCTGTTATTAGAACAATAACGCCATTTTAGCGTTTCGGCACGATATTTGCTGTTAAACTACCATAATGATTAATTATTTCAAGTATACTGATCGCAATTGAATTTTACCGTTTATCCGCGGGTAAATAATTCAAAAATAACAAGTTACGG
>CAYZEH010000099.1:6818-9498 GCA_964477135.1 uncultured Pirellulales bacterium | reverse complement strand
ACCGACATCCCGCTCTACAATTTCCTGCCTGCGTTCTTCTGGCGTTTTACCCTGCAAGGCTTTATTTGTCAACTATTTACAATATTTTGCAGGAGTTTACGAGGGTTTGCGAGAACATGCAATTATGGACAATTTCCATCTGGTGAAGGCGGTATAAAATTACCCGCTGAAATTAGCAATGAAAGCTTGCTTTTTCCTGCGAGAGTAAGCTTTGATCTGTTTTTCTCTTTGAGCAGCTTGGTATTTATCCGGGAAGGTTTCGGAGTAGAGTAGCTGTGGGTGGCCATGCTGTCTCAGGCGATTTTGGAGGTTAGTTGTGATTCCTGTGTAGTATTTTCCGTTTTTGGGTATTATGTAGAGTTTCCACATATTTTAAGTACCGGACTTGCCTCACATACGCTCAGGACAAGCTCACATAGTTTCTGTCGTATCGAGAGAGATTAAAAAAAGGGGCTGAAAACCAGCCCCATTTTTTAATCTCCCCGAGTAGGACTCGAACCTACGACCTAGCGGTTAACAGCCGCTCGCTCTACCAATTGAGCTATCGGGGAATAAACAGCTTAAAACCAAAGTTTTGGGCTGAATATTCAAGGCATTATCGATATTTTGAAATATTTGTCAAGAAGCAAAAAAAAAATGACGTAAAAACACTAAATAATTCCGGAATATTAGACAAACTGCCGATTATATTGTAGAATATTGGGTTTACAGTAGTATGGCTGTTTTCAAGGCGTATCAGGGCTTGGGAACTATTTTTAATTATAATTAGCGATGTATTCAGGAAGTTGTGGTTAGATGGCAAGAGATATTATCGATATCGGAGGGTTCACAATAAAAAAGAGGATCGGCACCGGCGCACGCAGTACGATCTATCTTGCCACCGATGAACAGACCAGGCAGGATGTTGCTTTAAAAAGGGTTATTTTCGAACGTCCTGAAGATACGCGTATTTTCGAGCAGATCGAGACCGAATATAAAGTGGCCCGCAAAATCGACCATCCCTATGTCCGAAAGTGTTATAAGCTCAAAAAAATAAAAAGCCTTTTCAAAGTAAAAGAAATGCTTCTTTCTATGGAGCTTTTCGATGCCGACACGCTTGAAGACAGCCCGACGCTTAGTCTGGTGGATGTTCTTTTAGTGTTCAGGATGGTAGCGGACGGACTCAACGCTATGCACCAGCACGGCTATGTACATTGCGATGTGAAGCCTAACAATATTCTTTTGCACAGATCCGGTTCGATAAAGATAATCGACCTTGGTCAAAGCTGTAAAATAGGAACTGTAAAGCAGCGTATTCAGGGTACTCCTGATTATATCGCGCCGGAGCAGGTAAAACGCAAGCCTTTGAATCCGTGCACCGATGTATTTAACCTCGGAGCTACGATGTACTGGGCTTTGACAGGGACAACTGTACCAACCCTTATTCCTAAAAAAGATGAGGTCGGTCTGCTGATACCGCCTAAGAAGTGTCGCAGCCCTAAGGAAATCAAACCTCAGCTGCCGGAAGAAATATCAGAGTTGGTAATGGACTGCGTTAAGAACGACCCGAAAGAACGCCCACGCAATATGCTGGAAATCACATCCAGGCTCGATAAAATGGTATACAATCTTCTTGGTGACAAATTAAAAACTAATAAAGATGCCTCAAAAAACAATTGAACTATTACAGTCAGCTCGCACTGCCACTGTTGAAGACAAATATCGCAAGGGTAATGTTATTTATCTCGGCGAGACAGGCAACATTGTTATAACCGGTGATATTCACGGGCACAGGAGAAACTTCGAAAGAGTAGTTTCTTTTGCAGATCTGGACAACAACCCCGAAAGACACGTAATCCTTCAGGAAATAATACATGGCGGCCCAGATGATGGCAAAGGGCGATGCCTGTCCTATGAGCTGTTATTTGATGTCCTGCAATACAAGCTGCAATACCCCGACCAGATTCATATTCTCATGTCTAACCACGATACTTCTTTCATCTGTGACAGCGAAGTAATGAAAGACGGCAGGGAAATGAATCTCGCAATGAGGCAGGCTCTCGATGAGAAATTTCAAGCCCGAAGCGAAGATGTAAAACTGGCGATAAGTGAATATCTGCTTTCTCAGCCTTTAGCGGTTAAATGCGACAATGGGCTTTGGTTATCGCATTCGCTGCCGGCAGAGAGAAACTGGGACAAGTTTGACACAGCAATATTTGAACGTAAAATAGAATTAGACGATCTGGCAAGGACAGGCAGTGTTTATTTCCTGACATGGGGAAGAAAGCAAAGCCAGAAACTGCTCGATGATGCCGCGGAAAAACTTGGGGTTAAAACTTTTGTGCTCGGACACCAAAGCCAACCGGAAGGATGGTCAATAGCAGGTGAAAATCTGATAATAATAGCATCCGACCATAATCATGGCTGCCTTATAAGCTGTGAGTTGGATAAAAGCTATACCGCTCAGGAGCTGCAAGATAAAATCGTAGTTTTATCTTCGATTCGATAGTCTAAAAAAACAGGACAAAGAAATGTCGTTAATGGATTGGTACTTTTATATAGGGATAATTGCGGTTGTTTTGCAAGTGCTCTTCTTGTTGCTGGCAGTGCACAATTACCGTTATGCAATGAGCCGATATAAGAGAAAACGCCAATGGTACAGACCAAAAACCGCCCTGATAGTCCCATGCAAAGGCATAGA
>CAYZEH010000099.1:0-6718 GCA_964477135.1 uncultured Pirellulales bacterium | reverse complement strand
CTTGGTGAGGATATCGAGGCAATGGCATTTGCTGATTCAGACGTGTGTATCCAGCCTAACTGGTTGAGCCATATTGTTTACCCGATACGACATCCAAAATGCGGAGCTTCAAGCGGATACCGATGGTTTATACCAGAAAAAAGAAACCTCGCAACGATCGCTCTTGCCGCTTTGAATGCGAAAGTAACTCAGCTTCTGGGCAATACCAACTTTAACCAGGCCTGGGGCGGATCGATGGCGATCAAAGTTGATGTATTTGAAGAGCTCGGTATCGACAAGATATGGGTAAATGCTTTAAGCGATGACCTTTCTCTCAGTTACGCAGTAAAAAAGGCACACAAAAAGGTAACATTTGTCCCGGCGTGCCTGGTGGCATCTTATGAAAAAACAAGCTGGGCCAAACTCTGGGAATTCGGCAGAAGACAGTTTTTGATTACTCGTGTAAGCTCGCCTTGCACCTGGCTTTTCGGCTTGGTGAGCAGTTTCTTTGCTGTACTCGGCTTATGGGGCGGGCTGTGGATGAGCATTTACGCATTTGAAAACAACCTCAACGGCAAATGGTTCAGCGTTATTGTGCCGGTATCGTTTTTTATCTTCCCTGCAATGCGTGCAATAATGCGTCAGTTAACAGCTGTCAGATTACTCAGCGACAAAGACAGAACCAAAATGAAAGCCACGGTCATAGCGGATATTGGTTTTTTCTGGGTCTGGCACATTCTTATGCTGCTTATAATAGTTTCATCAGCTTTCGGCAGGACGATCGTCTGGCGGTCAATAAAGTACAAATTGCTTGGACCGACAGAGACTATCATCATCGACCAGAAATAATCTGCTGTGGTTATCAGCTGATATCAGCGGAGCCGTTTTCTGAATCGACGAGATAAATCTTATTCTTGCCGCTTCTTTTCGCATCGAACAGTGCTTCATCCGCCAGCATAAAAAGCTCTTCCACAGACTGACCATCACACGGAAAAGTCGCCAACCCCCCGCTGATAGTCAAAGTGCCCTTTCCTCTCGAGCCCAAAAATGGTAATTCTGCCTGCTCTAATTCTTTTATAAACCGCTTTGCTATAAAGAGTACTTCCTGCGGATGACTGCCGACGGTTCTTCTTTGTTCTTCGGGCTTGCTATAGTCAACGGGCATATCCCAGAAAACCACTGCGAACTCATCGCCGCCTATTCTGGCAACAATATCCTGCTTTCGACAACAACGCTTAATAAGGACAGCTGCCTGTTTGAGTATCTTATCACCTACACTATGACTATACATATCGTTATAACGTTTAAAATTATCAATATCAAAAACAAGCAATGTTACCTGGGTATTTTCTTTCCTCGCCAGATTAATCACCTGCCTGGAAAACTCCCACAGATATCTCCTGTTCTTAAGGGCGGTCAGCTCATCCTCGGTAGCAAGCTTCTCAAGTATTTTTATCCTCTCCGGGCTTTGGTCACTTGCCGGCGTTTCATCTTCACCGACAGTCAATTTCGCAACCAGCGAATCAAATTCAGAAAAGCTGATAACGTAATCGTCAGCCTGCCCTGCTTTGACCAGCTTTAAAGCTGCATGTTCAAAGGGTATCGGCGAAATCAAAACAAGCCTGCTATTGGGGCAATTCGCTTTCAATAACTCAAGTTTTAATTCGGGTTTGACCAATCCAGCCAGGAGTACCGCGATAATATCAAAACCCATATCAGCTGCCGTGGCGATAGCATCATCGATATCTGCACAATTTGTAAATGGCAAACTACCGCTTGGCCATTGCCCTGTGAAGGCTTTGGTCATATCACCAACAACAAGAATTTCAGCACTATCTTTTTTCATCGCGACTAAGCACCCAACTCAACACTTCGTATTCCAAACTATATTATACGAAAAATTAGCTAAATTAACAATCTGAAAGTAAAATAAGCTAACTTTGGTTGTTTAGCATGTTTTTGCTTGTCAGTATGTGGTGATAATGTTGTGCAAAACGGTGTGCTTCATCTCGAATATACTGCAAAAGCTTGCGAGCTGGTGAATTGGCTGGCAATTTTATCGATTTATCACAGCCTTGCAGAAAAATCTCTTCCTGGCGTTTCGCTATTGATGCAATTTTGATGTTTTTTGGAGCTCCAAGGCTTTTAAAAGCCTTTTCCGCGGCATGAAGCTGGCCTATTCCCCCGTCAATCAATACCAGGTCAGGCCAGAGTTCCTCACCTTTAAGGGCATATTTATACCTTCGCTTCACAATCTCAGCGATACAGGCATAATCGTCTACCCCTTTAACCGTTTTTATCTTAAACCGCCTGTAGCCGCTCTTGAAAGGCCTACCGTCGATAAATTTAACCAGCGAACCGACCATTGCCTGCCCCGAAATATGAGCAATATCGATCCCTTCGATAATTCGCACAGGCTGATCGCTGCCAATGATTTTTTGCAGTTTAGTTAATGCCTCGGTCGGATCAGATACAAAAACTTCAGGCTGAACATTACTTTCCGGAGAGCCACGCCTGTCAAGTCTTTCGATAAGCCTGATCCTGTCTCGATACATAGCTGCCTTTTCGTATTCCATAGCCTTGGCCGCCTCAGCCATCTTCTTTTTGAACTGGCGTATAACCACTGAGCGTTTAGATTTGAGGAATCGGATAAAGTCTTTTACCAGTTTGCCGTATTGAGCTTTGCTTACCTTGTCACCGCAAGGCCCGCTGCATTGTTTGATGCTGTACAGCAGACAGGGTCTGAAAAATTTTCTCTTTTCATCGCTTTCGGAGATATCAAGCCTGCAGGTTCTGAATTTGAATATTTTCTGCAAAACGACCATACTCTGCCTTAAGTCTTTCACATTAGTGAAGGGACCAAAAAGCCGAGTACCCTTTTGCCTTGGTTTTCTGGTTATATAAACACCTGGAAAATCATCACTTGTCGTAATTTCAAGGTAAGGAAAAGTCTTGTCGTCAACTAAAACAGAATTGTACGCAGGACGGATATCCTTTATCAGTCTGGCCTCTTGCAGCATTGCTTCAACTTCTGTTTCTGTTTCAAGAAAATCAACCGAGACGACCTTAGAGACCATTTCAACTATCTTCGGGCCTCTTGAGACGGCAAGATTACTATACGCCTGAAAGTAACTGCTGACCCGACTGCGAAGATTTCCGGCTTTGCCGATATAAAGAACTTTATCTTTGCCATCTTTCATGAAATAAAGCCCCGGAACAGTTGGGAATTCCTTTATTCGCTGTTTTATCTGTTCTGTATTTTTATTGTTACTTATTGTCATCTAAAACCTGACTGCAAAAGCTCATTTCATTTACAGTATACCATCGTGATTTCCAGGAAAGACAGATAAAATTTCTTAACATGTTATGAATTTTAGTTTCGATAAAAAAACAGTTGTTATTAACATGAGCAATGTTACCGGACTATACTTAATTTTAAAAAAATTATATTTATTTGTTTCGTTAAATTCAAGCTTCATAAGGATTAATGAAAATGGCCTTTAATTTTTTTAAAAAATTATATTTTTCTTATTGAACTTTTTTCATTATGGCAATATTATGATTATTGTAGTTTCAACAATATATAGCTTTGCCACTAACTCATTTTACTATATGTTGTGGTGCCTTTATTTTTAGAGAGTTCGCCTTTTTTGCATGGAGATAGCAAATGTCACAGGATTTTAACCCGGAAAACCCATTTGAAGATATGCCGCCGGAACCTGATTTGAGCAATGACTCACAGAACTTTGAAGAACAAGGTCTACAGGTAGATGCCTTTTTCTCTACTCCGGGCGTTCACCCATTTGAGCAGTTGCAATGGGAAACACGTTCTGCAAAGATCGCCAGTGACTCAGGAGATGCTGTATTTGAGCAGGATAACATCGAAGTACCAACAACATGGAGCCAGCTTGCTACCAAAGTAGTTGCCAGCAAATACTTTTTCGGTGACATTGAGACAGACCAAAGGGAAAATTCTCTAAAACAGCTCATCCACCGTGTCAGCAGGTCTATCGCTGACAGAGGCAAAAAAGACAGCTACTTTGCGACCGACAAAGATGCTGAGAACTTTTACAACGACCTGACCTGGCTTTGCGTTAATCAATACGGCGCTTTTAATTCTCCTGTATGGTTCAATATCGGGCTTTATGATGTTTATGGCATCAAAGGCGGCAAGCACAACTTCCACTGGGACCCGGAAAAGCAGCAGGCAGTCCCAAGCGAGAGCAGTTATGAATTCCCGCAGGCATCAGCATGCTTTATACTGTCGGTTAAAGACTCAATGGAAGATATAATGCGTCTTGCCACGAGCGAAGCTATGCTCTTTAAGCATGGCTCAGGTACAGGAACAGACCTTTCAACTCTTAGAAGCAGCAAGGAGAAACTTTCAGGAGGAGGCAAACCTTCCGGCCCGCTTAGTTTTATGAGAGTTTATGACCAGGTTGCGGCTGTGATCAAATCTGGTGGTAAAACACGCAGAGCAGCAAAAATGCAGTCGATGAAAATAAGTCATCCTGACATCAAAGAATTTATCACCTGCAAGGGAGAAGAAGAGAAAAAGGCAAGAGCACTGATAGAAGCCGGTTTTGGTGGAGAATATAACCAGGATGCTTATAACAGTGTAATGTTCCAGAATTCGAATCTTTCCATCAGACTGACAGATGATTTCATGGATGCTGTTGAAAAAGACGGCAAATGGTGGACGAAAACTGTTACCACCAGCAAAAAATGCGAAGAACATTCAGCCCGTGAACTGATGGATCTTATATCAGAGAATACAAGAGTTTGCGGCGACCCGGGCGTACAGTATCATACTACTATCAATAAGTGGCATACCTGCCCTGAATCAGAACAGATAAACGCTTCGAACCCGTGCAGCGAATATATGTTCATTGACGATTCAGCGTGCAATCTTGCTTCTCTGAATCTTATGAAATTCCGCAATGAGGACGGTACGTTCGATATAGAAAGCTTCAAACATGCGATACGGATATTCATCATCGCTCAGGAAATACTGGTTGATAACGGCAGCTATCCGGAAGCCAAAATTACCGAAAACAGCCATAATTTCAGACCGCTCGGATTAGGCTATGCAAACCTGGGATGTTTGATGATGAGCCTGGCTTTGCCTTATGATTCCGACCAGGCAAGAGCTATGGCAGGAGCGATAAGCGCTATCATGACCGGCACTGCTTATACCGTCAGCGCCGAATTAGCTGAGATCAAAGGACCTTTTGCACAGTTCGGCAAAAACAAAGATGCAATGCTGAAAGTTATAAATATGCACCGCGAGAACGCCTACAATATACCGGAATCTCATTGCCCCGATTATCTGCGCAATGTAGCCAAGAACACATGGGATATTGCTTTCGATATGGGTTCAAAAGTGGGTTTCCGCAATGCACAAACTACGGTTCTGGCACCGACCGGAACTATCGGCTTTATGATGGACTGCGACACGACCGGTGTTGAGCCTGATATTGCACTTGTAAAATATAAACTGCTTGCCGGCGGCGGAATGCTTAAGCTTGTTAATAAAACCGTCCCTATGGCACTGGACAGGTTAGGCTATAGCGCCGAAGATATCAAAGAAATTTGTGACTATATCGATAAGAACGAAACTATCGAAGGTGCGAAGAAAATAATCGAAGACCACCTCTGCATATTCGACTGTGCGTTTAAGCCTCGCAATGGCAGCAGATTTATCCATTATATAGCCCATCTTAAAATGATGGCTGCGGTTCAGCCTTTCATCTCCGGCGCTATCAGCAAAACGATCAATATGCCGAATGGAAGTACGACTGAAGAAATCGAATCTGCTTATATCGAAGGGTGGAAACTGGGCTTGAAGGCTATTGCTATATACCGTGACGGAAGTAAAATGCTTCAGCCTGTATCAACTGATAAGCACAAAGACAATTCAAAAACAAAAGCTAAAGCTAAAGTCGAGGAAAAGGTCGCAACTAAACCATTTAGACGCAGACTCGCTGACACTCGCCAAAGCATTACGCACAAATTTTCTGTAACAGGACATGAAGGTTATCTGACGGTGGGGCTGTACGAGGACAAACAGCCTGGTGAATTATTTATCACTATGGCCAAGGAGGGCAGCACCGTTGGTGGCCTGATGGATGTAATCGGCACCTGTACTTCAATGGCACTTCAATATGGAGTGCCGTTGATTACGCTGGTAGATAAGTTCCGCCATGCAAGGTTTGAGCCTTCCGGTATGACCTCTAATCGGGATATTCCGTTTGCCAAGAGCCTTATCGATTATATCTTCTGCTGGTTAGGCTGTCAGTTCATCCCGGGGTATGCTGAGAGAAATACGCCTAACAGGAATCAGGCACCGAAGACCAATAAGAACAATACAACAGCAAAACAACTGGTTGAAAAAACAAAAGACCTTGCCCATAAGATTGCTGAGGTCAAGGAAGTAAAAACAGACAAAAACACCATAAAGGCAAAAGCTTCAGCTATTTCAAGACAGATAATTGCTAAGACCGACAGGTTCAGCAATGTCGAAAAGCAGGCTGAAGAGCTTGTTGTTACTACTATCGCCGAAACAAAAGGTGATATGACAACAGAGGCTCTGACAATGCAGCAGTTCAATGACCAGTTCCAGCACTTTCAGGATGACGCCCCCGCCTGTGACGTTTGCGGCTCAATAACAGTCCGTAACGGAACATGCTACAGATGCTTCAACTGCGGAAACTCAATGGGCTGTTCCTGATAATTTGTA
>CAYZEH010000098.1:0-9589 GCA_964477135.1 uncultured Pirellulales bacterium | reverse complement strand
TCGATTACATTATCCATAAAATCACGAATCGAGCTGTAGCGGGCAAAGTAATCATCTATAAATCTTTTAGCCTGGCCAACAGCTATTCCAACCGACCGCGAAAGCCCGAAAGCCCCCTGTCCGTAAATAATGCCGAAATTAACTGCTTTGCTCTTTGACCGCATATCCGATGTTACTTCATCTAAAGGCACAGAGAATATCTGCGATGCAACGAAGCTGTGGATATCCATATCTTCCGCAAAAGCTTTGCTAAGCGTTTCATCTTTTGAAAAATGCGCCAGCAAACGCAACTCTATCTGGGAATAATCCGCCGACAAAATGCAATCGGTTTTACTTTCCGCGATAAAAGCCGAGCGTATCTTTTTGCCAAGCTTAGTACGTATCGGAATATTCTGCAGATTCGGATCACTTGAGCTAAGCCTGCCCGTCGCTGTTATTGTCTGGTTAAAAGATGTGTGCAAACGATTGGTTACGGGATTGATAAGCGAACCTAATTTGTTAACGTAAGTATTCTGCAATTTGCTAAGCTGACGATATTCAAGTACCAAAGGCACTATCGGGTGCTGGTCGGATAGCCCCTCAAGCACACCCGCATCGGTACTCCTGGCAGACTTGCCCTTCCTGGTTGAACGGAGCCCAAGCCTGTCGAACAGTATTTCCGCCATCTGTTTGGGAGAAGCTATATTGAAGACCTGCTGAGCATGTTTGTAAATCTCTTCAGAAGTATCCTCTATCATCTGAGCCAGATCATGCGACATATTCTTCAAAAGCTTCACATCAAGACAGACGCCGTTGCGTTCCATCTTCGTAAGCACTCTCAGTAAAGGCATTTCTGTTTTTTCAAAAAGTTCTTTCGTCTTCGGACAGCTTTCGAGCCTGTCTGATAAGAACTCATAAAGCTGGTAAGTGACATCAGCATCCTCAGCTGCATATTCGCCGGCAATTTCAGTATCCACCAGATCGAAGGTCAGCTGGTTTTTGCCTTTACCTATCAAGTCAGATATCGGCACAGGTTTATAACGCAAATAATCCTCCGCCATCATATCCATCGAATTACTGCGCCTGACATCGGAAAGACAATATGACGCTACCATCGTATCAAAAAGTTCACCTTTAACGCTAAAGCCCGCGTTACCCAGAATCAGCAGATCGTATTTAATATTCTGACCGATCTTTTTTACATTTTCTTTTTCGAGTATAGGCCCAAGCTTGCCGACAACCAGTTTCAAATCCAGGCTCTTTTGCCCCATCGGCGCTTTAATCGGCAAATAAAATGCCTTGTGTTTTTGCCAGCTTATACTGATCCCCACCAGCGATGCGCGCATAGCATTTAACGATGTCGTCTCTGTATCTATTGCAAAGATTTTCTGTTTGACCAGCTCATTGATAAAAGCGTCAAACTTTTCCAGCGTATCGACAAGCTGATAATCGTGCTCAACCGTTTTGATAGTATCAAGCTGCTCAACCGGCAACGGCATCAGTGCTGTTTGTTTTGAACCCGCTTTGAAAGGAAGTTCAAGCTGTTTGGCAAGCCTGCTGAAACCAAGCTCTGTAAATATCTCCGAAAGTTTGTCCTTATCAGGCCCCTGCAATTTATAAGAATCATAATCAATATCTATCGGGCTTTGGCAATTGATAGTGACAAGCTCTTTGCTCAATAATGCAATCTCTTTCGAGTCCCTTAAAGACTGGCCACGTTTGCCGGCTATCTCATCGGCATGAGCATAAAGATTATCCATCGAGTCATACTTTTGAATCCATGCAATCGCGGTCTTAGGCCCGACATCCGCAACTCCCGGCACATTGTCAGCCTTGTCGCCCTGAAGCGCAAGACAATCTATAAACTGCTCAGGCGCAATGCCCATATCTTTTTTCATCGACTGGGCGGTTGTTTTACTTCCCGTCTTGACATCGTAAGTAAAAACATGCTCATCAATAAGCTGAAGCATGTCCTTATCTTTAGAGCAAATATAAGTATCTATTCCCTTTGCCGAGGCATCCTTCGCCAGCGTCCCGATCAAATCGTCCGCTTCATAGCGGTCAAGCCGCAGGATAGGAATGTTCATCGCTTTGAGTATCTGTTCGATGCGTTTTATCTGAACCGGCATATCCTCCGGCATCGGGGGCCGATGAGCCTTATATTTCGGGTAGATATCACAACGGAAACTTTTGGCTTTGCTGTCCATTGCCACCACCAGCATATCAGGCTTACTATTGTGCATGAGCCCAAGCAGGATCGTTGTAAAAATGTATGTAGCCTTGGTAGGCTCACCCGTCGGGCTGGTCAACTGTTGTCTCGTAGGCGCGAAATATCCCGCATAAATATGCGCATGTCCGTCAATTATGTAAAGTGTCTTAGCCATAAACGCCAATATAGTAATATGTAGGTTTTTTTGCAAGATAATAGAGTTTCGCAGGTAAAATAATGAAAAAGTGCCCTTTTTGCGCTGAAGAAATACAGGACGAAGCGATCAAGTGCCGTTATTGCGGCGAATTTCTCAATAACGTCACCACCTCACAACTAAAACCAACTCAAACCGGCAAATGGTACCACGCAACACCTTTTGTCATCATGATGCTGCTGATCGTAGGCCCTTTTGCCCTGCCTCTGATATGGTTCAATCCACGTTACAAACCTATGGTCAAAATAATCGCCACTGTTGTTGTGATAGCAGTAACAATTATAGCCAGCTACCTGATGGGGCTGATGTATCAGAACCTCATGAACCAGATTAATGCACTCGGCATCTAATAAAAAACTTGACTTTTGTATGTTTTTATGATAAAAGTTGAGTAATTGAGATTATGCGAGAAACTATTTCAAAAGCAAATTTAGCGTTTTTTTAAAGAACACTATATCTATTTTATTAGAAGGAGGCACGAAAAATGAACAAATCAAATCTAACTCCAGTCTTGTGGCCGCTAATATTACTGCTGGTTATTGCGTCCTCTGCCAATGCTTTAACAGCAATTCTGGCCCCAACTGATGATGCCTATGTTGACAGCCTGAAAAATAATATTAACTTTGCAAATGATGAGCTGGCAGTGGGCGATATGTACTACAACAACCCATGCAAGATTTGCCGAACATATGTGAAATTCGACCTGGCATCGCTTGGTTCCAATATTACTATTTCATCAGCGAAACTGTTCCTAAGGTCGCATTCTATTTCTCAGCCGCCTTACGCAATAGTAGGTGCCCATTATTTAACAGATAACAGCTGGGATGAAAACACCATCACATGGGATAATGCACCAACAACTTTCAGCCCATTTGCAACCGATTTCGAAACTGTCGCTAACAACACCACATGGTACAGCTGGGATGTAACAGCAAGCGCTCAGGCAGCAAGCACTACAGGGATTTTGAGCGAAGTTATGATCTGCACCACTGAAGGACAATCTCATAGCTGGTCTACTTTTGAAGCCCAAAATGCGGACCTGCCTCCTTATCTATTAGTAGAATACAAGGAAAATCAGCCAGACCCAATCATTAAATGGTCTCAGCCCCCTGTTCAGGAAGAGCCTGGTATTTTTATAGGCTGGGATGAAGAATCTCATAACCTTGCACCAAGAATGGTAGCTGATGATTTCCGTTGCTCCAGTGATCTGCCTGTAGTAGGCATCCGCTGGTGGGGTTCATTTATCAACTGGCAACAAGATAAGTTGCCCGATCTAAGCCAGATGCCCAAAGCTTTTTACATGACTATCTGGACAGATGTACCAGCAGATGCTGACAACCCATATAGCCACCCTGATAAAATAATCTGGGAACATTACTGCTATAACTTTAACGCTCATTTTGTCGGATGGGAAAAGGACCCAAAAAACCCAGATACCCTTTTCTCAAAATTTGAATTCACACAATACCTCAACCCGGAAGAATACTGGTATCAGCCTGGCGAGGAGGGTATCTATTGGCTCGGCATAATGGCTATTTACGGGAACCCTGATATAGTAGCTTACCCCTGGGGCTGGGAAACAAGAGAGCATTTCTTCAATGATGATGCTGTAAGATTTTTCGACTTCCCATTATTTGGAGTTCCATATCCGGGAGATGCTTTTGAACCTATAGAATTCAACGAAGTTAGCTGGGACTTAAGCTTTGAACTGATATCAATACCTAATGAGCCGCCAAATCCTGACCCATCAGCTGATCTTGGTGATGCACCGGATAGCAGTAACAACACCAGCAGTATAATGACCACTTTCCCATCAGCTGTCCAGGCCAACTATCCAACTGTTTACAATGACGGCAGTGCAATCGGACCATATGGACCTATCCACTTGGAACCGAAAATAGTTGCATATCTCGGTAAACAAGTTTCGCTTGAGAATGAAGCGGACCTTGGACCGGACGAAGACCCGAATAATAATATACTCCCCGCAAGCAACACACCTGATCAGGAATCCGCTGACGATTGTGTTGTTTCGATGCCTTTAAACATTCCTCACAACATTCCGACTAAATTTAAATACTGGGTTACTATAGTGAACCCAACTTATGATATGTATGCTAATGTCTGGTTCGACTGGAACCGTGATGGCGATTGGAATGATACTTTGACGGCATTTGGTGGGTCTTGCCCTGAATGGGCTGTGCAAAATCAACTTATTTCTGGCTTGCCGATAGGTATGCACACGGTTGTAACACCTTTGTTTAGACCATGGCACCCCGCGCCGACAATATTTACACATATTCTCAAACCGCCTTATATCTGGATGAGAATTACGTTATCAGAAGAACCTGTAACATTCGTTCAAGACACCGACACAGGTGGTGAGGGCCCAGCAAGCGGATACAGGTTCGGCGAAACAGAAGATTATTACTTCAGACCAAAATCAAAAATTAACGTAATCTCAGCAGACCCGATAGCGATCTGGCGAAGCGGTGATATTAACGGCGACCGGATTGTAGATTTCAATGATTTCTCATACTTCGCACAACACTGGCTCCAAGATCCTAACAGACCTTAATATTTGAATTTCATTTAAAAATTAAAGGCCCTGATACTTTTCAGGGCCTTTTTTTATTCTGAAGCGGCCTTTTTCTTTTTACAACGTATAATCTTTCATATATACTGTCTATAGGAGCCTAAGTGGCTTTACTGATTGAAAAACACATGATTTTTCAATCGAGAGCAACATACAAAACACAATTGAAGAAAGAGCTTATCATGAAATTGGTAAAGACGTTTACAATTCGCGGTTATACATTAAAAATTGGTGTCTTTTTACTGCTGTCCAGCTCATTCGCATTCTCTGCTAACTGGCCTACATACAGTGCTGACAACTCCCGAAGCAGCATATCCGCAGAAAAGCTGAAAATGCCTCTCCGTCAGGTCTGGGTTCGTAATGCTTTAAATACCCCTTGCCCTGCCTGGCCTGGACCTGCCAATGCAGATCTATGCCACTATATAAGAAAGCTTAGCCCGACAATGGTTTATGACAGAGCCTATCACACTGTCATAGCAGATGGTTTGTTATATTATGGCTCCTCAGCTGATGATACTGTCGTTTGCATTGATATAGAAACCGGCAAAATTAAGTGGCAATTTATCACTGAAGGACCTATACGCATTTCTCCTGCGATCAGTCAGGGCAACGTTTATTTTGGATCGGATGATGGATATGTTTATTGCCTTGACAGCAAGAATGGACAACTTTTATGGAAATACAGAGCCGGCCCCGAAGATAAACGCATTATGGGCAATGAGAGGATAATTTCTCTTTGGTCTGTTCGAGGGGGCCCTGCGGTTAAAGATGGTATAGTATATTTTACAGCAGGGATATTTCCAGTAAAAGGTGTTTATCTTTGCGCATTAAATGCAGCAGACGGCAGCGAAGTATGGAAAGAGAAAATCAACATTTCCGCCCAGGGTAACCTGGTAATTTCTCCAGACCGTATCTTCATACCTACCGGTCGAACAGCACCAAGAGCCTACAACAGACAGACAGGCAAAGAACTTGGTAAATTGCAAGGCGGAGGCTGTTTCGCTGTTCTAAGCGATGATGTGTATGTTAATTCAGGTGGTGAAAAAGGTGGGCTTATTTTTTCAGATTCCAAATCTTCAGAAAAGATCATATTTTCAGAAGGTTTGAATATGGTCGCCTGCGATGGAGTTGTTTACATACTGAAAGAAGGTTCGCTAAGCTGTCTGGATCGTCAGAAGTATATTAACATTGGTTATGAAATTGCAAAAATCGAGAAAATTAAAAAAGAAAAAAGAACTGACCAGCAGAAGGAAAATTTGGCGAAGCTGAACCTGCAAAAAAAACAATGCCTTAAATGGCAGGTCAAATGCTCTGGGGCTTATTCGCTGATATTAGCAGGTGATACCATCTTCGCAGGTGGCGATGATAGCGTATTCGCTTACAATATTGCTGACGGCAAAGAGATCTGGACGGAAAAGCTTAATGGGAAAGTTTATAGTCTGGCGGTTAGCGATGGACGCCTTTTCGCCAGTACAGACAAAGGTGTGATCTACTGTTTCGCTAACGGCTTAACTCGTGTCAATGTTAAAGCCAACAATACCACAACGCATCCTTACCCAGAAGACAACTTGACAAAGCTTTATCAGTCAGCAGCTAAAAAAATCGTAAACAACATAGACTTCAGCAAAGGATATTGTTTTGTATTAGACTGCGGCATAGGCAGGCTTGCTTATGAATTGGCAAAACTCAGTGACATGCAAATTATCGGTATTGAAAAAGACCCCGAAAAAGCAGCAGTTGCAAGAAAGCTGTTAATGAAAACAGGAATGTATGGCAAGCGAATCACTATCCATAACATTAAAGAAGACAAACTGCCCTACTCTGATTACTGTGCAAATCTGATTGTTTCAGATAAAATGGTAGTGACGGGGAAAACTCCTGAAATAGCGGTTAGTGAAATAGGACGACTTCTCAGGCCATGTGGCGGAATGGCGATAATGGGCCCTGCTGAAAACAAAGGTTTGAAAAAATGGGGAAGTGTTCTTCCGAACTGGCATGTCACCAGGCAAGGCAAAAGCTCATTAGGTATTGCAAAGAGAGATAAGCTGAAAGGGACCGGTGAATGGACCCATACTTACGCAGACCCGGGCAATACCGCATGCAGCGGGGATACACTTGTTGGAGGCCCAACAGAAATTCAGTGGTTT
The DNA here is from genome assembly GCA_964477135.1 of uncultured Pirellulales bacterium. Lineage (GTDB taxonomy): Bacteria > Planctomycetota > Phycisphaerae > Sedimentisphaerales > Anaerobacaceae > JAGLTN01. The sequence continues at coordinate 2,447 of CAYZEH010000098.1, read as the reverse complement.
GGCAGACCAGGGCCGCGAACAATGATCGATCGCCACCATCGTAATGTCCCCCCTCTTTACAAAAACGGCCGTGTTTTTATTCCTGGTGATTGCATTGTATATGCCGTTGATGCTTATAATGGCACAATTCAATGGCAGAAAGAAATACCTAATTCAAGACGGCTTGGTGTTTTTCTTGATTCGAGTAATATGGTTGTAGACGATAAGAACCTTTATATCGCAGTTGAAGATAAATGCCATGGTCTGGATGTTAAGACGGGCTTAAGTTATTTTACTTATAAGATGCCACAACTAATCACAAACCAGAAACGACAATGGGGATACCTTGCGTATGTTGGCGATACACTCTTTGGCAGCGCTTGCAAACCGAAAGCCTCTTATACTACCCAGAGCAAAGAAACTGACTGGTCACTTTACGGCCAGACTATGAAAACTGTCACCAGTGACTATTTATTTGGAATGCAGCGTGACAGCGGTGAACTACTCTGGAAATATAAAGAGGGCTTAATAGTTAACTCCACCATTACAGTTGGAGATGGAAAAATATTCTTCATTGAAAGCACAAGCCCAAAAGCTTTAACTGATGAGTCTGGGCGAATGCTCATAAAGAAAATCTTTGATGGAGGCAAACAATATCTTGTCGCACTTGATCAGAATACAGGGGTAGTTGAATATAAAAAAGAAATAGACACCTCTAAAATTAAGCAACCGGTTTATCTCAATTATTCAGATGGTGTAGTTCTTTTCAGCGGCTCTAACAGAGTAGATAATTCTGTTATTTATTATTACTACAGCTTCTCTTCGGATAGCGGTGAAATAATATGGCAGAAAAGTCATGATACTTCTCTTCCTACAGACGGAGGCCACGGCGAATATAACCGACATCCGACAATCGTAGGCAATACTGTATATGCCTGGCCATTCGCTTATGAACTTCAAACTGGTAAACAGATCGAAGGTTGGAAATTTGACCGTCAAGGTCATGGCTGTGGAGGTATAACCGCATCAGCTACATGTTTGTTCTGGAGAGGTTTTCAGCCCTGGATGTATGATACAAGCCCCAACGGTGAGCATTATAAATTAACACATGTAACAAGACCAGGCTGTTGGATAAATATAATTCCTGCAGGCGGTATGATACTGATACCAGAGTCGAGTTCAGGCTGTACCTGCCCTTACTCAATTCAGACATCGATTGCATTTAGACCATCGAAAATCAACGCTGCAATTCAATAACAATATGAAGTTGATCCGTCTTACCTGAGCAATTATCGGACATTGCAGCCGGATTCGAAAATTGTTGCGCAGCAGGCCCAAATGCAAATTTTTTCACATAGAAATCTGTACATTGGGATTCAGTACCGGAAACAAAAAGACGATATTCCGAGTGGGTACTTAGCGCAATATTATTTGAAAGACTATTCTGAATGAATAATGAAAATAGCTTCTACAACGATATCATCAATAACGTGGGCGATGGGATATACTTTCTTGATAATGACAGAGTTATAACATACTGGAACAAAGCAGCGGAAAAAATTACCGGCTTCAAAAGGGAAGAAGTTACCGGATCAAGATGCCAGGACAATATACTTACTCATGTCAGCAAAGACGGTACACCACTGTGTGACAGTAGCCTGTGCCCTGCTTATAAATCAATACAGACAAGCAAAACAGTTGAAGTTGATGAAGTTTACCTGCACCATAAAGACGGCCAAAGGGTTTGCGTATCTGTAAGGACATCACCAATCTATGATAATAATGGATGTGTTACCGGAGCTGTGGAAATATTCAGAAACAAACAAACTACTCCTGAACTGCAAAAAGAACTTGAGCATTTACGCCATTTATCACTCATAGATCCTCTTACAAACATCGGCAACCGACGATTTGCCGAAATATGTCTGAAAGAAAGCTTTAATCAACTTTCAAGATACAATTGGCCTTTCGGCGTGCTGTTTTTTGACATCGACCATTTCAAAAAAGTTAATGATAGTTACGGACACCAGACCGGAGACAAAATACTGAAAATGGTTACTTCTACTGTTTCCGAAGCTACACGTTCATTCGATAAAATAGCGAGATGGGGAGGAGAAGAATTTATTGCTATAATAGTAAATACAGATGCCGACAACCTCTACAGGATAGCTCAAAAGTTGAAACTTCTTGTGGAACAGTCATACCTGACCTCAGATAAGGAAAAAGTATCCGTAACTGTTTCAATCGGCGCTACAATAGCTGTCGATTACGATACTCCCACAAGCCTGATCGAAAGAGCTGATAACTTGATGTACAAAAGCAAAAAACAAGGACGAAATACAATAACAGTCAGCTAATTAAAACTCGCAGAGATTCTCAAAATCAAGCCTTTTCAAAAACTCATCCCCAAAAATAAAATATTGAATCCCCCTGAGATTAGCCCCGCGACCTGTCGCAGGGTCTTCCTC
>CAYZEH010000097.1:0-9909 GCA_964477135.1 uncultured Pirellulales bacterium | reverse complement strand
TTTTCTACTCGCTTCCAGAAGTTCAGGTCTTTCAGGTTTCAGCCCGCCGTCATACCAGGTAAGTTTTATTCCTGGTTTATTTCCAACAGCTGGAAAATGCCATCGAACTACACTTGCCCGCGGATAGGAATCTGTATTAGCAACAGCTCTCCAACCGCTGCTAAAATGAGATGATGTCCCCTCAACATATTCCGGGGGACGTAAACCGAGTATATAAAAAAGACTGCCAAAAAGATGCCCACCTATGTCACCCATCGTCCCCGTACCAAAGTCCTGCCAACCTCGCCAGACAAAATGCAAATATGACGGATGGTAAGGCCGATCCATTGCAGGCCCTTGCCATAGATTCCAATTCAGATAAGGAGGAGGTAATTCGCTCTTTTCAGGTTTAAGCATCCCTTGTGGCCAAACAGGTCTGTCCGTCCAGTAAACAACCTCATGAACATCACCTATAGCACCATCCTCAAAAATTTCACGCATAATCCGCAACTTTTCGCTCGCCATGCCCTGGTTGCCCATCTGAGTTGCAACACCCGCTTTCTTGGACGCTAAAGCAACTTTCCTGGCTTCATAAACATCGTGTGTCAAAGGCTTCTCGCAATAAACAGCTTTACCCCGTTCCAATGCCGCCATTGTTATTACCGCATGACTATTATCAGGAGTCGCTATCATCACAGCGTCAATACTCTTTTCATTATCGAAGAGCTTTCGATAATCCGAATATCCCTTAGCAGAAGGATACGCTTTCAAACCATTAGCCAAATGGTTCGAATCAACATCACAAATAGCAAAAATATTTTCGCTCTCCATCCGTTTTATATTAGAAGGCCCCTTACCACCGTATCCAATCGCTGCAATATTCAGCTTATCGCTGGGAGCAGCCCGCCCCGGCTTTACCAAAATGCAAGCGGGCAAAATACTAAATAATCCGAATGCTGAAGATGATTTGATGAATTTCCTGCGACTTATAAACCTTGACATAACAATAATTGCCCCTGAAATAAAAAAAACTAAGATAATTATAAGTTTAATTGAATTATACGCGAACAAAAAAAACTTTGTTCTGTATTAAATATAAAAATAAAATCAAAGATAGCGGATAAAACGATTGTAGCGATTACCGCCTTAATCTTTAATTTTTAGAGGTTTTTATCGTTATCATGCAATAATTATCTTTTTATAAACGTCTATATCTATTATAATAGATATGATAATAGATGAGCTTAGGTACACGGAGGACCTTATTAGGTAGGGAACGATAGTTTGGGGTGATGCTGTATGCAAAAAGAGCGATTGCTAAGGAAATTCCACCAAGCCGTGATGTCGGCCATGGTATTTTTATGTCTGTTACCCGGCTGCAAAACACCCGACCAATACAAACTCGAAGCTGACGAGGAAGTCTATAAAATTATAGACAAAAAGTGGAAAGACAACTTCGGTCAAAAAGCAAACTACGTCATAAAAGACGCAAATAACCCCGACCTTGGTATCAAACCCTATGATACATCAGATCTTCCAAATCCGATTTCACTCGCCAAAGCTGTCGAAATAGCGACAGCAAATAACCGCAATTATCAGGAACAAAAAGAATATCTTTACCTCAGAGCGCTCGACCTTACTCTCCGAAGACACGACTTCGCAAGAAAATGGTTCGCCACTATAGATTCAGGATATGAACATGATCCTGCCGATGAATCTCTATACACCAATACCGGCATAGGTTTTAACCAGATGCTCGCCTCCGGTGCCGTTATCAGTACGAATATTGCTCTCGACTGGACAAGATTCCTGACGGGCAGTCCAAGGACTTCCCTCGGTTCGGTATTAAGTGCTTCCATTACCCAACCGCTGTTGAGAGGTGCCGGTAGAAAAGTCGCACAGGAAAACCTTACACAGGCAGAAAGAAACGTTCTCTACCAGATACGCACTTTCAACCGTTATAGAAAAACATTTGTAGTATCTATCATCTATGACTATTACAAAATACTTCAGCAGGAAAACAAAGTTCTCAACGAAAAAAATAATTTTGAAAGTGTTTCGCAGTCCCAATTACGTCTTGAAATGGAAGCAAAAGCAGGCATACGTGACAGCTTTGAGGTCGATCAGGCCGAGCAGAATAAACTAAACGCCAGAGACAGATACATAAGTGCACAGCGACAATTTCAACAGATTCTTGATGAATTTAAGATAAGACTGACTATACCAACTACAACCGAAATAGTCCTTGACCCTAACGAACTAAGTACTCTAAGAACAGAAAAAGTCTCTAAGCCTCAGTACTCTCTCCGAGATGCCATTGATACCAGCCTTACGAACAGACTTGACCTGGCAAATAAAAAAGATAAAATTGACGATGCCGCAAGAAAGATTATCGTCGCTATAAACAACCTCGAAGCTGATCTTAATCTTATCGGAGGAATGCGTGCTCCCTCAAAAGGCAAAACAGATTTTGGGAAAATCCAGTTCCAGGATGGAAGTTATTACATGGGGGTCGAAGTGGACCTGCCCTTCGACAGAAAATCTGAACGAAATGCCTATCGCGAGGCGATTATTGCTTTAGAGCAATATCAACGTGACTACGAAAATGAAATGGACGAGGTAAAGCTGCAGGTCAGGCAGGCTTATCGAAAACTGATTGAATCTGCGGAAAGATATAAAATACAACAGGTCAGCCTCAAGCTCGCGGAAAAACGTGTTGAGAGTACATCTTTGATGCTGGACGCAGGAAGAGCACAAACAAGGGACTATCTCGATGCCCAGGATGACCTCTTGGTAGCCCAAAACTCCCTGGTCGCTGCTTTAGTTGACCATTCAATCGAAAAATTAAACTTTTTCAGAGACATAGGAGTATTGCAAGTCAAACCGGACGGTATGTGGACAAAATAATTATTTTCAGGATAAAATAATGGTTGAAGATTTAAACAAAAAACAGAATAAAACTAAAAGAAAAAAATTATTACATTGGATAGTAATCTTAATAATTATTGCCTCAATAGGTGGTTACTTCTTATTTAAAAAAAGCTTAACTACAAGTGCCGTTTCTGCCGGCAACTATATTACATATATTGCAAAAAAAGGTGACCTTACTATCAGCGTAACTGAAAGCGGCGACATAAAAGCACTCAACTCCACAGACCTCAAATCCGAAGTTGAAGGTCGAACTACCATCATAAGCATTGTTGATGAAGGTTATGAAATTACCAAAGAAGATGTAGAGAACAAAAAGGTACTCGTTGAACTCGATTCCGCTGACATCAAGGAAAGACTTACACAACAGGAAATAACATATTTAAAAGCAGATGCGTCGCTCACAGAAGCAAAGGAATCCCTCGACATCCAGGTAAAACAAAACAGCAGTGATATCCAGGCTGGAGAACTGAATGTGAGATTTTCTTTAATGGATTTCCAGAAATATCTCGGAGAAACAATCGCAAATAAAATAGTTGAAGGCAAAAAAAACATCCTTGAAGATCAAAATGCTCTTAAAAATATCCTTGATGACCCCAATCTTGGCGGTGAAGCTCTCCAAAGAATCAGGGATCTTGATGGCGATATATATCTTAAAGAACAAAATCTTGAACTTGCAAAATCAACTTATGACTGGACAGTAAAACTTTTCGAAAAAGAATATATCTCACTAAACAAGAAAGAAGCCGACAGGCTCGACAAAGAACAAAAAAATATCTTACGTAATAAATCTATAACAGCAAAAGAGCTTTTTGTAGATTATGAGTTCCCAAAAGAAGCGCAAAAACTTTATAGCGATTATATGGAATCAAAACGTGAACTTGACAGAACAAAATCCCTTGCCAGGTCAAAACTTGCGCAGGCACAGGCGCAGCTGGGAAGCAATGACGCTACATACAAACTTCAAAAAGAACGCCTTGAAAAACTAAAATATCAATACAAAGCCTGCACCATAATAGCACCGGCACCGGGACAAGTCGTCTATTCTTCAAGTACAGACCGCTGGCTCCGGCAGCACAGACCAATCGAAATTGGTGGCGAAGTCAGAGAAAGGCAAAAAATAATTTCTATACCAGACCCGACTGTGATGAAAGTTGAAATAAAAGTACATGAAACATGGATTGACAAAATAGTACCCGGTCAAAAAACTTTAATTACTATTGCTGCTTTCCCCGATGAAAAATTTACTGGAGAGGTTATAAAAAAGTCTCCACTTGCGGACCCGGAAAACTGGCTTAATCCTGACTTAAAAGTATATTCGACCGATGTTAAAATTATAGGCTTAAACGAATCTCTAAAAACCGGTATGACCGGCAAAGTCGAAGTTATAATAAAAGAACTTAAAAACGTGGTCAGCGTACCTATTCAGGCTGTAATTAATCATCAAGGTCAAAAGATATGCTTCGTTCTTGAAAATGGCAAACCTGTTATGCGAAATGTTGAAACTGGTCAATTTAACGACAGCTTTGTTGAAATAACCAAAGAAGTACATGCTGGTGATGTTGTTATATTAAATCCGCCACGAATTTCTGAATCTAAATTAAAGGCCAACGCACAGGAAAAAACTACGAACAGAACTAAGAGGAAACCAGGCGAGGCCGAAGGAAAGTCAGATAAAGCAGCAGGAAAGCCAGGCGAAGCAGAAGGAAGATCAGATAAAGCAGCAAGAAGACCTAAACAGGAAAGATAATAAATGCCCATCGTTTCAATAAAAAATATGACTAAAACTTTCCAGATAGGAGATGTGCGATTAGACGCACTCAAAAACCTGGATCTTACCGTTAACAGAGGTGAGTATATCACCATCATGGGGCCCAGTGGCTCTGGAAAATCAACTCTGCTGAATCTCCTCGGCTGTCTCGACACTCCAACTAAAGGGCAGTATTTTTTAGATGGGCAGGATATAGCTACCCTTGAAGACGACCTTCTCTCGAAAATAAGAGGCAAAAAAATAGGGTTCATTTTCCAGTCATACAACCTCATCGCCCAGCTGAATATCATAGAAAACATAGAAGTACCTATGTACTACCAGGGAATGTCTGAAACACTAAGCAAAGAAAGAGCCGAAGAACTTGCTGAGATAGTAGGATTAAGTGATAGACTGAAACACAAACCTTCGGAACTTAGCGGCGGTCAACAACAGCGAGTTGCTATCGCAAGAGCACTCGCAAACGACCCTGTTGTATTACTCGCCGACGAACCTACTGGAAATCTCGACTCAAAAAGTGGATATGAAATACTCGAAATACTCGACAATCTCCATGAAAAAGGAAAAACCCTGATAGTAATAACCCATGATGACAGAATCGCAAAACTCTCAGAACGTACAATACATCTGCTTGATGGTGAAATTGACAAAGAGGATATTAATAAAAGATAACGAATATGCAATGGTTTGGATTAAAAAGAACGATTAAGCTCGGCATCAAAAGCCTGTGGATGCACAAGTTGAGGTCTACACTTACAACTCTCGGCATCATTTTCGGCGTATGCTCCGTTATCGCCATGCTCGCTATTGGAGAAGGGGCAAGCAGACAAACGCAGGAAGCTATCGCAAGGTTAGGTTCCAGCAATATCATTATCGAAACAGTAAAACCACCAAAAAAACAAACAGATTCGGGTTCAGGAGACACCGTAGTAAGCTACGGTCTAACATACTCAGATGCTGAAGCTATAAGAAATTCTATACCAAATATCGAAGTCGCAGTCCCTATCAGACAATTAGACCAGCAGGCAAGATATCTTAATCGAAATTTGCCCATAAAACTTATTGGAACCATACCGTGGTACACTGAAATCTCACCAATATCAATAGTTCGCGGCAGATTCCTGACAAGCATCGATGTAGAATATAAACTAAATGTTTGTGTTATCGATGAAAAGACAGCAAGGGACCTTTTTCTTTTTGACGACCCAATGGGACAGAACATAAAAATACATGGAAACTACTATCGGGTTATGGGAATATCTTCGTCAATCGCCCAAAACAATCATTCAAATTCTTTTGGAGGTTCAAATTTTGAAACTTCCGATCAGGCAATAGGATATGTCTATATACCCGTAAGCACTGCCAAAATCCGATTCACTGAATTTAAAGCCAGCTTTGATGGCGGAACATCAAGCAGAGAAAGAGTTGAGCTGCAAAAAATAACCATTAAAGTGCAATCAATGGAGCAGATAATACCTATCAGAAACGTTCTACAAAATCTGATTGAAAAACGTCACAAAGAAAAAGATTATGATATTATAGTGCCCTTAGAACTTTTAAAACAGGCTGCCCAGTCAAAACGTATATTCAACATAGTCCTCGGCTCAATCGCCGCTATTTCACTGCTCGTTGGAGGTATAGGGATCATGAATATTATGCTTGCAAGTGTCAGTGAAAGAACAAGAGAAATAGGAATAAGACGTGCTCTTGGTGCTAAGAAAAAAGACATCATATTTCAGTTCCTTACTGAAACCGTCCTGCTGACTCTCATCGGTGGTCTGATAGGAATCGCTGTCGGAGCACTGATACCATTTTTAGTAACTCGTTTCGGCAACATGCCTACCATCATAACGACGTGGTCGATTCTGCTCTCTTTCGGCATATCCGGAGCAACCGGAATAACCTTCGGCCTCTACCCTGCCTGGAGGGCAGCAAACATGGACCCGATCGAATCGCTAAGACATGAATAACTCCGCAGTCATTTCACTAAGAACTCAAAAAAGCAGCTATAAAACTAAAAAATCTCCGGCAATATTTTACGAGTAGCGTTACGCAGATAACTCGATATATGCCTTTCTGAATGCATTGTCAAAATTTTCCTTGCAACTTTATTGCAACCATCCATCGTCACTGAACGGATTATCTGCTTGATCTCCGGAATCATTGGCTGAGCTATTGATATTTTCCTGACACCCATACCAAGAAGCAGCATGATATATTCAGGCTCCGAAGCCATCTCCCCGCAAATACTCAGATCTATCTGTGCCTGATACGCATCCTGAATAATCGTTCGGATAAGCCTTAACACCGCAGGATCCACAGGTGAATAAAGCGTAGAAACAAGCTCATTTGCTCTGTCAACTGCAAGTGTATATTGAGTAAGATCATTTGTACCTATACTAAAGAAATCTGAATCCCGCGCAAGTGATGCCGCCATCAAAGCTGCCGATGGTGTCTCTATCATTATACCAATTTCGATATTAGGATTATAAGGGATTGATTCTTCGTCAAGATCTTCCATCACATCACGAAGTATCATCTTAGCCTGCATCAACTCCTGATGATTTGTTATCAGAGGAAACATTACCTTAATTTCACCGAGAACAGAAGCACGCAATATCGCATGAAGCTGCGTCTTGAACATCATTATATTCTGCAAACAAAAACGGATAGACCTTAATCCCAAAGACGGGTTAGGCTCACGAACAAACCGTTTACTTTGAGTATATTTATCTGCTCCAAGATCCATCGTCCTGATTATAACAGGTCGATGTTTAAACACTTTTATCGTCTGAGCATAAGCTTCGTAATGATCTTCTTCCGTAGGTTCGGTCGCACTGTTCAGATACAAAAACTCCGTTCGATAAAGCCCGATACCATCACCGCCTCGCTCCAAAACCATTTCAGCTTCATCTGGAAATTCAATATTGCCAAGCATAGTTATTTTAATACCATCACGAGTAACTGCCGGCTTTTCCCTTATCGTATCGAGCTTATGCTCAAGCTCTTGGAATTCAACCGAATACTCTTTGTATTGATCAATAGTCTCCTGATTCGGATTAATGATAACTATCCCGCGGTTGCCATCAATAATAACAAGATCACCAGCCTCAAGTGACTCTGTTACGCCCTCCAACGCAACAACCGCAGGTATACCAAGAGACCTCGCAACAATAGCTGTATGACTTGTCCTGCCGCCCACCTCCGTTGCGAGCCCTTTAACAAAGGCTCTGTTAAAACCTGCCGTCTGTGTTGGGCTAAGCTCCCTGGCAACTACAACAACTTCCTCGGTAACTTTTTCGATAGTTTCTCTTTTCCTGCCGAGAAGCTGCTTAAGCAAACGTCTTTCGATGTCATAAATGTCCGCTGCTCTTTCGCTGATATAAGAATCTTTTACCTTGGTGAATTGCCCGGCAATATCGCGAAAAATCGTAGAAACTGCATACTCAGCCGTAACCTGCTCAGAATTGATCCTGTCTGTTATCTGCTTACGCAAGCTTCTGTCATGCAAAAAACGCAGGTGAACCGCAAATATATCCTTAATATTGCGGTGTTCAAGATTGACATTATCGTCCTGCAATGCCGTCAGATCATCAATAGCTTCTTTAAAAGCATTCCTGACTCGCTGGATTTCTTTCATACGCTGCGAAGGATTGATCTTGCGAAATGGTATACGATAATCCTCTGAATCTATCACTATCGATTTAGCAATAGATATACCCGGAGATACCGCTATACCTTTTTTAATTTCCATTACAAATACCTTATCGCTTCCTGTTATTTTTCTTCAGGCCCTGGTTCATCGAACATCTTATCTTCAACAAGCTCACGAAGAGACTCGACAGCCTTTTCTGAATCTATCCCTTCTGCTCTGATCTTAAGCTTAGTACCGTACGTTGCTGCAAGTACACTGATCTGCATTATACTTTTGCCGTCAACGCTCGTCTCGTTATTGCTTACCGTTATATCACAATCATATTGGCTTGCAATATCAACAAACATCATAGCAGGGCGCATATGCAACCCATCAGTATTCTTTATCTCAACTGATATTTCGCAAACCACGCTATCCAAATCTTTTTCTCCTGTTTTGTTCTAAATCAACCGCCACTGCCTCTAAGCCAGGAAAATTTTACAATCAATTATAAAGTCGAACTGTCATCTGCTTCATGAATAAGGTCTTCTATTGCTTCTACCGTTTTCGCCTGCCTTAAAAACTTACGAAACTTTTCCGTCTGCAAATGCTGAAATAGATTTTCCATAGCCTGAAGGTGCTTATCAGGATCATCAACAGGACTGATAAGCAGCATAACCGAATAAACAGGCTGCTTATCTAAAGCAGAAAAATCAACACCAGCCTCACTCATACCGATAGCCGCTACTACATCGCTGACAACATTGCTTTTAACATGTGGCACCGCTACTGATTTACCCATCCCCGTCGAGGCCTCATTTTCCCTCTTTATCACAGCCTTGATGATTTTTTCACTATTACCTTTCCCAAGTTTACCCCCCGCATCAAGCGCATTAACAAGTTCTGCTATTACACCATCTCGAGTGATAGATTCCAACTGTGGGATCAACGCTTTAAAACAGACAAAATCCGCAAGCTTCATTTTTTCTCCAAATTATTTTTCTTTAACCAATAAAAAACTTTCCAAAAAGACAACCAACTGAATTCAAACTACAATATCTGCTCCACCGACATGCTTTGAATCTCGTTGCTGCTCTTTCTTTTTTCTTATCTGACGTTCAAGCTTATGTACTGCGATATCTATGCACTTATATGCATCGTCACTTGTTTCTGTAACAATAAAAGGCTTGTTCTTAGACGCTCTGGCTATAATTTCAATTATCGGGTTACCCGCATCACTGCCGTCAATAATAACCTCAATTTCGGTTATACTATCGAAATATTTAGGAAGCTTAGAAGTTTTTTCTTCTGCATATGTTTTTAATGCTTCCGTTAGATCAATATGTCTGCCGCTGATAATAAAACGTATCATAACTCTCCTTATCTTTAAGATAATAATTTCATTCTTCCTGGCTGACCAACTCCTCAGCCTTTCCATCATCATGCCCTTCGTCCAGCTTCATACTTGGAGTAATAACACCTCCGCTTACTGTAAATCTTATTGCTTCTTCTATCGTAATATCAAGGTCAATAACTTCTTCCTTAGGAACCATCATAATAAAACCTGTAAAAGGCGTAGGCGATGTCGGCAAAAAAACCG
>CAYZEH010000096.1:8167-10007 GCA_964477135.1 uncultured Pirellulales bacterium | reverse complement strand
ATCCAGTCAAGCCGATTAATAAGCCATTGCAGTCTTTCCCTGCCAGCCCCAGCCTTGTCCATCAACGCAGCAGCCCTGCTTCTAAAACCTTTAACCTTATCCACCTTTTCAGCAATCGCAGGGCCCCATGTAAACACCGCACACTCATTTTGTCCCCTGCCTCCTATCATTCGATACCCCATCACATCCATCTCACGATGAAGCACCGCCATTTCTTTCGATATCGCCTTGCCATAATATTTCTCCGCCAGCTCATCATAAAACTGTTCATAGCTAAGCTCAGGCCTCCACGCCTGCTCAACCAAAGCTGAAAAACTTTCCTCCACTTCCCTCGTTCGCCAATGAATAGTCAAATAACCGTCACTACCGCCTTTTTTAATATCCCTCATCGTCGACTGCAGCCAATTTGTCACAGGCTGTGGATGCCATTGATCCCCATCACACTCAAGCCACGGTACAGGCCATCTGTGCCTGTCATCAGCCAATTCATCATAAGACTTCTCATAAGTCAACGCAGAAAACACAACATCCTTAGGCAGCAGTTTATCCAACCCCGGATAATACGCACCCATCATCAAATGTCCGTCACCGCCCCAGCCTGCCATCATCAAACCGGGCCCATCAACCCGTTTCAAAAGCTGATTACAAGCCAGCATACCAAACTGCTCAAGCCTCGCGCCTTCAGTCGCCCTGGCAAACTTACCAACTTTATTATCAAGGAACATTGCCTTATGTCCCTTAGCTTCCTCAACCGCTCTTTTAAAAACATCCCTTCTGGAAATAGCATAAGTCTTCAAAAAGCTATCATCCTTAATATGCGCCCACGTATTAGGAAACCCCATCGTTCCATGGCCTTCCCGCTGCCACAATGAAATATAATCCAGACTCGGATACTTATCGACAACATAATTAAAACGTTTTAAAAACTCATCCCGAACATTCGGATCCGTCGGGTCGCCATATATCTCAAATCCCAAAGATGTATAAAGCCCGCGCTTAGCAGCATAGTCGATCGCATCACGCAATATGTTCTGCTCAAGCTTGATCGCTGCATCATCATCAATATCCAGCAAAGAACTGATCGCACCAAAACCATCGCCAGCAAAAAGTTTATCCGTACCAAAACCAAATTCACTAACAGCCACCTTGTTAACGCCCCAGCGATCCTCATTTTTACTGCTGCGGATACGATTACCATACCTCATTTTACCGTCTTCCTCGTAAGCTGTAAAAGGCTCACAATTATAACTGTGAAATGTCACCGCATTAGCGCCGCAGCGGATCAGCTGATCTACAAAAGTTCTGTGGTCAACAGCATCCCATGCCGTCGGACTATTGAAAAAATTATACCAAGGCAACGATCCCCTGATCTTAAAAATAGGCTTGCGAAGAATAGAAGCAGAACCTAACTTATCAGGCAACGACGCCGGCAGCGATTCACCGCCAAGATAAAAACCAAATCCAACCTCCCTAAGCAAACCATAAATAGCATTCACATTTCCCCTCGCGGCAGCACCTGCCGCTGCGATAATATCAACTGAATTTTTCTTCTGGTCACCAAGAAAATAACCTTCTTCCCCCAAATCAAAATCTTTATCCAGATCCAAAGCCCTACCCAGCAATATCGCATCAACAGGACTATTCCTCCAGACATCAGCCTCAATAACCCTCGGCACAACCCCAGTCACCTGCCCGATATACCTCTGCAAATCCCGCGTAGCAAGCACCTCTGCCTGACTTTGCCGCGAAACTACGATAGTCTTCCAGATGTCACTGCTTGCAAATACATTGCTCAAACAACCAAGCAAAACAAGAATTATAAAACCAGATGAAACCTTTG
>CAYZEH010000096.1:6593-8067 GCA_964477135.1 uncultured Pirellulales bacterium | reverse complement strand
TCTAAATATCCAACGAAGTCAGCCCTTTTCGTATCGCATATTTCGTCAATTCCGCAACTGTATACATATCAAGCTTATTCATTATCTGACGCCTGTGTGTTTCAACTGTCTTTGCACTAATAAACAACTTCAAACCTATCTGCTTGGTAGATTGACCCTCTGCCAAAAGCTGAAGCACCTCCCTTTCACGATTACTAAGTATACTTGATTCACCTGAATCCGATTTGTTTAACTTACGCAGATAATCCTCAACAACAACCCCCGATATCATCGGACTCAAATAAGTATTCCCACGAACAACCTCTCTGATCGCCCTGTCGAGTTCCTCAAACGCACAATCCTTTAACATATACCCGCTCGCTCCGCTTTTGAGCATCTCCGAAACAAAAAGATTATCCGAATGCATAGACAAAGCCACAACCTTGACATTCTCGGATTCCGAAAGTATCTGCTTCGTAGCTTCAATACCATTAAGATCAGGCATACTCACATCCATAATAATAACATCAGGCCTTAACTCTTTTGCTAAGCCAACAGCATCCCTGCCGTTTTCCGCCTCCGCCACAACTTCCATATCTGATTGCTTACTGATCAAAGAACGAAGACCTTCTCTGGTTATCTTATGATCATCTGCCAATAAAATCCGGATACTCATTTTATCTCCAAATAATTAACTGCCGTCTTCAATAAGCGGCGCCTTCAAAATCACCTTAGTTCCAACACCCAGCTTAGAATCTATTTCAACAGAACCACCAACCAAACCAAGCCTTTCACGTATACTGAACAATCCGAATCCTGTAGAGTTTTCAGCTTTACCGCGTACCTGCTCAACATCAAAACCAACACCGTCATCAATAACCCTTACCCTTATTTGATTATCTTCTCTTTCAGATATCACTGTCACCATCGAAGCCTGCGCATGCTTTGCAATATTCACCAGTAATTCCCGCACTGCCTGGAATAGCAATACCCGAATATTATTATCCATAGGCTTATCCTGACCGTCACTTTCAAATTCCGCATCAAAACCATGCATCTTGCGAACATTACGCACCAGCCATTCCATCGCAGATTCAAAACCCAACTCATACAAAACAGGAGGGCTTATCTCAAATGTCAATGACCTCGTCACCGAGATCGTCTGAGTAATCAACTCAAGTATTTCTCTTATATTGTCTGAAAAATCACCACTGCCAATATTTTTACGCAATGCTTCAAGCTTGATTTTCGAGATCGCAAGATTCTGCCCGATATTATCATGAACATCAGTTGCGATCTTACGACGCAAACGCTCTTCAGCAAGAGACAACTCACAAGCAAGAGACCTCAACTGCGATTGGGAAGACAAAAGCATTTCTTCCGCCTTCTTACGAATTTCAATCTCACTAAGCAGGCTTTCATTTGCCTCCGCGAGCTGAGATGTTCTCTCCAAAACACGCCTTTCAAGCTCCTCACGCGCCCTCTGCAAGTCCTG
>CAYZEH010000096.1:2035-6493 GCA_964477135.1 uncultured Pirellulales bacterium | reverse complement strand
CCTGCTCCGCTTTTTTATGAGCGGTCATATCTCGACTTATACCGCTTGTCCCTATAGAATTGCCCTTATCGTCAAAGATCGGATTCTTAATACTCTCAAGCCATAATCGCCTGCCATCCTTAAGCTCTATAAGCTCCTCAACTCTCAAACGCTCCCCGGTCTCCATCACCTTCTTGTCATCGGCGACAAAGTTCTCTGCCATCCCCTTAGGCCATAAATCCTCATCCCTCTTGCCGACAATTTCGTCCACATCAAGCCCGCAAAGATAAGCGTATGTCTCATTAACCGCGATAAATCTCCCCTGTTCATCCTTAAGCCAGGCCATGTCACCCGAACTGTCAATAATCGCTCGCAAACAACGCTGACTTTCACGCAATGCCTTTTCCGCCGAAACACGTCTCAAAACATTGATCAAGAGCAAAGAAGTTGAAATAGATAAAATAATAAAAGCTATAGATACCAGCCATATATAAGGCTTATAACGATAATAAAACGACTCAGGCTCATTCAGCAAAATACTACCTGTCGGCAATTTCGAAAATGGTATTTTAAAGCGTTTGACAACATTATAGTCAAACATAGGCTGATTAAATCCTTCTTTGATTATTGCCATATCATCCGGCGACTTACCTGACAATATCTCGATCGCCCTCTTTGCCGCAATCTCACCTTGAAGCCTCGAATCGCAAACAACCCCCCCAAGAAAACCGTAACTGATTATGGACCGCCACAAACAAAATACGGGCCGTTCAGTATTATCCACTATTATCCTGTAACTTTTCTCCAACGGTATATAATTGCCAGTAACATCTGTTGAAAATCCTACAAAAAATATAACCGAATCATCGCCAATTCTCCGTAACGACCTGACCAACTCTTCAAACGTTACATCTTTGATAACCGTAAAATGCAACTTATCCTGATACTTGGGAAATGCCGAAACAATTTCACTATAAGCTATTGGATTCGTGTTTTCGCATATCACCACAATATCTTTAACATCAGGATAAAGACTAATAATCATATCAAAATTCCGGTAAATATCGAGATCCTCGGTTATACCAGTGATCTGCTTTTGACCCGCTGTCATCGACTCTTTAAAAGCATTGACGCCGCAAAATACTATAGGAACATCTTTAAACAACTTGTCACGATACTGCAAAAGAAACTCTAAAGCATAATTGTCACATGAAATGATTGCTTCGAATTTAACATCAGCAAATTTCAACTTGTAAAGCTCATACAAAATGGGATAGACATCCTCCACATCATTGTACTTCATATCCATATATTCAACCACAAGAACCGCATCACTACCGGATTTTCCAAACTCAGCTTCTATCGACTCAAGAATACTATCAGACCAGTAATACCCCCTGTGATATGAATTCAGAACCAACACTTTACAACCCGGGTCTCGGCTCATTTCCGCTGAAAAACACCGAGGCAAAAGAACAAAACAAAAGAACAGCAAAAAAGCTCTTCTCATATTAAAATAAGAAAGAAACCTGATTGTACTATTATAGTTTCCCACAAAATCTCCAGAAAAAACAAATCTGAACATCCAATTTTTCCCGCACAAATTCATAAATGCATCTAAAAGCCAAACTCATTAAGCCATCTATCCGTTTCGGTTTCACTCAAACCACCTCGCTTAGCTGAAGGCTCCTGGATACCTCTTTTTCTGCTCAATTGCTTTATTACCTGGCTCCAGAACAATTCAGACTTAACCGCAACAGCCTTCCTTTTTCGCGCCGCCATAATAAGTCTGTTATCACTACTCACCACCGTAAGCCTCTTCGGCGCACTGTTCACTGATATTTTATCTTCGATCACAGTATCAGCATCAGTTCTGACACCAACAAAGAAAATCTCCATATTACTGGTATTTTGAAAACAACTCTTATCAGGCGGACCTGTCCCATCAAATATCATTTCACCCTTGTCACCTATAAGTCTGAAATATTCACCAAGGATTTTGCAAAGACCTACATCGCTGATCGATGAATCGTTCTGAAGTTTTTGAACAGCCCACAACAAATTATAACCGTCTACAATTATCGGCATACTGTACTAATCCCAGTTGAATTTTTCTGTTTATCCGCGGGTAAATAACTCAAAAATAACAAGTTATGGATTTATTCGCGAATATTTATTACCCTAAAGGGTATGATCCGCCGAATACCTGATCTCACCGCCGACTATCGTTTTCTCAACTTTGCCCTTAACAGCCCAGCCATGATAAGGACAGTTTCGACTTTTGGAGCGGAACTTATTCACATCTATAACATATTCAAAATCAGGGTCAATGATAGTGACATCACCCTGCTTAGACTTGCTGAGTGTCCCTTTATCAACCCCGATGATCCTCCCCGGATTACTGCTCATCATCCGTATCAACTCACTCCAGCCCACGATCCCAGGCTCAATAAGTGCTTTAATATAAAGGCTCAACGCACATTCGAGACTTGCGATCCCGAAAGGTGCCGCTAAAAATTCCAACTCTTTCTCACTCTGCAAATGAGGAGCATGATCCGTTGCCAACACATCAACAACACCATCAGCGATCGCCTGCTTCAAAGCCTCAATATCTTCAACACTCCGCAAAGGCGGATTCACCTTATAGTTAGTGTCATAATCAACACAACACTGTTCAGTCAGCAAAAGATGGTGAGGAGTAACTTCGCAACTTACAGGCAAAGATTCTTTCTTCGCTGCCCTCATAATCTCAATCGACGCCGCTGTCGATAAATGCTGAGCATGATAACGAACACCCGCTCTTTTAACCAACTGAATATCACGCCACAACATTGCCTCTTCCGCTAAACCATCAATCCCCGGCAAACCAAGCACCGTAGAATTATAACCGGCATTCATAACCCCGCCGCCGACATAATGGTCATCCTGACAGTGTTGAGAAACAACCTTATCAAACATCTTAGCATACTTCAAAGCCCGAAGCATTATCGATGGGTCCTGCACCCCGTCACCGTCATCTGTAAAACCTACCGCGCCAGCCTCTGACATAAAACCCATCTCCGCAAGCTCAACACCTGCCCGCCCGCGAGTAATAGCGCCCATAACATAAACATGAGTTTTCCTCGCCTGTCTGCCTTTGCGGTGAACATATTCAACATCCGTCTCACTTTGAATTGTAGGCTTGGTATTAGGCATACAAACTACCGACGTAAAACCGCCCGCAACCGCTGCCGCTGAACCACTGGCAATAGTCTCTTCTTCCTCATCGCCCGGCTCTCTGAAATGAACATGCATATCAATAAGCCCAGGCACCACAAGCTTGCCATCAGCGTCAATAACCCTCTCAACTGACTCAGCAATCTCAGGATCGATCCTGCCCACCTGACTCACCAGACCATCAGAGATTAAAACATCACACTTGCCGTCAATCCCGTTAGCCGGGTCGATTACATGTCCATTTTTTATAAGCAGTTCATTAGCCATATTTTAAACTTCTGAATAATTTTATCTTTTACCACTCATCGCTGCCGCCTGATTCACAAGGAACAACACCGCCATCCTGACCGCCAAACCATTTTTAACCTGCTCTAAGATCACGCTGTTCTTACCGTCAGCAATTTTACTTTCGATCTCAAGCCCCCTGTTAATAGGCCCCGGATGCATTACGATTATATCACTCTTGGCGCGTTTCATCCTCTCAGCTGTCAAACCAAAATAGTGCGAATATTCCCTTATCGAAGGAAACGGATTGCTCTGCTGCCTTTCAAACTGGATCCGCAGCATATTAACAACGTCAACCTTATCGATAACATCATCGAGCGAATAACTAACCTTGACAGGGAGCTTATCGACATTGCAAGGCATAAGCGTTGGAGGCCCGACAAATGTCACCTCCGCCCCAAGCTTGGTCATCGCCCACATATTGCTTCTTGCAACTCTCGAATGAGCAATATCACCAACTATCGCAACCTTAACCCCTTTCAAGGTTCCCTTTATTTTTCGTATCGTATAAACATCGAGCAATCCCTGTGTAGGATGCTCGCAATACCCGTCGCCTGCATTAACAACACAAGCGTCAATACTCCTGCTCAAAAGCTTAGCCACCCCGCCTGCGCCATGACGAACGATTACAATATCGATCCCCATTGCCTCAAGATTCCTCGCAGTATCCAAAAGCGTCTCACCCTTACTGACAGAGCTCGTCTTCTTGGTAAATTCGATAACATCCGCACTCAACCTGCTCGCCGCCAAAACAAAGCTGTTCCGCGTCCTCGTACTGTCCTCAAAGAACAATGTCACTACAACCTTGCCCCGCAGCACCGGTGCCTTCTTAACAGAACGCATACTGATCTGCTCGAACCCCTCAGCCGTATCGAGAATATGCGTAATCTCTTCCGCCGTCAAATTACGCAGCCCAAGAAGATGCTTCCTGTTCCACCCAAATTTTTTCGACTTTTTTCGTAATGCCATCATAAGCTA
>CAYZEH010000096.1:0-1935 GCA_964477135.1 uncultured Pirellulales bacterium | reverse complement strand
TTTCGTCTCTAATTAACAATAACCTCATCCTTACCATCTGACTCGACAAGATTCACCTCTACAAACTCTCCGGGCTCAACATCCGTCTTCAAACCTGTATAGTCAGGCTGAATCGGAAACTCCCTGCCCTTCCGGTCAACAAGAACCGCAAGTTTGATTTTTCTTGGCCTGCCAAGATCTATCAATGCATCCAAAGCTGCCCTCGTACTTCTGCCCGTGAACAAAACATCATCAACAAGAATTATATTTTTGTCATCAATATCAAACCCGATCTCCGTAGTCCTGACCTCTGGCTGAGCACAACCCGGATGGGGCATATTAAGATCATCACGATAAAGCGTAATATCAAGCGTTCCGCAAGGCACATCCTCCCCAAGCTTAGCCGAAAGCTTCTCCGCAAGCCGACCGGCAATAACCTCTCCCCTGCTGCGAATCCCGATAACTGCCAATCCCACATCCTCTCGATCAGCAATTATACCATCAGCAATACCATCTATTGCCTTTTTAATCTCTTTTGCCGTCAATATAACTCTCATCTAAGCTGACCTTTCGCCGCAAAAAAACTGCTAATCTCGAAGATTATACCAAACCCAAAACACAAGAGCAACCCCAAATAAACTTAACGACATACACGAAACCCTGCATAATCAAGCGTACCATCGGGATATTTGTCGAACCGATACGAAACCGCACAATAATAGTCGTAGTAGTTCCACCCCCCCCCGCACAGAATAGTCTTGCCCGGACTGCTCGAAGACCAGCTATCAACCCATTCCCACACATTACCCGCCATATCACACATCCCATAGCCATAAGAAGGATAATACCCAACCGGGCTCGTATAAGGAGGACTGCTAAGACCAAGTGGATTGGTCTGGTTATAATTTGCCTTGCTCGAATTAATTGTTGTCCCGCAGCCGTAGGTATAGCTGTCGTCATAGTCAGCCACCGCCTGCCACTGCCATTCCGTAGGCAAGCTGTAACCATAGTGACCACAAAATAACTTTGCCCCATACCAGCTCACACAAACAACAGGATGATTGCCCATAGAATTGGCATCGCGATCAACAACACTGAATTCACCATCCAGGTAAACTATCTGACTCTCAGGATCAGCCCCCCGAGTATCAAAACAAACCTCGCCATCATAATCCCCTCCGACTCCGCCATAAACAACATTTGAGTCAATTATAATCTCACCTGTCGCTATCCCAGCATTAAGATAATCACAATACTGATCATTACTAATCTCATATTTGCTCATTTCGCCAACAAAACTTTCATGCCCAGCAACACCAGGATCATTAATATCAACCCAGACTATCCCCGAAGGATCGCCGCCAAGCGAAACAACAAGATCAACCACTCCCTCAGCCTCAAGCAATTCGCCAGCTGACGGATCCTGACTCACAACATTGCCGTCAGCAACCGTATAACTATACTCCTCTGTCACCACACCAACCACAAAACCAACCGCCTCTATCGCCGCCTCAGCATCAGCCTGTGACATATCAACCACATCAGGAACCGATATAGCCGACACATTGCGACAAACACGAAAACCAACATCAAAAACCATGTCAGTCATATCGATACTAAACTCGTGCGAAACCGTACAACTCACAACCCAGCTGCCGCCTCGAAGAACGCTGTCGGTCTGCGTCCACTCCCACACACCACCAGCCATATCACAGATACCATAACCATAAGCCGGATAATAACTAACCGGGCTCGTATAAGGATAACCACTAAGACCAAGCGGATTAGCAGAATCATAGTTGGCTTTATTTGGATCTATACTCACGCCGCAACCATAAACATAACTGCCGTCATAATCTGCCACCGCTTGCCACTGCCACTGCGTAGGCAAACTATACCCATAATAATCGCAAAATGCCGCCGCACCATACCAACTCACACAAACAACAGGATGAC
>CAYZEH010000095.1:0-10015 GCA_964477135.1 uncultured Pirellulales bacterium | reverse complement strand
ATACCCTTCAGGGTAAGAAATTTCCGCGAATAAATCCATAACTTCTTATTTTTAAGTTATTTACCCGCGGATAAACAAAAAAATTCAATTGAGATCAGTATTAATCAAGTTATCAGTATTATTAAAGCGGTTTTTTACTGGCTTTGGATGTGTAAGTAGCTATAATTTGCGAAAAGTGTTCTATGGAAAGATAAGCTACCATAAAAATAACGGAATATAAAGCTATGCGCAAAAAACTATTTTCTATCACATTAGTATTAGTTTTACTGCTTATTTCAACATTGTTTGCTATTGATAGCGGAAAAGCTCGCCTGTTTGTCGGCAATGATGCCCACATGATAGCTGGTAAGTTTACGAGCTATCAGAGCAGTACTGTTGGTCATGAGCTTGTATTTGAAGATGGTTTTGATCTTGCTATCGGTGGAAATCAATATACTTGTGATAATTCGGTGGTGTTTCTGGAAAGTTTTGTTTCCGAATCCGGCGCAAGGCAGCGTGTCGATTACAAAGCTAAGGTTTATCTTGAAGGAAATGTCTCGTCAGAGCACTTAAGAGGTTCCAGGATCGTTACAATAAAAGAGGTCGTAATTGACCAGGGCCAATCTGTTTTATTGGAATTTAATATTACCGGTGAGGTGTTAGTGACTGCTGACGTGAGAGCAGAAGCTGATATTCGACAGATCGGTCTATACAAAAGAGCGGTAAAGGCTGACGCATCTGTTTCCTGGGGGCCGAATTTTGTAGTTCAATCAAAGGCGGTTGTCCCGAAACTTTCAGATATCACGGTCGATGATGATGGAATAATCCAACTTGCTAAGGCTAAAAAACCTAAAGCAGATAAATTTGTAGCTGAAGGTAAAAAAACCGCAGAAGCAACAGCCGTTGCGCCCGGGACAGCCGTTGCGCCCGGAGAAGAAGTATTTATTGCGGGGACAGAAGAAGACCAGGGGAAAGTTGGCTCCGGCGTTGCCGGCAAAACTAAAGTCGGCAAAGGCTCACTCGTTGTTGAAAACGCGACAGCAGCGGAACAGCAATTTATTGACGGGCAGGGGTTTCAACCTGTCGGCCCAACAGTTAAAGTTCAGCCGGAAGACAAAGAGCCTGAATTCAGATATCCGGTGAGAATATTTCCTGTAGGTGACCAGAAATGGGAAATGGATAGTATCGTCGGACCTGACGGTGTGAATATCGCAACTATCACCCAGAGATTTTACCTTTCTCAAAAACGTGATGAGAAGGGCAACCTGTTGGAAATGCAGGCTGACAAAGCGGTTATTTATTACTCTGGACAGGGTTTGAAAGTAGAAAAGAATGAATCCGAGGAAGATATACTGGCCACGGGGCCTATCGATGCAATTTACCTGGCTGGTGATGTTATACTCACAGAAGGTCAGCGTATTATCCGTACCGATGAGATGTACTATGATTTCAGGCAGAAGAAAGCCATTGCTGTCAATTCGGTTATGAGGACATTTGACCCTAAGCGTGGTATTCCTATTTACGTAAGGGCTTATAAACTCAGACAGGTATCTGAAAATCAGTTTGCCGCTGAAAATGTAGTTATCACTTCCAGTGAGTTCCATCAGCCTCAGGTATCTTTAGAAGCTTCCAGTGTTTACATTGCTGATACCACTACAATTGATGAGGAAATAAAAGACAGCAGTTATGATGCCCAGATGCGTGACATTCGTATGAAAATGGGCAAGCGAACCATCTTTTATTGGCCTTATCTGAGGAGCGATCTGGAGAGACCTGATCTGCCTTTGAAAAGTGCCCGTTTTGGACAGAACAGCAGATGGGGAACTTCTGCCGAGACACGCTGGTATCTGGCACGTTTGATGGGCTGGAAAGAGCCTGAAGGTACCGACAGCACTTTGGCAGTTGATTATTTCAGCAAAAGAGGTGTTGGTGTAGGTGCTGAAATTGAATATGAAAAAGACGATTATTACGGCAGACTGCTTGGCTATGTAATAAATGATAGCGGAAAAGATAAGCTTGGCAGGCACGATACCAGGGATAATATTGACAATGATCGCAAATTCAGGGGTAGGATGGATTGGCAGCACAGGCAGTTTTTGCCTTACAATTGGCAGTTGACTACTGGTATCAGTTATGTTTCGGATAAAAATTTTATTGAGAGCTACTACCGTAATGAATTCAGCGTTGGAAATTACAGAGAAACCTATGTGCATCTAAAGCGTATAGAAGATAACTGGGCGTTATCTTTTTTGGTTAAACCAAGGCTGAATGATTTTGCAGATGTGCTCGAAGAATTGCCGTCAGCAGAGTTCCATCTTACCGGTCAATCGCTTTTTGATGATACGGTTACTATGTACAGCGATTCAGAGTTGGGCAGATTAAGGCAGAGAATCGGTAATGATAACAGAACACTTATCGATGAGAACCATTTTACATTCGGATATAATCGCACCGAGCTTGATATGCCTTTAAGAGCGGATCCGTTCAAGATAGTTCCATTTATTGCTGGCACTTTTGCTTTTGATGACCGAAGCGGTTTCAGAAGGACTTTAGTTAACGGCCAAAACGCAGGCAGATTCGGTTCTGAAGCGGTCTTTATAGGTGAAGCTGGTATCAGGATAGGTACTCAGTTCCACAAAGTTTATCCGAATGTAAAATCAAGGCTTTGGGATTTGAACGGGCTGCGACATATTGTCAGACCTGAGCTTACAGTGGTAGGTTTTGCTGAAAGTGATTCAGTTGTAAAGCAGCGTCATTTGGTTAATTTTGGTATTAAACAACGTTTGCAGACCAAAAGAGGTCCTGCCGACAACCAGCGGACGGTTGACTGGATGAGGCTCAATATTGACGTTACATTTGTTGATGATGATGCAGGGCCTGAACAATCAGGCCCGGACAGGTTTATCTGGAACAGAACCATTGTTCCGATGAGAGTTATGGTTGCACCTGAGATATATAACGGTGACCTCAATGAAAACCGATTTGGCAGGTTCGAAACCTGGGGACCAAAACGTGACTATGTAGGCGCAGATTATATCTGGAGACTAAGTGATACGTCAGCGATTCTCAGTGATATGTATTATGATATTGACAGCGGCGTCGTTCAGCAGTTTAATATAGGCTATTCTCGAATGGTTTGGCCTAACATGAGTTATTATATTGGAAGTCGATATTTGAGAAGGGTTTATATTACTTCGCCTATTGATAATGTCCATGAAAAGGGATCGAATGCTTTTACATTTGCGATTACATATGTTTTTGACCCTCGTTACACTATAACGTTTTCGCAGCAATATGACTTAGATTATGGTAAAGGTGTAAGAAGTGAAGTAACGTTGATCAGACGTTATCATAGAATGTTTTGTTCATTTACCTACAGTGCTGACGAATCGCTGCAGGATCAGATGATAGTTTTGAGTATCTGGCCACAGGGTGTTCCTGAAATGTCGATGGGTCAGAGAAGGTATTCCGGTATAACAAGCCCGACGGGCTATTAATGAAAAGCATACCCTTAAGGGTAGTAAATGTCCGCGAATAAATCCGTAACTTGTTATTTTTAAGTTATTTACCCGCGGATAAATGATAAAACTCAATTGGGATCAGTATAAATGAATATTTTTTGAAGTTTTTTGCAAAGGAGAAAAAAAAATGGCTTTGGTTGATACCAAAAAAATGTTTGAAATGGCCTACAAGAATGGTTATGCAGTAGGAGCTTTCAATGTCAACAACATGGAAATTACTCAGGGAATCATGAGTGCAATTGCTGAAGAAAAAGCTCCACTGATCCTCCAGATTTCCAGAGGTGCTCGTTCTTATGCTAATATAGATTATCTCAAAGCGATCATCGATGTTGCGGTTAAGCAGAACCCGGACATCCCAATTGCTATGCACCTTGATCATGGTGATACATTCGAGACCTGCAAACAGTGTGTTGATGACGGTTTTACCTCTGTTATGATCGACGCTTCAAGCAAGCCTTTCGAAGAGAATATCGCTATCACTAAAAAGGTAGTAGAGTATGCTCATGAACATGCTGTTGTTGTTGAAGCTGAACTTGGTCAGCTTGGCGGCATCGAGGAAGATGTTGTCGGTGTCAGTGCTGATGATGTCAGCAAGCACCTGACAGATCCGGAAGAAGCTATTCAGTTTATTCAGGAAACCGGTTGTGATTCTCTGGCGGTTGCTTGCGGGACAAGCCATGGCGCTTTCAAGTTCAAAGTTGCACCTAAGCTTGCCTTGCATGTTATTAAGGCGATTTCAGACAAGCTGCCTGGTTATCCTCTTGTAATGCACGGCAGCAGTAGTGTTTTGAAGGAATTCAAGGACCTTATCAATAAGTATGGCGGCGACATGCCGGATGCTATGGGTGTACCCGAAGATGCTATTACAGAAGCTTCAAAAATGGCTGTATGTAAGATCAACATTGATACAGACCTTCGAATGGCTTTGACTGCTAAGATCAGGCAGGTATTTGCTGAAAAACCAGCAGAATTTGATCCTCGCAAGTACTTAGGACCAGCAAGAGAAGCGATTAAGGATATGGTTAAACATAAGCTTGCCATACTTGGTTGTGCTGGAAAAGCTTCTGAGTGTATGTAATATCAGGAAAAACGGCTGTCTGACCCGGTTTTTGAGCTGGGTCAGGCATTTTGCCATCTCAGTCTTTCATAAATTGTTTTTTTTGTTTATAAATAAGCTTTTTGATTATTATACTATTAAAAAGTATAAAAAAAACTTTAAGAAAGAATTGAGATGGTATTTTTCGTATAATAAATTAGAAAGATTATTATAGAAGGTGATTAAGGAATTTTTCGTTGATGTTAGATAATAAAAAAACCTTGTTTGGCTGTTTTAGAGCAATTTTACTTAGCTTGTTGATGATTATTGGGGTTTTATCGATTCAGGTGGGTTTTGCATTCGCAAACGCTGACCAGGACCTGATTATATCTGCTCAGCCCACTATAGTCGACGATGTGTGCGCACTTATATATAAAGGTCAATTTGATGAAGCTCGTCAGCTGTTGAAGCAAAACAGCAGTAATCCGGATACCAAGAGCGATTTGCTTTCTGACATTATAGAAAAATACGAAGCTATAAATAAAGGTCGTTGTCAAAATTATGCAAAGTCGTATCAGGAGCAGATTGAAAAGCTGGAAGAATTCCAGGTTGGGTCTTTTGATGTTAACGATCCAAATTATATTTTCGACCCTAATAATGTTCACAAGGTTCTTGCGGTAATCAATAAAGCCTGTGAGTATGCCGACCCTGAGCAGAAAAAAGCAGTGCTGGAGAGACCTTTTGTCAAGCGAACGTTTGAAAAGGTTATAAATATTGCCAGTGAGTATGAAGCACAGGGTAAATGGCTTGAAGCTTATACCGTTTGCTATTACTGGCTTGTGGTTATTGATGAAGATAACAAATCTTACGATGATTACGCGGAAAAGCTTCTTGAAAAAGCCAATATTGTCGCATCTTTTCAGGATAGTCCATGTGAGACAAGTAAAGAACGTTACAAAGGGGTAAACAAGAAGGTTTTCATAAAGGCGATAAACGCACTTAATTTTAATTACGTTAAGCCAGTTGATTACCACAAAATGGCGGTCAAAGCCATTAAAAGGTGCGAGCTGCTCACTGAAGTATTACAGGTATCGCCCGAATTAGCTGAATCTGTTAGTGCTGAGAAATCTTTTACACCAGGCTCAGAGCATGAAATCTTACATGAGTATCCTAACTCAAAAATTGTTAAGAGCCCTTCTTTTATACCGCCTGATAGCAATTTGTTGTCTGTCTGGTTAAATTCGCTGTTATCGGTAGAAAGCGAGATAGAACAATTTCCTATAATCAATAAGGAAAAATTCATAGATATTTTTGAAAAGGTACTGGCTCTTAATTCAACCACGGCAAAGTTGCCGAAAGAAATTTTGATATCCCAATTTGCCGAGGCTTCACTTAGTTCTCTTGATCCTCATACAGTTATAGTCTGGCCCAGACAGGTTCAGGATTTTGATAAGATAATGACCAATGCTTTTACCGGTATAGGTGTTGAGATATCCAGGCAGAAAGGTCAGCTTACGATATCATCACTTTTGCCTGATACGCCTGCTTATAAATCTGGTCTTGATGCCCAGGATGTAATAGTGAAAGTTGACGGTGTTGAGACGAAAGATATGTCTCTGATCTGCGCGGTAAAAAATATCACAGGGCCTAAGGGTACACCTGTCACTTTAACAATAAAACGTGCTGGTGAAGTAGAAAATTTTGATATTACTATAGTCAGAGACAGAATAGTTGTGGCCACTATCAGGGGTTGGCAAAGAAAGCAAACTGGTGGTTGGCGTTATTTTATTGATGAAATTAACAAGATCGGCTACATACGTATTACTGGTTTTACTGAGAAAACCGCGAATGATTTTGAAACGGTACTTAATCAGCTTGAAAACCAAGGCCTGAAAGGGATGATCCTTGATTTGCGGTTCAATGGCGGTGGATTGCTTACAAGTGCTGTTGAGATAGTTGATATGTTTGTATCTGATGGACTGATTGTAAGAACTCAACCAAGATTCGGCATACCTTCTCGTGCTTATGCTCATAGCAGGAACACTCACCGTGATTATCCAATGGCTATCCTTGTGAATTCATCTTCTGCCAGTGCTTCGGAGATTGTTTCCGGTGCTTTGCAGGATGAAAAACACAAAAGGGCGATTGTTGTAGGTACCAGAACTTACGGCAAAGGCTCTGTGCAGGGGATAACGCAATATTCTAATGGCGGTATGGCTCAGCTTAAGTACACAATGGCATATTATCATTTGCCTTCAGGTCAGCGCGTTGAAAGTAAACAAGAGGTTGAAGAAAAAGGCAGGGAAGACTGGGGCATTACACCAGATGTTAAAGTGGAGCTTAAAAGCAATGAGCTTAAAGCTATGTTCGATGCCAGACGCGATAATGATGTGCTGGTAAAAGAAGGTCACAATAACAAAGACATACCTGTAAAGAAACATTTAATCAAAGATGTACTTGATGCGGATTCTCAGTTGGCGATTGGTGTCCTTGTTATAAAGAGCAAGCTTATACAGTCTGGTAATTACATTGCGGTTAGTAAACAAGGAAAATAAAATAAGAAGGATCTTGATTTGGCAGAAGAAAATAAATTTGAACAACAAAGGCAACAACACCTTGAGCGTATTAAACAATTAGGAATTGACCCTTACGGCAGCAGATATGATGAGACTGAATCTTCAGTTTCAGTCAAAGACAGGTTTGTTGATGGAGATGAAACCCAGCGTGGCAAATGCGCCGGCAGGATCGTACTTCTAAGAGATATTGGCAAGCTTATTTTTCTTACACTTCGCGACAGCCAGGGAGCTATCCAGATAGGTTTGAGCAAAAAGCTGCTCACCGAGCAGTGGGAACTGGTCAAGCTGTTCGAGCTTGGTGATATAATCGGCGCCCAAGGTCAGGTCGGAAAAACAAGAACTGGTGAAATAACGATATGGGCGGATAATGTAACTTTTCTATCTAAATCATTAAAACAGCCCCCGGAAAAATTTCATGGCCTATCGGATGTAGACCTTCGATATCGCCAGAGATATGTTGACCTTTGGGCGAATCCGGAGGTGATGGACAGGTTCAAGAACAGAAGCCAGATGATAGCGACTATCCGCCGGCACTTAATTGAAAAAGGTTTTCTTGAAGTTGAGACCCCTATGATGCAGTCAATTGCCGGTGGTGCTGCTGCCAGGCCTTTCACTACGCATCATAATACTCTTGATATGGATCTCTATTTGAGAATTGCTCCTGAGTTGTTCTTAAAGAGGCTGCTCGTAGGCGGAATGGAAAAGGTTTTTGAGATTAACCGCAATTTCCGCAACGAAGGTCTTAGCAGGCGCCACAACCCTGAATTTACTATGATAGAGCTTTACCAGGCGTACGCTGATTACAATGTTATGATGGATATAACAGAAGAGGTTGTCACTCTGCTGGTAGAAAAATATTGTGATAGTAATACTGTCGAATTTGGCGATATGTCCATAGACTACACCAGGCCTTGGCGAAGAGCTAAATACGCCGACCTTTTTAAAGAATATAGCGGATGCAGCATTGATGACATCGCAGCTATAAGAAAAAAAGCAACGGCTCTTGGGCTTAACGAATCTCAAATGGATGATTCTGTTGTTATTAACGAAGTCTTTGAGGAAACAGTCGAGAAAAATCTCATCAATCCTACATTCGTGATAGATTATCCGGCTGTGCTTTGTCCTCTTACAAAACGTAAAAAAGACAATCCTGATTATGCGGAACGATTTGAATTGTTTATTGGTAAGATGGAACTTGCTAACGCTTATACCGAGCTCAACGACCCGGCTGTCCAGGAGGAGAATTTCAGGATTCAGTTGCGTGGTCAGGATGAGACAATGGCAACCATGGATGAGGATTTCATCAATGCTTTGAAATACGGTATGCCGCCGGCAGGTGGTCTTGGTATTGGTATTGACAGGCTTGTTATGCTGCTTACGTCTGTGACGACAATACGCGATGTTATTCTATTCCCACTTCTTAAGCCTTCTTGTGATTAATGGATTGAGAATATAATGCTCAAATATGTTATCTGGCTGCGATATCTAAGTAGGAAAAAAATAGTACTGCTCAGCATTGCTGCGGTCGCTTGCTCTTGTGCGCTGCTGATAGTAGTATCCAGTCTTTTTACCGGCTTTATTAACGCATTTGAGGCAAGTGCGTCTGATACTATCGGCGATATTGTTATAACAGCTCCCGATGAGTTGAAGATAGAAAAATACGATCATCTTTTAAAAAAACTCGAAGATATTAAATCCATAGAAGCTGCTACTGCGGTTATCACCACACAGGGGTTGCTGCGTCTGGCAAGCGGCAACGTCAGGGCAGTGGAAATATGGGGAATTGATATTCAAAGCAGAGCAAAGGTGGTTGCTTTAAAGCAAAGTCTGTTTAAGCAAAAGAGCAGTTCAAACCAGTTGACTTTCAATCCATCAGGCAACGAAGATGTTCTTGGTGGTTTTATTGGTATTGCGGTTACTAACGACCCCGATCCGATTACCGACGAGTATGATGTCGAAGCGGTTTTGAAAGAAAATATCGATAAAAAAGTCGCACTCACTACCGGTGTTTTGATAGAAGATGCCGCCAGGAAAGGTAAAAACAGGTTTAAAAGAAGAAATATTGCCTTTACCATAACTGATATATTTTTTACAGGCACATATGAGATAGATAAAAATTTCGTATTTTTGCCAATAGATAAACTCCAGAAAAAATTATATCCCGATATCGATCAGCCCATAGCTGACCAGGTGCAGATAAAACTAAAATCTGGCAGTGACATTGAGCCTGCGATGGCTCAGATAGCGGGACTATGGAAGAGTTTTGCAAAAAATGAGCTTGGTTGGAGTGATTATCGATCTTCGCTCGTTTCTGTTAAGACATCAAGGCAGATGCAGGAGCCTTTAGTGACGGAATTTCGAAAGCAGATGCAGATATTACTCGCTATTTTCAGCGCTGTCAGTTTCAGCGTTGTTGTTTTGATCTTTTGCATCTTTTATATGATAGTTGAAACCAAGCGAAAAGATATCGGCATAATCAGAAGTTGCGGTGCATCGACATCTACCATAATGGGAGTATTTCTCGGCTTTGGAGGTTGTGTAGGATTTATCGGTGCTTGTTTTGGAGTTTTGTTCGGTTACATAATAACGAAAAATGTTAATTTCATAGAACACTGGGTAAGTTCGGCGCTTGGGCTTAAGCTCTGGAAAAGCAGTGTGTATATGTTTACAAAAATTCCGAACCAGATGGATTGGGACTGTGTTATGCCTATAGTTATTTCAGCGACAGTTGCTGCCTGTTTGGGTGTTTTATTGCCGGCAATCATCGCAGCAAAGGTCAGACCTGTGAAAATATTGAGGTATGAATAAGATTTATACCCTTCAGGGTAAGAAATTTCCGCAAATAAATCCGTAACTTGTTATTTTTAAGTTAGTTACCCGCGGATAAACGGAAAAATTCAATT
>CAYZEH010000094.1:9050-10349 GCA_964477135.1 uncultured Pirellulales bacterium | reverse complement strand
GCGTATAACTAAAATCAAGTCTGAATCTGACGAGAAGCTGACTGCCCAGGCACAGAAAGCTGCTGAAGTTGAGGCTAAGTTAAAGACCAAGGCTGGTGAATATATATCAGCTCTTAAAACAAAATCTCAAGAAAAATTAAAAGCTCAGACTAAAGAGATATCAAAAATCAAGGCAGAATTAGGACTAAAGATGGTGAGAATGAAGGTAGATGCCAACGATATGATAGCTAAGGAGCAAATTAAAATAAAAGAACTCGAGAAGCAGATAGGCAAACTCAGAGGCAAAAGCAACAGAGGTATTGCTACGATTAAATCCGAGTCTGACCGGGAGAAATTGGTTCGCAGTAAAATTATAACCACAGCCACATCTAAAACCGAGGAATCAGCAGCTAAGATTAAAAAGTTTGCAAAAAGGCTTAGCGGTTATACGAAAACTGAAGTCTTAGAAAATTCGTCTATGACTTCCAACAAACCGTAAGGGTTTGGGTGGCATTGTACTGACCTGAATTCTCAGGGCGTATTTTTTTTATTGAGGCTCTGACTGACAAAGTAACCTCGACAGCCCCATCGGCGGGAATATGTACTATGTTTGTGCCTTTATTGAGAAAGGTGTCAAAGGAACACCATGCGGTTGGTCTGCTGCCCGTCTGCTTTGCTGCGAAACCATCATATTTCAACTTATATTTGGTCAGAAGTGTATATGGGCCAAATGACAGTTCCGCAGTATTACTATTATCTGCCGTGATGGTTACATCGCCATTAGTATAGAGCGTAAGGGTAGTTTCGCCGATGGCTTGTTTATTTTTGACAGTAAGGCTACCGAGATCAATCCCCGGAAAAGATGGTTCTGACCACTCAACAATATTTGCGACAGTGCATGATATTTTACATGCGGCGGCGGCAGATGGCGGAACTGCCGAGACCAAATCAGGCATACATAACAAAACATATACTACCAGCAATACTATTGAAAATCTGCCGCTTTTCATCATGCTGCCATTGTATCAAAATCAAGGTAGTAAAGTCAAGAACAGTTAACAACCAGGGGTTAAAACTCATATAATTACAAAGGAATATTAAAAATATATAGGACTTAGAAAATTACAACGTCCCATAAATATAGTCCAATATAGCCGTCTCAGGTATACAGTTTTTTAAAAAAAAGTGCTCGTAAAGCAAATATGTGATAAAGCCGACATCGCGGTTGGAGTCAAGAAAACCGTGGTACGGGAACTATCGTGCTGTAAAAATAGTACTAAAATAGGAAACGGATTCAATTATGAATAGTTTAACTAAATT
>CAYZEH010000094.1:0-9040 GCA_964477135.1 uncultured Pirellulales bacterium | reverse complement strand
CTCGTAAAGCAAATATGTGATAAAGCCGACATAGCGGTTGGAATTAAGAAATCGTGGCACGTGAATTACCGTGCTGTAAAAATAGTGTTTAATAAGAAACGGATTCAATTATGAATAGTTTAACTAAATTACTAATGTTAAGTGCAATTTATATTGCAGTAATTACTTTTACGGTGGAATTAGCATTGGCTGCTGAACCTGATGATGCAGCTACATGTACCATAAACGTTACTGTCGACCAGATTTGCGAGTGGGAAGGTGCTTCTTTCGCTGATATCGACCTTGCTCTCATTGATGATAAAGCTGATGTCCCGGAAGGCAGCGCGGTATATACATTATGGCTAAACTGTAATGTCGCACTCACCGCCGACAACACAATAGCAGCCCAGTTGGATAATGTCGACGATGGTGGTTCCGACACCCTTATAACAGAGTACTATGCAGCTTATGATGGTGACGGTGCCACTGCTACCGGTGGGACTGATACAGTCTATGCAACTCACGATAATTTTATCAGCGGCGCAGGATCGGCAATAACCCACTTCGATGGTGATGGTGCCGTTGAGATTACATTGTGGGCCAGGGCCAGCAATAACGCTGATGAGGTTGCCGATGCTGGTGTCTACGAAGCGACACAAACTCTTACTGCTGCCTGGACAAGTAATTAATTGAGTTTACCTTTAGTAACAGGAGCTAAAACTCATTTTTATGATAGAGACGTAATTATCAGATAAAAGGAAAAGATTATGAAAAGGAATTTAACTATATCTAACCGAATTAGAGCAGGGTTAATGGCCTTGTTCTTTTTTGTTTTACAGAACGTTGCTTTTTCAGGAATGGCGGTCAGTCCACTGCAACAGTGGGTCGAGGTCAAACCCGGCAAAATAACAACTTTCTCATTGACAGTAAGCAACACTAACAGGAGTCCTGAGACCGTTGCCTGCAGTGTCAACGTAAACCTGCTTGATTTCAAAGTCTCACCGCAGGGTAAACTTCTCTTTGGGCCGGAACATAAACACCCGAGATCCGCTGTTGATTGGATTAGCTTTGGGGATGAGGAAATTGTTCTTAAGCCAGGCGAATCCAGGGAGATAAAGCTCAAGGTGTCCGCCCCTATGGATGCCGATGGTGATTACTGGGCGGCAGCCATGGTAGAGTTGGGTAAATCCAAAGACAGCGAAAAAGGGGTACAGATTAAGCTTAGAACAGCCTCTGGCATATTCATACACGTTGCCCGAAGAAACTATATCGAACGTGGAAGCGTTATCGAGGCAAATGTAAACATACCCGAGTTTGATACGACCGATAATCTTACTGAAAAAAACGCGTCAGAGACGGCTTCTGAGGAAATCAAGAAAAATCAGGTATTGGAAGTTAACGCGGAATTGAAAAATGATGGATTGGTATCGTTTCTGGCAAGAGGAAAAGCTTATCTTTATTCCGGTGGCTGGCGTAGAGTAGCTACTATTCCATTGCATGCAGGCCGAAGACGGGTGTTGCCAGGCGACAGTCGCTGGTTTACGGGCGTGATAGCACAGCCATTACCAGCAGGACAATACAAACTTCGCGCATTTTTTGCTTCTGACTCGAAGTACAGGCGTAAGATGACCAGAGATATGGAATTCTCGATAAGTGAGGATATGGCCGATGTATGGGCGGAGAATTTTGTATACGATGACACACAAACGCTGGAAATCGAACCAAAACAGATTAAATTACAGTTAAATCCCGGACGACTGACTGCTACAAAATTTCAGGTTTTTAATCAGAGTTCGGGCACCATTGTTACTAATTGCAGGGTTGAAGGCGAAAAAGCGCACAATGACTGGCTCGAACTAAAGACATCAGATTTCACCCTTGCTCCCAATACACAGCGTTTTACAACCTGCTTGCTCAAGATACCCCGTGATGTTCAACCGGGCCAGTACAACTGGACTATTCATGTCGAAACGGAACGTTCCGGTTTAACTACTCAGGAGCAAAATAATATTGAACAGCACCAAATTCCAGTCTGCGTTACAATAGGTGAGAATATTCCAACTTTAGCAAGCAAGTAAAAATAACTATGGTATTATTAACAACCAAACATAATCAACGTGAAACTTCGGCAATGATAGTATTTGCATTGCTGCTGGTGATATTCTGCCATCCCGGCGTTGCCGGCGAGTTTGAAGGTGGCGTTGCTGACTCTAATGAAACTATAATGGTCAATAACGTATGGGTTGATGTACCGCTGGGGCAGATTTTTCGAGACATATCAATAGAAACCGGCGTCATTATCGCTACCTGTCCGCATCTGCCTGATCCACTTGTTTCGCTTGATGCCGGTCTGGGTAAATCGTTAGATGAATGTCTTGGTGAGTTAATAGCAGGACAGGGACTTTTCATTTATCAAAGAAGCAAAAAGTTCTATATCATTAGTTGCGGCGATCCAACATGCCCCAGTGCCATGGAGACAACAACTTCTAAGAGGCTTTACCTGAAATATATAACAGCAAAGCATCTTAAGACCTCTCTGCCAAAATCTTTTCAGAAGTATGTAACCAGCGGAGAAAGAGATAACGAAATTTTAATCTACGCACTGCCGGATATTACAAAACATATTATGGACGTTATTCACAAGTTGGATGTTCCAAGAGAGCAGGTGATGCTGGAGGTGCTTGTTGTAGACCTTTGGGAGGACACCAGTGACGAATTAGGATTGGACTGGTCGTATTCAGGCCCGCATACCTCATTTGGTATGGCAGGCGGCACCGCAGGATTTACAGGTTTAGCAAGTTACGCAAGCGTGGCAGCGAGCAATTTAACCGGATTGAATTTGACTCTTCGTGCATTGGTTGCTGAGAAGCGAGCCAGTATAAGGTCTCGACCAAGAGTAGCTACCCTTAACGGTGAAAAAGCTACGATAGATATATCATTGGAGGAGTATTTCACGATAGCTACGGATATTTACGGTTCTTCTTTGCGTACTGAGCTTGAGGTAATCAAGTCCGGTGTGCTGCTGGAAATAACACCACATATTGGTGATGATGGTTATATTACTGTTGATGTTCTTACCGAAGTGAGCGATGTGGCATCAAGGCGGAATTCGTCAGGTAACAACAGCATTTCCGGTGCTGATCTTCCTGTGATCCGACGTCGTAAAGCTGATACTTGTGTCAGGGTAAAGGAAGGTGACGCAATTGTTATAGGAGGGCTTATCGAGACTCAGGAAACCACCAATCATAAAAGTGTTCCTCTGTTTAGCT
This sequence comes from uncultured Pirellulales bacterium, assembly GCA_964477135.1. Taxonomy (GTDB): domain Bacteria; phylum Planctomycetota; class Phycisphaerae; order Sedimentisphaerales; family Anaerobacaceae; genus JAGLTN01. The sequence goes on along the minus strand of CAYZEH010000094.1, from coordinate 5,792 downwards.
CAATTCCTCTTATGGGTGGTCTTTTCAAAAGTAAAGAAGATGCTACAGTGAAAAAGGAAGTAATGATTTTTATTACCCCAAGACTGATAAATGAAGGGGAAATCGCCCTTTCCAATCGCCATGAGTTGATAGACGAAGTAGAGGAAGTGGAAAAGCTGCGTGATGTGGCTACCTTGTTTGATGTACGACATAAATATGAACAAAAAACAGACAGCAATGACCATGATATTCAGTGTCTAACCGAAACGATGGATTTGCTTGAAGCACAGGATCAACCATACGCCACTTTGCACAAAACTGATAGCGTAGCTTTGACTTATCCTGAAAATATAATTCAGGAACGCGAGACACTACAAGAGGTGATCGCTCTGCTCGATGTTAAAAACGAACAGATGCGTCCTGTGATTGCCGAACAAAAGAAAAATTATAAGTATAAAGCTTCATCTGGAGTTACTGGTAAATGAGAACAATAAGCTGCCATATTATTATTGTGATATTGGCTCTGATTTCTCTGCCAGTCCTTATGGGTGCGGAGATGTATTGGGTTTCCGAAGATTTTGATTCTATTTCGCTGCCGAATATCACCAGCCAGACTCAACCATGTGAAGACAGTGCCACTATCACTTTGTATACAAGTGGAGATGCACAAATATCCGCTGAGAATACCCCAAGTGGGCAAGCAGAGTTATCTTGTGTAACTGATACACTTGTTACAGAGTACAAGCTGACATTCGACAGCGTAGGCGGCACAACCGGCGTTGGCACAGGTGAGGATGGGGGCAGTGAGTGGCAGTTATACGATGTCTTCCTGACAACGGGTACCGAAGGAGATGTGACACACATACCTGATGACAATGATGTGGATGTAACGCTTTGGGTCAGAGTAAGCAATCGCAATGATGAGGTAGCTGATGCGGACGACTATATCGCAACACAAACTCTTACAGTTTCCTGGGTTGGGCCATGATGAAAACAGATACTGACAAAATGGTTTTGGAAGAAGAGCAACAGATTTTATCTGTTGAAGAATCGGCTTTCGACTTGCTAATGTCTGAAATTACCGCCGAAAAGGATGAAGAACAGGATTTGGATCTGGGGCAAATTGTTCACAATAGCGATATCCTTTTGGGAATTATAACCGAACAGGTCAGATCAAAACGCATTTGGCAAATTGCCGTTGCATGTTTAATGATATTTGTTGTTACAATTTCTTTTATTTGCCTCGGTCTGTATATGGAGCGTGAAAATCATATTGAAAGATTTAGCCAGGCACAAGCAAACGTCCAGAAAGCAAGTAATGATTTTGCGCAAACCAGCCAAAAAGCAAAAGCTCTTGAAAAGCAGTTGGCCAATTCTAATAAAGAACTTGAGCATACTCAGAGCCAGCTTAGTAACTCAAACTCAGAAGTAGAAAAGCTGCAAAACCAACTGGCTGATACCAGCCAACGCCTTAAAGCATCGCAAAACCGTAATGCCGAGGCAGTAAAGCGACTTAATGAACGACTCCGAAAGCTCTCTGATTGACCCATCGAAACGACTAAAAACCACCAAACACCCTCTGCACCTGGTATTTCAAGCAGATAAAAGAGTATCAGCAATCTTCATTTGTAGCAGCCACTACTTAATCTGACAGGTACACTCCTTGCTGTCCGTGAAAATTACAATCGCTCGTTAAAAAAAATCTGCATTACTTAATAAGTTATAAGCAATTTAGTGTGGATTTAACGTATTGCAATCCGGACGCGTTTCGCATATAAAATGTAAGATTGACAAAGTATTATGGATTTGACAGGTTAATATGAATAATAAAAGAAAAATAATAAAGGCTGTTATTGCTGTGATAATCATCGGGGCAGGTGGATTGTACCTTGTTGGTCAGGCGGCAAAATCTTCGTGGGCCTATTACTGCGATGTTGATGAGTTTTTGCAGGAGCCTAAGATCGGTTCGGTTGTAAGGCTTGCGGGTGTTGTTAAAGATGGGTCAATCGTTAAAGAGTCGGCTGGGGGCAAAATGGAGTTTGTACTTTTGGGACAAAAGGATTCTATTGAAGTTAAGTATGATGGAATAGTTGCTAAGAATTTCCAGGCAGGTAGAGAGGTTGTTGTTGAAGGGGTAATAGGAGCCGACGGTAAGTTTAAGGCCAGGCAAATCATTACAAGATGTGAGTCGAAATATAAAACTAAATTGAAGAAAAGTCTTTAAGGCCTGCGATGGCAGAGGAAAATCTGAAAAAAAATAACAGCGCAGCTTTGGAAGCGAAAAACATCAGTAAGAGTTTCGCCAATAAGGATGTGCTTAGGGGGATCAGCTTTAAAGTTAAGGCTGGTGATGGGGTTTGCGTGTACGGCAGTAATGCATCGGGCAAGACTACTTTGCTTCGGATATTGGCGGGTATTTTGCAGGCGAAAGATGGGACAGTGAAAATTGGAGGATGGGATATAAAAAAATCGGCGGAGAAAGCGTTGCCGATGATCGGGGTTATTTCACATGGGACAATGACATATCCACAGTTAACGGTTGAGGAAAATTTAAAGTTCTTTGCGGACATTTATAATTTGAGTGACAAAAAAGAGCGAGTAACAGAGGTGATCGATGAGATGAATCTGTCTAAGTTTCGCTATGATGTCGTAAGCAGCCTGTCACGAGGGACAAGACAGAGGCTTGCTATCGGACGGGCTGTTTTGCACAGACCGAAAGTAATACTGGCGGATGAGCCTTTCACCGGGCTTGATAGTAAATCAAAGCAAAAGTTTATTGACATTATTAATAAATTCAAAAAAGCTGGAGGGGCTTTGGTTTTGACAAGTCACCATGTTGAGTTGGCTGGCAAGTGCTGCGAGAAAATAGCGGTGCTGGATGGTGGAAAGTTTTCAGCCGAAGCTGATATTGGCGATGATGATGTTAAGAGATTTTGTGAAGATTATCAGGCGAGTGCGAAAGGAAAGATTTGAGCAATAGTATAAACATAATCAAAGCTATCTTTGTGAAGGATATTATTAACGAGCTTAGGAGTAAGCAGACTTTTGCTTCGATGGTTGTGCTTAGTATTATCATTGCGTGGATATTCAGACTAACGAGCAGCGGGGTTGAATCGGCGATGGCGGCAGCGGTTATTATGGTCTCTGTTGTGTTTTCTTCGATACTGTGCTGTGAGAGAAGTTTTGCGGTTGAGCACGATGAGGGGTGTATGGATGGGCTTTTGTCGGCGAGTGCTGACAGGGGTAATATTTATATCGGCAAGCTGCTTTTTAATGTCACTATGCTTTGTATTTTTGACTGCGTTATGGTGCCTGTAGTTTGTGTGTGTTTTAATTTGACGCCCGCGGGAAATTTGTTGAAGTTGATTGTCATTCTGCTTCTGGTCAATATCGGGGTATCGACGGTCGGGACGCTTTTAGGCAGTATTGTGATGAGCATTAAGAGCAGGAGCTCGGTTTTGAGTATACTTATAATGGCTTTGATAATGCCTATGATGATACCTGCGATATCTGGGTTGATGATGGTCTTTTCGGCTGGGGCTGACGGCGGGATGTTTTCGGCTGGGCAAAGCTTTAGTGAGATAGCGGGGATGATGGCTGCTTATGACGCGATATTTGTTACTGTGTGCTGGCTGGTTTTTGGATTTACGGTTGGATAAGTGGAGAAATCGATGAGAGTAACAGTTTTAATAACAAGCTTTGTTTTGATGATAGCTTCTGGTGTGATAGCGAACACTAAAGGCGCAATTGAGCCTGTGGTTCGCAACATTGTCTATATACATGTGCCGGCGTCGATATGCTCGCTGGTTTGTTTTGGCGGATTATTCGTTTTTTCAATCATGTATCTTATAAAGAAAAAACCTATTTTCGATTATCTTGGGGCAGCGTCTGCGGAGGTTGCTTTTGTTTTTGCTACGGTGCTTAATATTACGGGGATGATATTTGCCAAAGCTGAGTGGGGACTTTGGTGGACGCCAAGCATGAGACTTATCAGTTCTGCGATATTGTGGTTTCTGGCGGCGGCTTATTTGATACTGAGATCGAGTTTTAATGAGCAAGGAAATAAGGCGAATCTTTGTGCGGTGTTCGGAATAATCGCTTTTGTTGATGTGCCTTTTGTTTATATAAGCGCCAGGCTGATGCGTGACATACACAGACCGAGCTTTAGCTTTGACAGCAACTGGCAAAGTACGGCATTGGGTTTGGCGATACTGGCGACAATAATGCTGGCATCGACGCTTATATGGATGCGGGCGGATATTGAAAAATTAAATGAGAAATTGAATTGAGATTGGTCTTAGCTGGAGTTATTGATGAATTATTTAATCGGAGCATTTGCGGTATCGTGGGCGGTATATTTTATTTACCTGATTTACATGGGCTGTAAATTAAACAGCTTGAGCAAGCGACTTGAAAGCAAATATACATTGGAGAAATAGAGGGTAAGAAATCAGGGGGAAATTAAATAACAGCTGGCTTTTTGCAGGTACTTATTTTTTATAATCTCACGAATAATTTATGTTCTTTATGAAAATCCGGCAAATAGTGAGGGAAAAGCGGAAGTTTACCGGACCAATCCAGCGGCATCCGTAAAATCAGTGAATTTAAAAATCTACTTTTTTGGCAAGAGGCCTTTTAATTTCTATATTTTCTTAGACGTTGGTAAGTTCCAACGTTTTTTACAGGTAATCAAAAAATGGGTTTGAAATAGGTTCATTTAATGGGGGGTTTAAGAATGAGAAGATTTATCACAATTGCAGTTCTGGTATTTGTTTTTTCATCAGCAGCAAGTGCGACTCTGATGACATGGAACAATGACAACGGTAATTATGGTTTTGGTTTTTACGATATAGTAAAAATCTTCAGCAGTACTTCGCCTTACAGCGGTTATACACTACGAGCCGGTGAGCTTGACGTCACTTATGACGGCGCGGACTATATGGGCTACTGTGTTGACATAATGCAGAGTCTTGGCGATTATGGTGTAACTGAGTTGGCACCACTATCAGATTCACTTCTAAAAGCATCTTATTTATATGAAACAGAGCATAACAATGTTTCAAGCAATGTAGCTGCAGCGGCGTTGCAAGTTGCGATATGGGAAATTATTAGTGAAGACTACGGCGTATACGGCTATGATGTTACAGATTCGACAAGTAATTTTTATATCGCAAATAATACAAATGTCAGTTTGGCAGCTAATAATCTGCTTAACGGGTTGGCTGTTCCTATTAGCTACAGCCCAGCAATAAGCACCAAAGTATTAGCAAGCGCAGTCGGACAGGATATTATGGTTCCGGAGCCTTCAACGATTATTCTTTTGGGACTTGGCGGATTATTCTTTATGAAAAGACAAAAAGCATAAAAACTGCATAATCTTCAGCAATTCAGATGGGGCTGTTCCACAAATGGAGCAGCCTTTTTTATTTAGGCATTTTTGCACATTTTAAAAACCTTTAGCTGAGGTCGGCAAGAAAGATATAAATTTTTTGTTAGCAAGGCAAGTATTTTTGCGTATAATTACGGTTTTGTTCGTATTCAGAAGTATTTCAAAAATCGTGTTTTAAAAACAGGAAAGCAATGTGTAAATTATGTGCGAAATAAACGGTTCCAGCTGGCAACAGAGATATTCAGCTTCTGAAATATTCACCTTAAGGTGTAAAATTCTTGATAAGCCTGGCAAATTGGCAGAATTGTGTCATATTTTAGGTGAAGCTAATATCAATATCGGACAAATCAGTCAGGTGAGTGTTGAAGATGATTATAAAATAAGAGATATTACGATTTTCTTTTCTGGTAAAGACCTGATAGTT
>CAYZEH010000093.1:0-10407 GCA_964477135.1 uncultured Pirellulales bacterium | reverse complement strand
CTTGTTATTTTTAAGTTATTTACCCGCGGATAAACGGAAAAATTCAATTGGGATCGGTATATTTACCCGCGGATAAATGGTAAAATTCAATTGGGATCAGTATAACTAAATTATACAATTGACGAACAGCTATACATCACTTAAACCGCTATTTGAGCTGATAACTGCACGCCGGCTCAAGAAAATAAAACCACTTTGAATTGACTTTCGATTTTAAAATCGCTCCGGCAGCCAAGGAATAAAAATCGAGCTGATTTCGATAAAGCTGCCCTCTTTCAGCAACCTGTTCAGCGGTTATCCGGTCAGTTTTAAAATCAATAATGATAGGCCCATTGGGTGTTTTTATGAGCATATCGATAATCCCCTGCACGACTATAAGATCGTCCAGCTCATCTCTGCCAGGCAGCTCAATAACGCCCTGCTGCCACCGCCCCGCTGAAACCGCCAGTGAGAAAGGCCACTCACGCAAAACCTCATTACCCTTTTCAAAAACTGCCTTGCCCAGATCGCCTTGAAAAAATGATACTATCGAATCTATGTTAACCTTTTCCGCGACTTCAGCAGACAAACTACCGCTGCCGATCAGATCGCATTTAAGCTCTTGCAGGACTTGCGATGTCACCGGAGCAGACAAATCCGCTTTAGAGATCAAAAGATGCGCCGCTGAACCGATCGCCAGGGGGTCTGTTTTGCCAACAGATGCACGGTGGGATAAGGCCGACGGTTTCTTTGCGACTGCCCTGGAATAATCCATCTTCGATAATTCGTCATCGCTGTGACTAAGGGCGGTTACCGAACACTTCGCCGGCACCAAAGAAAGGTGCTGATAATCATACTGCCATTGCAAAGAGCTTTTAACCTTATCCAGCAAAGCAGATTTTACTTTGGCTGACTGGTTTTGAGTTTCAGCAGTTGGTTGTTTATGACTGGTTTTAAGCTCATTGATATAATCTTCAAATTTTTGTGTTTCAGAAAGATTATAAAAATTCAAATCAAATAATTTACTATCAGATACCTGACCGGCAAAACCTGTATCGAATGCTTTATGCAAACTTTTCTCATCGCTCAGGCCAAACAATATCCAGTCCAGCGGATTATTGCATTTGCGAAGCTGCCAGCCGGCAATAGTATCGCCGTCAAAGAAAACACCATTAGTCAAAACCCCCCTGCAATGCTTTTTATCTGCGCAGCCGCACAAAACAAGTTTTTCTTTTGCCCTGGTCAAAGCCACATAAAGGACTCGCATCTCCTCTGCGAGCAATAACGACTTTTTCTTATTCTCGATTATTTCCCGATTTACCGAATCAAATTTTGATTTCTTTTCAGAATCCAGCACCCGAAGTCCCAGACCAAAACTGCCGTCATATAAACAATCCTGCCTTTGGTCCATAGTGTTAAACTGATGATTCATTTCAGCGAGAAATACGACCGGAAACTCCAGCCCTTTGCTTTTGTGAATACTAAGAATCCTTACTGCGTCATCGGCTGCCACCTGAGTTTCTGCGGAGGCCCAATCATGACCTGCATCGTTTATCTTTTCAATAAACTCTACAAATCGATTTAACGATGCCACATTACCGCCGCTGACAAAACCTTCGAATTGAATGGCTTTATCGTGCAGCTTGAGCAGATTTGCCCTGCGAGATGGTCCCTTAGGAAGTGCAGAGACAAAAGCCAGGTAGCCGCTGTCACGGTAAAACTGCCAGATCATATCCGCGAGACCCTTGGTTGTTGCGATCATCCGCCAATGATACATTTTCTCAAAAACATCTTTAAGCCTGCCCACCAGCTCGTCGTTACTTTGGCTGTTTATATAAAACAACGTACTTTCATAAAAATCCATTTTCATTTTGCCATTGTCTTTGGCGTATGTCTTTATCAGGGTAAGCTGTTCATCGGTTATCTTAAAAAACGGGCTTCGCAACACTGCTGTCAATTCGATATCGCGACGGGGATTGTCCAGCACCTTCAGCAGAGATATGCAATCGGTTATTTCGGTCGTTTCAAAATATCCACCCGCTCCTGATGAGCTGACATTGATCCCTGCAAGTTTAAATATCTCTATATATTCAGCAGCCAACGAAGACGGACTCCTCATCAAAATCGCAATGTCACCATATCTTATAGGCCTATTCGACTTGAGCTTATCATCGTATATCTGAAATTCTGCTTTACCAGAATCTTCGCCAACCATCTGCTTTATTCTCTTTGCGATCATTGCTGCCTGGGTTTGAGAATTGCTGATAAAATCTCTGTCAGCAGAGGCCGCCATTTCATCCGACCCATTAGCTTCTTCCTGCTGCTTTTCGTCTTCTGTTGAGCTGGATCTGCCTGGTTTTTCCAGCAAATTAATTTCAACAGCACAATGACTGGTCAGAATTTCTTTTTCAGAATCCAGTTTCTTTAGTATCGCGCTTTCATCATAATCGATCTGTGAAATATCGCTACTCATAATGCGAGAGAAAACCTGATTAACAAAATCAAGTACAGGCTTTACCGAACGAAAATTAACCGCCAGGTCCACACGCCTGTCTGATGTTTCTGCCAAGGATGCGTTTTTTAGATTATTGAGGAAAATTGAAGGCTCAGAGCCTCTGAAAGCATAAATACTCTGCTTGGCGTCACCAACCACAAAAACATTGTTGCCGCTTGAGAGCATCTCTATTATCGCCTGCTGAACACCATTGATATCCTGATACTCATCGATGAAAATATGTTTATATTTTTTCCGAAGCATCAACGCAACATCTGTTGGCTGGAGCTTGTCAGCGTCAACATTCTCAACCAAAAGCTTTAAACCATAATGCTCAAGGTCAGAAAAATCCAGACAATTGGCGGAACGCTTAGCACTGGCATAAAGGGTATCAAACCTCTTTACCAGTTCAATCATCACCTTGGTCTGTAAATCGGCAGCACCGGCTACTACCTGACTATACCTGTCACTCAATATCGCCAGAGATGCAATACTCTTCAAATCCTTAGTTGCAGCATCTTTAAGCTTTTGAATCGTCTCTTTAACAGCACAATTATTTCCAGCATACACCCTGACACTTTTCTGCTCGGCAAGATCAGATATGAGCTTAACACATTTATCAAAACCATCCTGCTGGAGATACCCAAGCCCCATCTGCAATTCGCCAACATAAGCTGCGTCAATTTTCCCCGCCCAGTCACCATCGGGAAATTGGCTGTGGTAAAGTTTTTTAATATGTTCGAATCGGCCAATCAAATCTTCGAGCCTGGCTTTTAGCATTTCTTTTTTACTGTCCGCTAAAAGTGTTCCACCCTTAGCCTGCGCCAGCAGAGCCGCCTTTTCATACCAGTTCTTTCTTGAAACAACACCATCAAGAAAATCGCTTATCTTAATAATGTTACCTAAAAAGCCGTCACTTGAAATTACAGGCCTGCGATTCAATAGCTCTTCAAATGCTGTCTTTAAATTTTCCTGCTGCCATGCCCAGTCTATCGTCTTTTCAAGCATCTGAGCTTTTAACAGCTTCTGCTCATCTTCATCTATCAACCTGAACCCCGGATCGATATCCAGCTTATAAAAATAATCGGTTATCAGTCTTTTGCAAAAAGCATGTATCGTGCTGATATCCGAGCCTTGCAAAAGTATCAATTGACTACGCAGGTTGTCCCTGTCACTATCCTTCTCAGTTGCTAATAATTTTTTTCTTATCTGATCGGCAATCCGCGACCTCATCTGTTCAGCTGCTGCATCGGTAAAGGTAAGCACCAGCATATCTATCACGCTGCATCGCTCGCTGGAGCTTACAATATCGCAGCACCTGCCTGAAAGCACAGCTGTTTTACCAGTACCGGCAGAAGCGGTGACAAAAACATTGCTGCCCCTGTGCGTAATTGCCAGCTTTTGCTCATCGGTCCAATTCATCTTTGCATTTTTCATGATTGCACCGCCCTCATTTCTTCAACAGCCTGGGCTTTGTCCTTGATAGCTTTTAGATTATTGTAATCATTTATCTGCCAATCAAATCTGCACAAAGCTTTAAATTCACAATTGCTGCAAGGCGACTTCTTTTTAAGACGACCGGGTTTGATGTCTATTTTGCCCGTGAAAATATCCTTACCAAGGGCAACAACCTTTTTTTCGGTAAACCGCAACATCAGTTCAAAATCATCTTCCTTAACCGCAGAAGAAGTCCCATAACGGCCATAAGGCTTACCATCTTTAGTAATTAAAAAGCTGTAATATTTGCTATTGCCTTTGTTACAGTCTCTATCAATCTTATCAGCATATCGACCATCAAAAAGGCCTTTAGGCTTATAGAAAAATTTATCGCTATTTTTATCCGCTTCAGCAAAAGAGCTTTTATTGTAACTTACTTTTACAGGCAGATAAAATGCGCCGGCCACATCATCAATTCCGAGTGTTTTACCGATGGCTTTTCTCACCGCTAAAAGATACAGGGGCATCTGAACATCCAGACCATTATAAAACTTTGACCAATCGAAAGTCCTGCTGCTTGATTTATAATCAAATACCAAAGCGATTGTTTTGCCGTCAACTTCTGCAACATCAACCCTGTCGATCTTACCATTGAAGCTCAGCTTTCTACCTGCTTGCAACTCTATTTCAAAGTCAATTTCATCTCTGCCAAAATTAAGCTCCGATTTTACAGGCCTGAAATCACCCGCTGAAATCAACTCTGACATCGCCAGGGTGAAATCTTCAAGCGTTTCCTGACTTTGCCGGATAATAAAAGCATTGTGTTCACTTTGAGCGTTAAAATTAGAAATAAAGGAATCCTCTGATACTGCAACCTCGATAACTTCATCAAGCAGTTGTATCAGCTGGTCTTTTTTCATTGTCGCAATATCAAGCCCGCGTTTAATAATCTCTTTTATAAGCCTGTCAAGCACGTCATGATAAAAACTGCCCAACTCCAAAGGCCTCATCTTAGAACTGCTGCGCTCTTTCAAACCGAGTATGTACTTTGCAAAATAACGATACCTGCAATTCGCGAAAGTGCCTAACCTTGTAGCTGAAATCGCCAGATCATTACCCAGGAGCCTTTCCACGGCAGCAGGTTCAATAGATGCCTGGTTCCTATATCCCAAAGACTCATCCACCAAAGAACCGACATCGCAAAGGCTGTCATCCTGCTTTACCCCCGCGAGCAAATCCTGCAACTGTTTCCGCCTGTCCTGGTCGGTATCATAAACCGCTTTACCAAGCCCGCTGCAAAGCATATCCGCCAACTGCATTTTGTTATGTATATACGCAGGATCAAAATCCACCTCAGTGACAAATCGCTGGTCAACAGATTCAAAAAGGCGGGTGACATCAGAGATAAACTGCGAAGGCACTTCAGCATTGCCCTTTTCATCGCAGGCGGGGTAACAGATGTAAAGTTTTTCCGAGGCACGGGTAAAAGCAATATAAGCCAGATACTGCCTTTGAATCAGACTTTGACCAGTGGTTTCCTCCAGCTCAAAATTATTTGACTCGGCAAGGCCCCTGTCGTTATCCGTTAATATCCCACCGCGACAAACAGCAGATGGGAATTGCTTCTGAGTCGCACCTGCCAAAAATACCGCCCTTAGATCCGGATGTCTGCTCCTCTCGATCGAACCTACTAATACCTGGTCAACGGTCGGCGGAATAAAAGCCAGCTTAAGCTGAGAAAACGCAGAATTGACAATCGAAAAATAATCTCTGGCGGCAAGGGAATCATTGCCGAAAACTTCTACCAGTTCATCAAATACATCAACAAATTTATCATAAAACTGCCTGTGCTCTTCTGCCAGACCGAAATCGCCCTGCTGCTTCGCCTGTTGTATCCAATCCGCAATTTTATCGCTAACACCAAGACTTTCGAGAAAATCAAAAACTGCTTTGGTAAACTCTACACTGGTCACCCTACCCTCACCATTGCCAACCAAAGAAGCTTTAAGTTTCAGCAAAGGACTAAGAGACTGTTTTCTTATCGCATCAATTTTTGTATTATCAAAAAAGTTATTTTTAGTCCCGGCAAAATCCCAGTTCCGTTTAGCTATCCAGTCCCCGCCACCAACACCAAACGCTAAACAATAATTCTCCAGCAAATTCACATCATCTTTCCTGGCTGGGCAAAATTCACTTTTTAAGTACGCAATCACATCTTCAGTTTCAAATGCCGAGACAATTGCCTCAAACGCACTGCACAAAAGACCGATAGCAGCGTGCTTATTCAAAAGCCTGCGATGGTCAATAAAAAACGGTATCCCATAGTCGGTAAAATAAGCGCTGATATAATGCTGATACTGCGCGATATCTGAAACTATTACCGCGATGTCACGATACCTGTAGCCCTGGTCTTTTACAAGCCTGAGTATTTCTTTAGCAATAAATGCCGATTCTGTCCTGACGTTGGCAGCGGAAATAATATTTATCCCCGTCGCCTGGGTATTCGATTTATAACCAAATTTAAACAGGTTTTTTTCAACTATTTCCAGGGACTCAGCTTTAACAAATCTTTTCGGCTTAGCAAGAATAACAGGCTCAGCCAATTCAATATGCGCCTGTTTAACAGTATCAATAAGCTGGGCGTAGGTTTTTTCTGTAGGATAGAACAGGCTGTTCTCATTTTGATTCTTCAGATCGACAGCGGCTGGATCCAGACAAAGTGCTATCTTCGAGTGCGATGACGCTTTCAGCAATTCTGTAAGAAGTGCCAACTCGGTCGTACTGAAACCGGCAAAACCATCCACCCATATCTTTGCCCCTTTGATAAAATCTGCATCAGCGGCCTTTTTGCAAACCTGGCGAAGCTGCACATCCGGGTCATCAAATCTGCCCTGGATAAACCCAAGATATTTTTCAAATATAAGCCCGATATCTTTAAACTTCGCGTATGTCAGTTGATTAGCGGAATCGTTTTTTAACATTTCCGTCAAATGGTAAACATCTTCAGGCTCCTTCGAACATCTGTGCAATTCGCTGATAAAATTTGCTGTCTGGGCGCTTAGACCCGCACCTTTTGCTAATGAGCCGAAAACCTTAAGATTGTCAGCATTTTCCCGGATGATCTTATGCAGTATCATCTCTCTGGCATTAGTCGACAATACCGGCAGCAGCCTTTCGCCGATGAGCTTAAATTTAAGCCTTTCAAAAGAAAGTACCTCAAGTCGGCTATAGCCCGATACCTTTCCGCTGGAGAGAATTGCTTTTTCCGCCTGATAGGTTGCCTGCTCCGGCACAAGCAGTATGAGAGGACACATCTGGTCATCTTTACATAGAGAATCGATTATTTCATCGATGCAAAGCCGACTCTTGCCTGTACCACTCCTGCCAAGAACAAACTTAACAGCCATAGAAACCCCTAATTATATAGGCTCATATTCAAATAATCAGCAGTTCTAACACAAAAAACGTTTTTTTTCAATTCTTTCCTATCAAAAACCCTGATTTTTTACTATAATATAGTTGTAGTCCACAAAAAATTTGTGAAAGGAAAACAATATGAAAAATAGCGGAAAAAAATTGTTCGTAGCGACAGCAGTTCTGGCAGTTTGTATTGTATTATTATCATCTTCGACATCGATCGAAGGCCGAGATAAAAAAACTTATGAGATCAGACCGGAAATAACACTACCAGAGCACAAAACCGACACAACCCGATTCATAGAGTCTTATGAACGCATTCTCCAGCGTCTGATAACAAACGAAAGAAGCAGGATTAATTTAACTGACGATGTCAGCGGGAAGCTGGAATCAATGGACAAGAAGCTGGACGATATCTTAACCAGGCTTGGAAAAATTGAAAAAGCTCTTAACATCAATAAAAAAACAACTATCTCAATCGACAATAACACAGACCATCAAGACAATGAAATCGACGATGATTGATTATAATCGAGATAAGCCGGAGTAGAGTTTTGTAAAGAATATTATAATTTGAAGAAATTAACAAATATGGCTAATAACAATAAGAATATATCACGCAGGCAATTTATTAAAACCGCCGGCTTAACTGCTGGTGCCGCTTTGATGGGCGGCAATGTTTGTAAAGGCAAAGTATACAAAGGGAAAACCCATAAATTCACCACTGGCAGTGATGCCGATGTTACGTTCTTTATAGCTTCTGATGTTCATTATGGCCGAAATCAAATTTCAAATAATGAACTGACTAACAAAAAAATTGTTGAGGATATGAATACGATCTCTGGCAATAGCTATCCAGCTTCGGTTGGTGGTGAAATAATAGATCAGCCTCGCGGAGTTTTAGTTGCCGGCGATATTACCGACCTCGGCAAGCAAAGCGAATGGGAAGGCTATGACAGCTATGACGGTTTTATTGATCACTTTGGCACAACGTTAAATTATCCTGTCTATGAAGGATACGGCAACCACGACTGTACAATCAATGGTGCATCCAATTACACCAAGGAGCAGATTAAACTCAGGAACCAAACAAGAGCGGGCATAACTAACGTTTCATCAAACGGCTATCATTACAGCTGGGACTGGGATAATGTGCACTTTGTGAATTTGAATCTTTATCCGGGGCCACAAGGAGGCAGAACTAATGAAGCTGAAGGATCTATCGACTTCTTAATAGCTGACCTGGCAGCCAATGTCGGCGCAAGCAACAACCCGGTAGTGATCTATCATCATTTTGGTATGGATCCAAACAGCGTGAATTGGTGGACTGAGGGAGATCGGGACACCTATTACGAAGCTATTAAAAACTATCACATCATAGGAATTTTTCATGGCCATAGCCATGTATTAGACGTCTACCAATGGCGGGGCATAGATATCTATGACACTGGTACCGGGCTCAAAGGTGAATGGGTTGTGGTAAATATTACAGATGTTGAACTGATCTTCGCCAGCAGAAATAAATACGGCTGGCACACAACGATAAAAACTATATTGAATGAGTCATAAAATTAACACGAAAAATTAAATTGCTCGGGATCGTAATTTGAAAACCGTTATTTCAGGGCGAGCATTAAACAGTGCTCTGCCAAGTCTGCCAAGGCCTCGATTAACATAAAGCTTTTTACCGGCAACCTCATACAATCCGCTTGGGTAAGTTAGTCTGTTAACCCCAGATGAGCCGCGATTAATTGAAAACTGCAAACCTTTTCCATGAGTGTGGCCGCTCATAACCACACCGGCGTCATAGCCGTCAAGATGTCCAATGCTGTCAGGATTATGAGACAAAACTATCACTGCCTCATCTGCGGCAACATCGGCAAAAGCTTTTTCCGCATTAAGATCACCAGCCCAGAGGTCTCCAAGTCCAACAATGCGCAAGCTGCTACCCGCCAGATTAATCTGACATGAGTTGTTGCGCAAAACATTAACCCCCTTACGCTCGAAGTTTTTGATCATCCCCCGCAATGACTTCTCGCGCGAAAGTTCAGACATCACTTCAATACCATAATCGTGATTGCCCAAAGACGCAAAGACACCATGCCTGCTCTTTAGCCTGGCAACAATATCAACAGCTTTTTTTCTGAATCTGCCGCTAATATCGTGCGTAATATAGTCACCCGTAAGAACAACAATATCACCATCAAGCTCATTGATCCTGTCAATGCAATGACTTAGATACTTTGCGCTGACAGTTCGGCTACAGTGCAAATCGCTGATATGTATTATTCGCTTGCCCTGAAAGCCGGCAGGTAAATTCGGCACATCCAAATCCAATTCGATAATTTCGATCCATTCCCTGCCCTTGCCTGCAACATCAACTGCCCAGGAAGTGCAAAAACCAAGACTACCCATCAACCTGCCTTTAATATGCCTTTGTCGGCTGCGTATGCTTCTTAATACCACTTATTATTATCACCCCGAAAAACATTAATATACCACTAAAGCACGGCATTATATCAGGCATTGCCCGGATATCCACATATAATTGCCCCGCCACCAACAAAAGCTGGTTTAAACGCAAAAAACAGCTCAAATAACACAAAATTAATACGCTGTTCGGCTACTGCATATCATCCATTACACCAAGAGCACCCTCAACCTCGTCAGTAGCTTTATGTGCTTCGGTCTTTGTCTCTACTGCTTTTTTCTCAATCGCGGTATCACCAGCAGATTCTTTCTTCTTGCACCCCGTCACACAAAAACACGCACAGATCATCATAATTACCAATAATATTCTTGCCATAATAAAATCCCTTTACAAAACATTATTTTAAATCTTCTTCTTCAATTTTCTTTTCAAGATTATTCAGCTCTTCTTCCATATTTTCTTTCGTAATCTCTTCAACTGGTATCTCTTTCTTCACAGAAGCTGATTGAGCAGGTTCGACAGCAGGCTTTTTCTTACAGCCAACACTGCAAAAACATACCGTAATTAACAAAAATATCAATACTCGTAACATAGTTTTCTTCCTTAAATAAAGTTAAATGTAATAACATAAAACAGCAATCTTCTATTC
>CAYZEH010000092.1:0-10488 GCA_964477135.1 uncultured Pirellulales bacterium | reverse complement strand
GGTGAAAAGGCTGTTGAGCAAATTATTAAAGCCCGTCAGCAAGTCGGAAAATTTGAAACTCTCTACCACTTCTGCGAAAATGTGGACCTCAGAGCAGCCAACAAACAGGTTGTAGAGGCCTTGATAAAAGCTGGCGCTTTTGACAAGCTCGGCGGAAACCGGGCACAGATGATAGCGGGATTGGAATCTGCAATGCAGGTCGGCTCTTCACTGCAGGCTGACAAAGCCAACGGTCAGATGAATTTCTTTGGTCAAATGGAAACAGAAGACCAAAATGAACAGCAGTCTCATGGTCTGCCAAATGTAGACCCCTGGCCTGAACAGCAGATGCTTACATTTGAAAAACAGGTGCTCGGCTTTTACGTCACAAGCAACCCATTAAGCAAACACGCTGAGATAATAAATGTTTACTCGACTGTAAATTCTTCTAAACTCGAAAAATGCAATCAGGATAAAGAAATTATCATCGGTGGAATGATAACCAAAATTAGACAGCTTATTACCAAAAATGGCAGAAACGCCGGCGCCAAAATGGCGGTCTTCGTTCTTGAGGACCTTCAGGGTGAAGCTGAAGTTGTAATGTTCCCGAAAACCCTTGCAAAACAGCAGGAATATCTTGTTGAAGATAAGATAGTCTTTGTAAAAGGAACCGTTGATTGCAAAAGGGAGAAACCAAATATATTCGCAGATGAGTTGATCGCTATAGAGGATGTAACCGAAAAACTTGCCGCCAAAGTCAACATCCAGCTTTTCTCGAATGAAATAAACAAAGAAACGCTTGGCAGAATAAAAAGTCTGTGCCAACACAACAAAGGCAAAAGCAGTTTATGTGTCACCATCCAAACCGACAAGGGTCGGGTCTATGCGACCGCAAATAAAAACTTATCGGTAAATCCTGACATAGAATTTTGCAGAATGATGAAATCCATCGTAGGCAGAGAAAATTTTACACTTTCAAAATAACACATGGATAACCAATTGTGAAGTACATTAAAGAATCGATCTCAATATTAAAAACCCGCTGGCCTGAAGCGGCTATGCTGATTGGTATAGCATTGGCTTTGGGGTTTTTAAATATGAACTTTTTTACCATAGATAAAAATAACGCCTCGCCTCAACCGGCAAATGTGTTTCTTTTTTTAGTAATAATGGTATTTTTCTTGTTATTCAAATTAGGTTTTCTAAGCACCGCTCATCAAAGCAAAGACCAGCATCAACTGCCATTGACACTTTTGAAAGAAGGAAAAAGATTCTTCTGGCGATTCGTTTTGCTTGGCATGCTTTACGCAACAGTATATTTTGCTGTTACATTAGTCATACTGCCTTTTTTCGCTCCACAGGACATTGTCAATTCCAACCCGGAAAAATTAGTCCCTGTCTTTGAAAAGGTCTCGCTTATCGACTACATCATTATCACGCTCGTCTTTATGAAATTTATTCTTTTCTTACCGGCATTGGTAATTGTAACCGATGTCACAGTACCTTTAAGCTTCAGCTTATTGAAACACTGTAAGCTCAAAGACGCTAAAGGATTGGTAGTGTTTTTTTTAATCCAGATGGCAATAAATGTAATATGGATGCTGTTGCCTGATTTCGGGATAGAATTAAAATACCGGAAAATCCTGTCAATATTACCAGCTGTCGTAAATCAATGTTTCACCTTGATTTTAACTGTTGCAGCGATAAGATTTGTTGCTTCTCTGGATTTATTGTATGATAACGAAAATGAGTTTGAATCTGATTTAACAGAAGGTGAAAATTGAAAGAGCTATTAAAAGGAAAATTTATTGTTCTCGATGGCCCTGACGGCTGCGGCAAAAGCACCCAATCAAAGCTGCTTAAAAAATGGGCACAAGATAATCAGGTCGAAACCGTCAGCTTTCGCGATCCCGGCACAACTGTTATCGGTGAAAAAATAAGAAATATCCTGCTCGACCCTGCTCACAAAGAAATGAACACAAGATGTGAACTGCTCTTATACATGGCCGCCAGAGCACAACTTTACAGCGAATACATCGCACCGGCACTAAACCAAGGCAAATGTGTCATTCTGGATCGCTGGCTTTCAAGCACGTGTGCATACCAGGGTTGCGCTGGTGGATTTGGCATCAAAAAGGTTATAAAATTAGCCCTCGACAGTCTTGAAAGAGCCTGGCCTGATATTACCATCATACTCGATATCGACCTCGAAGCGGCAAAACCAAGACTAAGTGACAACCTCGACCGCATGGAACAGAAAAACAAAGACTACCATGAAAAAGTCAGACAGGGTTTTCTCGAACTCGCTAAAGAGATGGAAAGCTTTAAAGTAGTAGATGCCGCAGACGATATTGACACCGTCCATGAAAATATAATGAATCATATTAAGGCAGCTCTGCAATAAATGTCACTTAAAGATATATTCTGTCAGGACAAAGCTATAGGCCTCTTGCAACGGGCAAGATCCACAGGTAAGCTGGCCAACTCATATATTTTTGCTGGCAATGATGGAATAGGCAAACATAAAACTGCTGTTGAATGGGCAAAACTACTGCTGTGCAAAAACCCCATAGAAGAAAATAATTTTGCCGACAGCTGTGGTCAATGCAGCTCATGTAAAATGGTAGAGGCCAACTCCCACCCGGATTTGCAGCTTGTCTACAAAGAGCTGCTCGAATTTACTAAAAAAGGCAAAAATAAAAAAAATCCCGTCCAGATGCCTATAGATGTAATCCGCGAATTTTTAGTAGAAAAGATTTCCGCCAAACCAACTCACTCAGCAAAAAAAATCTTTATCGTCAACGAAGCAGAAAAACTCAACGCATCTTCTCAGAATTGCCTGCTGAAAGTACTGGAAGAACCTCCTGCCTTTTGCACGATAATTCTTATTACCTCCAGGTTGGATAACCTGCTGCCGACAACAAAATCTCGCTGTCAGATAATACGTTTCGGCCCGGTATCAGAAGATAAGATTATCCATAAGCTTACTCTGCTTGGTCTGACAACCGAAAAAGCAATTTATTTCGCAAGACTCTCACAGGCAAGCATCGGTCAGGCATGTTGCTGGGCAACGCTCGAAAACGAAGAAGCACAATTATACCAGAAGAAAAAAGAGCTTATTCATCTTCTGGCTACCTATAAATACCATGACAGCCTTGATGTTGCCGGAAAATTTATGGCCGCCGGCAAACAAATATCTGCCATCTGGAGCAAGCTCGAACCAAATACCAGCAAATCTGATATAAACCGAAGAACATCAACGTTTTTGATCTGGATAATAATATCAGCGATGCATGACGTGATGAAGCTTGAAATGACAGGATTGGAAAATATCATCAATTCTGACCAGAAGCAGCAGATTAAAGCTCTCGAAAGCCAATTTACGCCTGATCAGGCCGCTGAAAATATATCGCAGTTGTATAAAAGCCTTAAATGGTTGGAAGCTTCGGTTAATGAAAAACTTATTTTTGAGCAAATGTTGTTAAATCTCGCAGATTTTGATAGAATGACCGTTTAGCTTAATTTTACAGATTATTCAGGATATATTATAGTGACGGAAAATAACCAGGTTCAAAAACCTAAACAGGATAAAAATAAAAAATACATACTGGTGCGTTATGGTCTGATAAACCTGATGGGCTGGTTTGAACACCATGAAAAACACATCTCTAAAAAACCAACAAGGGTTGTCGTAAAAACCGACAGAGGACTTGAACTTGGCTGTATTGTGGGAAACCTGACAGGATATAAAGCTGGTCATTTCAAGATGACAAAAGAACAGCTTCAGGAATACTACGAAGACAGCGAAATAGAATTCCAGGATAAACCTGTCGGAAGGCTTCTAAGAATCGCCGATGAGGAGGACATTAACGAAGAAAAACACCTCAGGCAGATAGTAAAAGAGGAAATACAATGCTGTGAAAAATATGTTGAAGAACTCAAACTGCCGATGAAGATAATCAGTGCTGAACATATTTTCGGCGGCGAAAGAGTGATATTTTATTTTATGTCTGAATCAAGAATTGATTTCAGAGAACTTGTAAAAAAAATCGCACATGAATATCAGACTCGAATAGAAATGCGTCAGATCGGCGCACGCGATGAAGCCAAACTTTTGGGAGATTATGAAACCTGCGGCCAACAGTGCTGCTGCCAGAAATTCCTCAAAGTTTTAAAACCTGTAAATATGAGAATGGCTAAAATGCAAAAAGCCACTCTCGACCCTTCTAAAATTTCAGGCTATTGCGGAAGATTGAAATGTTGTCTGCGTTACGAAGATCAGACATATACACAATTAAAGCAAAATCTGCCTCGAAAAAATACACCTGTAAAAACACCTCAGGGCAAAGGCAAAGTTATTAACACCCAAATACTTACTCAGCTGGTAATAGTACTGCATGATAATGGAGAAAAAACTGCCGTCCCACTGGAAGATATCAAGATAATCACACCAGAAGAAGCCGCTGCTGAAAACGGCAATGACAAACAACAAAATAACAAGGCCGAAAAATCATCTGATGAAAAAACTCCTGAGAACAATAACCAAAACAACAAGCCCCAAAACAACAGTAACAGCAATGGTGACAACAGGCAAAACAGCAACGGAAACGGTAAACGCAGCGGAAACAGACGAAGAAACAGAAAAAATAACAAAAAGGAAAATAACAACCAGAATAATAAAGTAGAAAATGACAGCCCTGAAAACAAACAGACGCAAAATGACAATCAAAACAATAACAAACCGGATAATGCCCAACAGCAATAATCTTCAGAGGGAAATATGTCTCGAAAAATAGTCGTAACATCAGCTCTGCCTTACGCTAACGGCCCTATTCATATAGGACATCTCGTAGAATATCTCCAGACTGATATATGGGTAAGGTTCCAGAAAATCTGTGGCAATCAGTGTTTCTATTTCTGCGCCGATGACACACATGGCACACCAATAATGATAAGTGCAAGAGACAAAAACATAGACCCTGAGCAGCTTATAAACGAAATGTACAAAGAGCACAAAACTGACTTCGACCGTTTCTTCATCGAATTTGATAATTATTATTCAACACATTCTCCTGAAAACAAGCAGTTCAGCCAGGAAATTTACAAACGTCTTAAACAAGCTGGCTCAATAGAAAAGAAAACTATTGAGCAAACCTACTGTGAAAATTGTAATATGTTTCTGCCTGACAGATTCGTAAGAGGTATTTGCCCAAAATGCAAAGCTGACGATCAGTATGGCGACTCCTGCGATAAATGTGGCAGTACATACCACCCCACTGACCTTATAGAATCTCATTGTTCCGTTTGTGGCAACACGCCGTCACTTAAAAAAAGTGAACATCTTTTTTTCAAACTCGCGGACTATACACCTCAGCTAAAAGAACTGATAGCCTCCGGCTACACACAGCAATCAATGTCTAACAAGCTAAAAGAATGGTTCGATTCAGGTCTGAAAGACTGGGACATCTCAAGAGACGGACCCTATTTCGGTTTTGAAATTCCAGGCGAAGAAAATAAATTTTTCTATGTCTGGCTCGATGCACCTATCGGATACATGGCTTCAGTAAAAAATTACTGCGACAAAAATGACTTGGGTTTTGAACAACTCTGGAACAGTGATGAATACGAACTATATCACTTCATAGGCAAAGATATAATGTATTTCCACGCGTTGTTCTTCCCGGCAATGCTTATGGGTTCTGGATACAAAACAGCTGACAAGCTTTTCGTGCATGGCTTCTTAACCGTCAACGGCGAAAAAATGAGTAAATCAAAAGGCACTTTCATACTGGCAAGCACTTATTTAAAGCACCTTGACCCTGAATACCTGCGGTATTATTATGCAAGCAAACTTACTGGCGGAATAGAAGACCTTAGCCTGGGTATTGAAGATTTTGTTAATAAAACCAACTCAAACCTCGTTGGCAAATTTGCTAATCTTGCTTCGCGTTCCGGGCCCATGCTTAAAAAGAAACTCGACGGAAAAACAGGCACACTCGACCAGGCTGGTAAAGAGCTTATTGAGAAACTGACTTCAGCAAAAGAAGAAATTATAAAAGATTACGAAAACCTGAACTATGCTTCCGCTGTTCGGCTGATAGTTTCTCTTGCTGATGAAGCTAATAAATATGTCGAAGAGAACCAACCCTGGAAGACCGTCAAAGAAGACCTCGAAAAAACAAGGACTACTTTGACAGCTGCAATAAACGCTGTAAAAATATTGACTATTTATCTGAAACCAATATTGCCCGAATATGCCAAGAAAGTTGAAGAGTTCCTCAATGTCGAGCCTTTGACTTTTAATGACGTTGAAAAAACACTTGAGAACCATACTATCAACAAATTTAAAAGGCTGATTGATAGAGTAGAAAGAGAACAGGTAGACGCTATGATCGAAGAAAGTAAACAAGACCAGACGCAGCAACCGCCGGCCAAAGAAGAAAAACCAGAACTGCCGATTGAACCAATCGCCCAGGAGTGTACAATTGACGATTTCATCAAAGTCGATTTGAGAATTGCCAAAGTTATCGAAGCCGGCCCCGTTGAAGGAGCCGACAAACTCTTAGCTTTGAAACTCGACCTGGGCGGAGTTGAGAAAAATGTATTTGCAGGCATTGCCAAAGCTTATAAACCAGAAGAACTGATAGGCAAACTCGTCGTTTGTGTTGCAAACCTGAAATCGAGAAAAATGAAGTTCGGCATCTCTGAAGGAATGATACTGGCAGCCGGTCCGGGCGGCAAAGATATCTTCATGCTCTCTGTTGACCAGGGCGCAACCTCAGGCCAACGAATAAAATAACAAAAGCTATCTCAGGAACTCTACAAAGCTCTGGCAATAAAAAAACTTCGGAGCTTATGGATGGGATGATGAAAAATGAAGAAGAACCTCGACAAAATAGCTTTGAAAGATGGACGCTTCAGCCCTGAAATAGTTAAATTTGTCTACGAAGGTTTAAGCTACAGTGTTGAAAACTTGATCGACCGACCCGATCATGTCAGCGGACAAATACTTTGCCAGGGTTTAAGGTTGTTCGCTATTGAAAACTGGGGGAAACTTGCAAAACTGGTACTAAACAAAAATGGGGTAAAGACAACTCGCGATTTTGGTGAAATCGTTTACATGATGATCGAAAACAAATGGATGAGCGCACAACCCACAGATACCATTGAGGATTTTGACGATGTCTACGATTTTCAAACGGTATTCAAAGATGAGTTTAAATTTTAAAACCAAAGTATGCGGATGTTATGTCAGATACTTTAATATAAGCTCTTTATAATACCCAGCCGCCTTCTCAACTTCACAAAAATCGATACACTCATCAGGTTTATGACACAATTCCGGATCACCCGGCCCACAAATAACAACCGGTGCTGAAAACTCCGCGACAAATGGCCCATCTGTAGCGTAATTGGCACTTGTAGTCTCTTGAGCACTGACAATCTGACAAAAATCTTTAACAAATTCGCTTTCAACATCACTATTCAGCGGTCCAACCTGCCTGACAATATTAATTTCAGCATTGAAATCAGGATTCTCACTTTTAAGTTTTGAAAAAATATCTTCAAGATCAGAGATAATTCGGCCATGCGTATACTCAGGCGTTGTCCTGAAATCAATCCCGATACTGCACCCATCGGGCACGACATTAACAGCCTCGCCGCCGGAAATCGTATTAATACTCATAGACAAACCGCCGGTTATACCACTCTTATAATTATTAAGCTCAATTAAAAGGCTGTTCATCAAAGATATCGCATTAATCCCTAAATGTGGCATCGAACCGTGAGCTGTCTTGCCCCTGGTAGATATTTTTACCCAAAATAAACCCCTGTGAGAAGTTATCACCTCAAAATTTGTAGGCTCCGGAATAACAACACCCGCCAATGCCGGCATTTTTCCGCCGAAAGAATCCACAAACCGCTTAACCCCGCAGCTGTCAGTTTCTTCGCCGGCGGTAGCGGCAAACATCAGATCGCCTTTAAGATCAACTCCGGATTCAACTATTTCCTTAATGGCAATTACGATGCCAACAGTTCCCCCCTTCATGTCTACCGAACCCCTGCCATATATCTTACCATCTTTTTCCATCCCGGAAAAAGGCGGATTAACCCATTCTTCATTGCCAGGCGGCACAACATCTATATGACAAACAAACAGCAAAGCCAACCTTTCACCACTCGATTTAACATGAACAAAAACATTAGCCCTGTTTTCATCCCAGATATCAATTTCGCAGGCTACAGATGACTTTTCTAAATCTTCTTTAATTAACTCCGCTGCCTTAATTTCACCTTTATCTACCGTCGTATCTGCCTGAACAAGTTTTTTTAATAAATCTTTCATGAAACGTAATTGTATTAAAATTAAAGCAAAATGCCAGTTAATCTTCAGGTAAATGGTGTTTAAGCCAGAATATAGCACTATTAAAATTCCAACAAAAAGAAAAAAACTTAAAAAAACAGTTGCCAACCTTGACCTAAATTAACATAATGAGGGGCTTAAAAGTGAATTATTGTCATCTCATTACAAGGAGTGCAAATGGGACCTGTGTTAAATGGGTTGATAAAACTACAAAGCGTTGAAAACAGACTGCGCGCAGTAAAATCAAAGCTCACAAGATGTCGAAGAAATGTAATTATCCAGGAAAACATGATAAGAACACTTCAAAACAGCCTTGAGGCAAAAAAGGAAGAGCTCCTGCTTAGCAAGATACAAGCTGATCGTCTCGAATTAGAACTAAAGACAAGAGATGAATCCATCGCTAAGTTGAGAGCTTCTTTAAATGCTGCTAAAACAAACAAGGAATATGCTGCTATTCTGACTCAGCTTAATACTTCAAGAGCAGACAATTCCAAGATCGAAACTCAAATACTCGACATGTTCAAAGACCTTGAGGTAGATGAAGCCCAATGTGCTGATCTCAAAAAACAGATCGAAGAACAAAAAGAAAAACTTGAGCAGACAAGAAAAGGATCGGAGCTCTCTGCTGTAAAATTGCAGAAAGAGATCGAAGACATACAACAGGAATGGGACAGCACTGCTAAAAAAATCCCCGCTGAGACGCTTAAAACTTTCAACAGGGTTGCAGAAACCTATGATGGTGAAGCACTTGCAACTGTCGAAGGACTTGGTCATAGCACAGGACCATATAGCTGCGGTGGTTGTTTCATGGGAATAACTGCTGAAAATGTCAACCTGCTGATGACAAAAGACGACATTCTTCGCTGTCCTAACTGTACAAGGATACTTTTCCTAAATCAGGACCACGAAGAATAGTTTTTCCGCGAACACGATTTAGGCAGAACTATCTGACATTTTGCATTTAAGCTTACTTTATGTTTAGTTCTGAGAATATTGCATTTAAGGAATTAGTAATTGCCCGGATCTTCAAAAAAAATAACCATTTATACAGATGGCGGAAGCAGAGGCAACCCAGGCCCAGCGGCTTGTGGCTTTGTCATCGCATCGGATAACGGCAAGCAACTCGTCGCAAAAGGTCTCTTCCTTGGCAAAGCTACAAACAATATCGCTGAATACACCGGTGTTTTAAAAGCTCTCCAGCATGCGAAAGAAATCCGAGCCAACGAAATACAGCTTTTCAGTGACAGCGAATTGATAGTAAAGCAGATAAATGGTCAATACCGTGTTAAAAACGCCGGCTTAAAGGAATATTACAATCAGATAATGAATATTCTATCTGGTTTTGAAAGTTGGCAGGTCACCCACGTTTACCGCGATAAGAACAAAGAAGCTGACACATTAGTAAACAAAGCTCTCGATAATTCAGCCGATGTAGAAATTAAAAACGATTCTCAAACCTCGCAGAAAAAACAAAAACCAATACGCATCGCAGTGTTAATAAGCGGCGGCGGAAGAACTCTTATCAACATCGACAAGCAAATTAAAAAAGGCGAACTAAACGCTGAAATATCGCTGGTAATAAGCTCTCGTTCAACGGTAACAGGAGTCGAAAGAACTAAAAACCTCGGCTATGACGTAAAAATAATACGAAAAAAAGACTACCCCGACATTGACCAGTTCAGCAGACAAATAGAAAAAGAACTCATCGCGGCAAAAGTTGACCTTGTTATTCAGGCAGGTTGGTTATGTCTTTGGAAAATCCCCACGCAATACAAATATCGTGTTATGAATATACACCCTGCCCTGCTGCCTTCTTTCGGCGGACAGGGAATGTGGGGCCATCATGTCCATGAAGCTGTTCTAAAAGCAGGATGTAAAATAAGTGGCTGTACGGTACATTTCTGCACGAATAAATATGATAAAGGGCCAATTATTGTACAATTAGGATGTCCGGTTAAAGATGACGACACTGCCGAGACACTCGCAGCAAGAGTCTTTGAGCAGGAATGTATAGCATATCCGCGGGCAATAAAGCTTTTTGAACAAAAAAAATTGGCTGTTGAAAGCAATATTGTACATATATACTGATCCCAATTGAATTTTTCTGTTTATCCGCGGGTAAATAACTTAAAAATAACAAGTTA
>CAYZEH010000091.1:0-10582 GCA_964477135.1 uncultured Pirellulales bacterium | reverse complement strand
GAAATGACAAGAAATTACAAGAAATGATGAAAAATCACAAGAAATTACAAGAAATGACAGGAAATGACGAAAAATATCAAGAAATGACGAAAAATATCAGGAAATAACAAGAAATGATAAAAAATTACGAGAAATGATGAAAAATAACCCTTCTTTGCGTGAAGCTACGGAGGGCGAGCAAGAAATGACGAAAATATCAGGAAATGATGAAAAATAACAGGAAATGACAAGAAATGCGATTTTGGTTGTCTGGAAATGGTGCTGTAATCGGCATAACCGTTACAGACGGAATTTTTTGGGTGCAGGTAGCCTTGTGGACAGATTGAGGGGGTGGGTTTTACGCATATGCGAAATTTGATGGCCATGAACCATGTTGGGTTTACGGTTTTTTGGTGGATTGGGAATATTGGTGTGAAAGGTGCGAAGAAGTTTAAAAAGTGTGTTGGCCGTAGTAATTCCGACTCCGACGAGCTTGTGCAATAGCCCATTCTCGCCGGAATAACTACTCGGTTTTTTAGATTGTGTTTGCGGTGTTTTGAGGGTATTGTTGTTTTTAGGGGATAAAACTACGAGACCAATTAATAAAAAGGTAAAACGATGAGTGAGGAAAAAAACAGCGATTCAGAATCAAAAGAAGAACAGCCGAAAAACGAACGGAAGTTTAATCAGGAGCTTTTAAAGAAAGGGTTGCAGTGTGACCTGAAGCAATATAACAGGCTGAAAGAATGCTCGAAAAAGGGGCCTGAGGGGATAAAGAAATGGAACGAATGGAGATATGAAAATCCGGAGGTGAAAATATGGCTGCAAGGGGCTGACCTCCATAACGCCAAACTGCAAGAGGCTCAACTCTGGGATGCCAATCTGCAAGGGGCTGACCTCCTTGGAGCCGAACTTCAAGGGGCTTACTTCAGGGGAGACAATCTTCAAGGGGCTAAACTCTGGCAAGCTAATCTGCAAGGGGCTGACCTCATAGGAGCCAAACTTCAAGGGGCTGACCTCGGATTTGCTAATCTGCAAGGGGCTAACCTCTATAACGCCAATCTGCAAGGGGCAGAACTCGAATACGCCAAACTTCAAGGGGCGAGATTCATGGGAATTATTGCGGATGGGGCCACAAATTTTTTGGATTGTAAGATCGACGAAGATACAGACTTTCGCCATACGGCTTTGGAAAATGTGAGTATTGAGTCCGGTACAAAAATCCGCTTGAAATATAATATCAGGCGGATGAACTGGGATGATTGGTATCCAGAACACAGGGTTCGGGAATGGCCTGTAAAGTTATTCTGGTCGATGAGCGATTATGGGATTAGCACTGGTCGAATAATGATAATATTTTTTGCTTTGGCAGCAGTGTTTTCGTTCATTTATTTTTTGCGGCCTTGTTGTGTGATGGTTAATGGTGTAGTGGGGGATATTCGGGGGTTTGTACATGCCTTATATTTTTCAGTTGTTACGATGACGACATTAGGGTTTGGTGACATCGCGGCTAATCCTGACAGTTGGCTGGGACAGGTTGTCCTGATGGTTCAGGTTATTTTTGGTTATGTGTTATTAGGTGCACTGATAACAAGGCTTGCGGTTTTGTTTACTTCCGATGGTCCCGCGGGCAAGTTTACGCCGATGGACAAAGAGACAAAAGAGTTATTAGCGAAATTGAAAGAAGATGAGAATAAAAAAAGGGAAGAATTATTCGCGAAGTTGGAAAGAAGATGAAAAAGGGCGAGTAAATGATAGGTAGGGAAAATGTATTCGGTGCCTGCGCAGAAATGGCGAAATTTTGGTAATAAAAAAAAGGCGAGCAAATTTTTGGGTTGCTCGCCTTTGGTTTTTTCTTTGTTTTTTTAATCGTTTAGTTGTACTTCGTTTTCTTCGTAGAAGTTTTTCTTTGGTAGTTTTGAGTACCAGAAGATGTACATTCCTATCAGGCAGATGACGAAGATTACTGCGGTTATTTTGAAGTAGAACCATGCACCGATTATTGCCTGCATCGGTAGTAAGAACAGAGTTATCATCCAGCAGAGCGTAAATGGCAGTGCGACAATGTCATTGAAATGTTCTTTTTCTACTTTTGCTCTTGTTGCCGGTGGGAGCCTGTTTTTGAGATGTCCCCAGAAGCCTATAGGTAAGGTCTTTTTGTAGAAGTTTTCAAGAACAGATTTTTCTGTTGGTCTTGTTAAGAATGTTCCCAGGATAGAGCCTATCAGACCTATGCATAGCAGGATGCAGAAGAACCATTTTTCATTGGTAATCCATGCAAGTGATTCATTTGCTTCAAGCATTGGTGCTACTTTTTTGAAAATAAGGGCGCCTATCATTCCAAAAAATATTCCAATTGCGAAGCCACCGCCGTTGAAACGCCACCAGTAGAAGCGCAGGAACAGCGGAGCAGTGAAGCCTCCTAAGAGCGCCATTGTCACCCAACCCCAGATTTCGTTTATGTTTTTGGCTTTGCAACCATAGATGAAACCAACAGCTACGACAGTGACGGTGAAAGCCCAGCTTATGTAGATGAGTTCTTTGTTGCCAGCTTTTGGTCTGATGTGTGCCTGATAGATGTCTTTTGTGAAGAAGCCAGTGACCATATTTACGGTGAAGCCGAAGGTTGAAACTGAAGCAGCGATGAGGGCAGTCAGGAGCAGACCACGGTATCCGATAGGTACAATGTTGAGGATAACAGCGGGTACGATTCGTTCAGGGTTTACCGTTCCTTCGAAGCTTACGAGCGGCAGTTTTGTTGCCCAGCTGTCGCCGAGGACACCTTTTAAGCCTTCTACGAGTTGCGGGAACTGCTCGGGGTGTCGTATGATCATTGTTGTTTGTTCTACCCATCCATTTTTTGTTATCTCACCGATGTTTGCTTTGATGAGTTCGGTAGCGGCGGGGATGGCCTCTGTTACAGCGAACAGGTCCTTTACGAGGAAGATCCCGAGTACTGCAAAGCCCATCATTAAAGGCCAACGGAACATCATCAGCCAGGTCCACATGAAAGACAGAGTTCCACATTCACGGTCGCTTCTTGCACCGAAGTATTTTGGGTCGTCGCCCATACCCATGCCGTTGAAGATGGCTTTGAGGAGGTAGAAGCTGGCGAAGATCATCATGGTTTCGTATATTTTGTATCCTTCAGGCATTATCGCCTTTATGCTTAATTTTGAGGACATCCAGTCGGGGTTGTGTGTGATGGTAGTAGCCAGTGATGCGAAGTCTGCGTGTCCTGTGACTTTTATTACCGCCATTGTTGTTATCGCGATAACAGCGGAGAGTATGATGGAGGACTGGAAGATGTCAGCGAAGACAACGCCATAGAAACCTGCCACCATAATATAGATAGTTCCGAAGCTTATCATGATCAGGGCACATTGCCATGGCTGGAGCGGAACGAACATTGACAGGAAGAGTCCAACGCCTTTTACGAGGTATGCAATCATACCTACTGCCCAGACGATCTTTGAAATAGCCATTGCCAGTCTGGCGAATTGTCCACCGAATCCGTCGCCGAAGCGGAACTTCATCCATTCTGCGCCAGTCATGCAGCCGCTTCTTCGGTGGTATTTACCGGTGAAGACGAGTACAACGCCGAGGAAAAGGCAAGCTGCGCCGCGGAATCCTTCGATGAAAATTCCTCTTGTTCCGAGCAGGAATATGAAAGAGACGGCAACCATTGTGCCTGTCATGTCTACCATTGACGCCATACCGGATATTCCGAGCATCCACCATGGTAGTTTTCTTCCGCCGAGGAAATATGAATCGAGGTTTTTCGAAGCCATTTTCCTCAGATAGAGTGACAGGGCGATGATGACGGCAAAATAAATGCCGATTATCGAATAGTCAATTGTGTTCAAAAATTCCACATCAGTCTCCTAATAAAAAATCGGCAATATTGTGACAGATAAAAGCAGAATAGTAACTATTGCTTTTGCCTGCCTGCGTATAAGTTGGGGAGTATAAATCAGAGTTAAAATTTTAGCAAGTATTTAATTTCAGGCCGTTTTTTTGCAAAAAACAGTGTTGCTGATTTACATCAGTGTTTTTTTGAACAAATTTGCCAATGTATCACTATACACTATTACATATTCGGATTTAGAGTCTTATCCCTTCTGAAGTGTTTTTTGGCTTTAAGGCTATAATAATGTTGATTGTAGTCTTATCAAGCGGTAGAATGCTATTTTTATATGTATTTAATGATTGGAGAATCGTGTAATGAAAGATTTTAAGAAGCAAGCGTTAAAGAGCAGTAACAAATTTTCCCGCCGACAGTTTTTATCATCATCAGCGGCAATGACAGCATTTACAATTGTACCGAGTTATGTTCTTGGTGCTAATGGTCAGCAGCCACCAAGTGATAAATTAAATATAGCAGCGATCGGTTCAGGGGGTATGGGGTCTGGGAATATCAGCAGGAGCAGCAGTGAAAATATCGTGGCACTTTGCGATGTTAATGATGAAGGGGCAGCAAGGACTTATGCTAAGCACCCGAAGGCACCGACATTTAGAGATTTTCGTAAGATGCTTGATAAAGAGCATAAGAATATTGACGCTGTAATTATTGCAACTCCGGACCATACACATGCGGTAGCGGCGATGGCGTGTATGGGGCTTGGTAAGCATGTCTATGTTCAGAAGCCATTGACGCATGATATATATGAAGCGAGAATGCTGACGCAAGCAGCACATAAGTATAAAGTTCAGACTCAGATGGGTAACCAGGGACATTCAGGTGAGGGGATTCGTTTGATTAGTGAATGGATACAAGATGGAGCGATCGGTGCGGTTCGTGAGGTTCATGCGTGGACGGACAGACCTATCTGGCCACAGAGTGTCGGACGTCCGGCTGGTTCATTGCCGGTTCCTAAATATCTTGACTGGGATCTTTGGCTTGGTACTGCACCGTTTAGGCCTTTCAATAATGGTTATCTGCCATTTGACTGGCGTGGGTTCTGGGATTTTGGAACAGGTGCGTTGGGTGATATGGCGTGTCATATTATTGATCCGGTATTTATGGCGTTGAAGCTTGGTTATCCGACCTCGGCGTCGGCGAGTTTTACGAGGGTCAGGCTTGGCGATCGTTATGAAAATCATTACCTGAAACTTGCAGATATGAATGAGACACCTCCGATTTCGTCAGTTATTCATTATGAATTTCCGAAGCGCGGCGATATGCCTTCCGTTAAGCTGCATTGGTATGACGGCGGGATGAGACCTGAGAGACCTGAGGAGCTTGAGCAGGGCAGGAGAATGGGCGACGGCGGTAACGGCGTTATTTTTGTCGGCGATAAGGGTAAGATCATGTGCGGCTGTTATGCAGCTAATCCGCGAATTATTCCGGAAGAAAAGATGAAAGAATATAAACGTCCTGCAAAGAGTATACGGCGAATTCCAGGCGGTACGAGCGGTCATGAGCAGGACTGGATTCGTGCCTGTAAGGATGGTAAGCCTGCAAGTTCTAACTTTGATTATTCGGGGCCTCTTACAGAGACAGTTCTTATGGGTAATCTTACAATGCGTATGAACGGTGAAAGGATCGAGTGGGACGGCAAGAATATGAAAGTTACTAATATTGACGAGGCTAATAATTTTGTTCGCAGGCAATATCGTGATGGCTGGAGTCTTGGAGTTTGATTTTTGTGATTTGAATTTAAGGAGACGAAAAAATGGGAAATATATTTGGGGCTGATGAGTCGAGTAAAAGGATATCGAGGCGTGATTTTATTAAAGTCAGCTCGGCAGGTGCGGCGGCGATAGGTTTTCCATTTATAGTCTCTTCTTCTGCTTTGGGCAAAGACGGCGGGGTTGCGGCAAGTGAGCGGGTTACTTTGGGATGTGTCGGTGTAGGCGGTCAGGGATTTTTTAATATGAAATCCTTTATTACTAATCCGGCGGTTCAGGTTGTTGCGGTTTGCGATGTTAATGAAGAAAGCGATTATAGTAAGTTTTACTTCGGCGGGACAGCGGGGCGCAAGCCTGTTAAGGCATTTGCTGAAAAATACTATGCAGATAAAAATAACGGCAGCTTTAAAGGTGTTGATGAGTATGTTGATTATCAGGATGTGATCGCGAGAAAAGATATTGATACTGTAGTTGTTGCGACTCCTGACCACTGGCATACGCTGATATCTGTTGCGGCGATGAGAGCGGGTAAGCATGTCTATTGTGAGAAGCCGATATCGCATAATGTTTATGAGGCTCGGTGGATAGCCCGGGAAGCTAAGAAGGCGGGTGTGGTTACTCAGATGGGTAATCAGGGTCATGCGGGCGAGGGGGTTCGGCTATTGTGTGAGTGGATCGCCGATGGTGCGATAGGTAATGTTCGTACCGTTCATATCTGGTGTAATCGTCCGGGTGGGATGTGGGCACAGGGTATTGACAGGCCTGGTGATACGCCGGCAGTTCCGAAAGGATTGGAATGGGATAAGTGGATAGGACCGGCGAAGTTTCGGCCTTACCATAGTGCTTATCATCCGTTTTTGTGGCGAGGCTGGTGGGATTTTGGTACTGGAAGCTTAGGTGATATGGGTTGTCATCAGATGGATGCTCCTTACTGGGCATTGAAGCTTGATGCACCGGTTAGTATCGAGGCGAGCAGTACGAAAGTAAATGATGAGACAGCGCCTTTGGCAACTAAAATACATTATAAGTTCGGCAGGCGTGGTGATATGTGTCCTGTGGAGATGATATGGTATGACGGCGGGCTGAAACCTGCCAGACCAGAAGAGCTTGAGGAAGGCAGGGTGCTGCAATCTGAAGGTCTTCTTTTTGTCGGTGACAAGGGGACGATTCTTTCTGAATTTGATGGCGGCAGCCCGAGGATAATTCCTGAGACACAGATGCGAAAATATAAGAGGCCTGCGAAAACTATTGAAAGGTCCATTGGTCATCGAGAAGAATTTATCGCGGCTTGCCAGGGTAATGGCAAGGCTTGTTCGAATTTTGATTATGCGGGGCCTTTGAACGAGATAGTTCTGCTTGGTAATGTTGCAATTCGTGGGGGTAAAAAACTTCTCTGGGACAGCAAAAATCTTAAATTTACAAATTGCGAAGAAGCCAATAAATATATCAAGGATGAGTATCGCCAAGGTTAGGGCGGCTATTATAGAATAATAGCAAGTTAAATGTAAGGCTTTAATGACAGAGGTTAAAAAACAATCTACATTGCTTTGTGATATCGGCAAAAGTGTTGCTGGTGTTTCTGCGTCTAATATTGCTTCTGGTGTTGTTGTTGTGGCCGATGGTGAGATCCCGCCGAGTGAAAAACTTAATATTGCGGGAGTAGGCGGGGGTGGGCAGGCGTGGTCTGATCTGCATAACCTTGGGCCTTATTGTAATATTGTTGCGATATGTGATGTTGATGATAAACGTGCAGAGCCATCATGGAAGGAATTTCCGAATGCGAGGCGGTATCGGGATTTTCGTAAGATGCTGGATAAGGAAGATAAAAATATTGACGGTGTGGTTGTTGCTACGCCTGACAATACTCATGCGGTGATCGCGATGCGTGCAATCAGGATGGGTAAGCATGTTTACTGTGAAAAGCCTATGGCTCATAATATTTATGAGGTTCGCAGGCTAACCGAGGAGGCTAAGAAGGCTGGTGTGGTTACGCAGCTTGGTACACAGATACATGCTGAAGAGGGATTGAAGCAGGCAGTTGAGATATTAGCTTCGGGGAAAATCGGGGCAGTTAAAAAGATCGATCTTTGGAGTTCTAATTTTTGTAATTTTGTTCCTTTGGCAGCGGGCAAGTATGAGGTACCTTCAACGCTTGATTGGGATTTGTGGGTTGGTCCGGCGAATTTTCGGTCTTACAATCCGAGTTATATTCCTTATTTGTGGAGGCAATGGTGGGATTTCGGCAGCGGGATTTTAGGTGATATGGGTTGTCACATTTTCGATATACCTTTCTGGGCGTTTGGGTTGGAGGCACCGGAGAGTGTTTTTGCATCTTCGACGGAAGTTGATAAAGATGTGGTTTGCAGGGCGTCTATAATTCATTATAAATTTGCAGCTACGGCAAAGCATGATGCTATGGAGATAACGTGGTATGACGGCGGGATATATCCACCTTTGCCTGATGGTATGAATCCTGACAGGAAGCTTCCTGGCAGCGGTGGACTTTATTATGGTGACAAGGGGACAATGCTTTCGATACACTGCGGCGGTGCGAGGCTTGTGCCGGAGACGGATATGAAAGGCTTTAAGAAGCCTGAACCATTTTTGCCGAGAGGTATGAATCATTACGAGGATTGGGTTGATGCTTGTAAGACTGGCAGAAAAGCATCTTCTGATTTTGATTATTCCGGGCCTTTGACGGAAGCGATTTTGCTGGGTAATATTGCTGTTCGGACGGGAAAAAAGATTTTGTGGGATAGTAAGAATATGAAAATAACTAATTGCGAAGAGGCTAATGGTTATCTTCGCAGACAATACAGGCAAGGATGGAGTTTGTAGCCTTTAAAATGAAAAGGTTTTGTTAAGGAGAAAATCTGTGGAAACTAAAATGTATTTGCTTTTAAGTTCGATGATGTTTCTTGAGTATGCAGTCTGGGGAGCGTGGGCGCCGGTTCTTGCGGCAAGGCTTTTGGGGCCTTTGAAAATGAACGGCAAGCAGACTGGTTGGATATACGGAACTATTCCGCTGGCGTGTCTGGTTTCACCCCTTATTGCGGGGCAGATCGCAGATCAGTGGATCGCGAGTAAATGGATATTAGTTTTTGCACATTTTGCCGGTGCGGCGTTGTTGTTTGCTGCATCTAAGAAGGAGAAGTTCGGACCTTTATTTATTGTGATGGGTCTTTATGCATTGTTGTATTCTGCGACGCTGCCTTTGGTAAATTCTTTGATGTTTGCCAATTTGACAGATGCGGCAACGCAGTCTCCCAAGATATTTATCTGGGCTCCGATCGGTTGGGTTCTGGTTGGTCTGATTCTTACCGGCTGGAGGAAATTTAAGGGAACAGGTGACGGCAGCGACTGTTTGAAATTTGCGGCAATATTATCAGCTTTGATGGGCGTTTGCTGTTTTTTCCAACCTATCGTTGCACCAGCGGGTAATACTGGTTCGAGCCTGGCGTTTCTGGATGCGTTTTCGATGCTTAAAGACAGCAATATCCTTATATTTTTCATAGTCTCATTTATTGCTACGACCCAGCTTCAGTTTTACTTCCTTTGTACAGCTCAGTTTCTTGGCGATATTGGCGCTAAGAGTAAAAATATTCCCGCATTGATGGCAATTGCTCAGGCGGCTCAGATCGCAGCGACGGTTTGGATTTTGCCGGTTTTGTTAGGAGTTGGTTACAAGTGGACGTTGGCAGTTGGTGTTTTGAGTTGGCTTATCCTTTATCTGATCTATTCAGTTGAAAAACCGAAATTTTTTGTTTACGGATCGATGGTATTTCACGGGATAGCTTATGTAACATTTATCATTGGCGGTCAGATATATATTAATAGTGTTTCTGATGCGACAATTGTAAGTTCAGCTCAGTCGTTGTTGTTTATGGTTACTATGGGTTTAGGCTTTTTCCTGGGGACACAGTTTACCGGTGTTGTGATGGATAAGTTCAGTGTTGAGGGTAAATTTCAGTGGCGGAAGATTTTTATTGTGCCTTGCGGAGTTTTGCTGGCGTGTGCATTGGCGTTTATTATTTTCTTCAAAGCTTAGCAGCTTTCTGGAGGTGTAGATTGAAGTTATTTAATTTAATATTGATAGCAGTTGTGGTTTTGTCGGTTGGTATGGTCGATGCGAGTGATTGCTGTGGTAAGAAGGTGGATGATTATGATTACCTGTGGACGCCTGATGGTCACAAGGGGCTTGTGAGTATCTTTAACGGCAAAGACTTTACGGGATGGAAACAACCTGAATCCAAGGTCTGGAAAGTTGAAGATGGTTGTATATCTTTTGCCGGGCCTATGGATAATGAGCATAGACAAGCGGGATATATCTGGACAGAAAAGCAGTATGGCGACTTTATTCTTGAGCTTGAGTTTAAGATCGAAAAGGGCAGCAACAGCGGGATATTTTTCAGGACAGCAGATATGAAAGACCCGGTTCAGAGTGGGTTGGAGATACAGATCGCAGATTCTTATGGCAGGAGAGATGGTAAGTTAGAAAAATATGACTGCGGCGCATTTTATGATTGCCAGGCTCCTTTTCATAATATGGCCAAGAAAGCTGGTCAGTGGAATAAGGTCGTACTTGTTTGCCAGGATCAGAAGATATATGTTGCGATGAACGGAACGTGCGTTGTTAGTGTGGATGTTAATTTATGGTTTGATAAGCCTGGTAAGAATCCGGATGGTACGAAGAATAAGTATAAAAAAGATATTGCACGTATGCCGCGATATGGGCATATCGGGTTTCAGGATCATGGGTGTAAGGTCTGGTATCGCAATATCAAGATACGTGATCTGAAGAACCCTTAAGGGTTGTAAATGCTCGCGAATAAATCCGCAGCTCTTTATTTTTGAGTTATTTACCCGCGGATAAACGTAAAATTTAAATTATAATGAGTATAATAGCATTATTTTAGGTGTTTGTTTATTTGAAGCGGTGTATTTTGAACAAAGCGGTTCTTGACAGGTATAT
>CAYZEH010000090.1:0-10608 GCA_964477135.1 uncultured Pirellulales bacterium | reverse complement strand
TTTTTCTGTTTGTATTTTGAAATTTTTCACGGTCGTGTTTTTAAACAGGAAAGCAGTTAGAGATTATGTGCGAAATAAAAGGTTCCAGCTGGCAGCAGAGATATTCAGCTTCTGAAATATTCACCTTGAGGTGTAAGGTTCTTGATAGACCTGGCAAACTGGCAGAGGTATGCCAGTTTTTAGGTGAAGCTAATATTAATATCGGCCAAATCAGTCAGGTGAGCGTTGAGGGTGATTATAAAATAAGAGATATTACGATTTTCTTTTCTGGTAAAGACCTGATAGTTAAATTGCGCAAGCTTGCGGATAAAACCCGTGGTTTTGAAATAATAAAAGTCACAGATGATATCCTTGAGATGCACAGGCGAGGCTCAATAGAGATGGTAAGCAGAGTTCCTATCAAGAGCCTGACGGATATGCGTATGCTTTATACTCCCGGTGTTGCTTCGGTTTGTAAACAGGTCGAAGCTGATATTGAAAAAGCCTGGGAGTATACGGGGATATGTGACAGAGTCGCGATCGTCACTAACGGTACAGCGGTACTTGGGTTAGGGGACATTGGAGTTTTGCCCTCACTTGCTGTTATGGAAGGTAAGGCTGCTATTTTTGCAGAGTTTGTAAATATCAGCGGCGTACCCATTCTTGTGGACTCGAAAGAGCCGGATGTTTTTGTCGAAACGGTAGTGACAATAGCTAAGGGATTTGGTGCTATTCAACTTGAGGATGTTTCTGCGCCGACTTGTTTTGAGATTGAGGAGCGACTAAAAAAAGAGCTGAACATTCCGGTATTCCATGACGACCAGCATGGAACTGCGACGGTAATGCTGGCAGCATTGATCAATGCATTTAAGTATACTAATAAAAAAGCAGAGAATTGTTCGATAGTTATGCTTGGCGCAGGCGCTGCGGGGCTTGCTATAGCAAAAATGCTTTTGAGCTACGGCATTAAAGATATTGTAATATTCGATTCTAAAGGTGCACTTTGCCGAGGCAGAGAAGACATGAACCCTTACAAGAAAAAACTCGCAGAAATCACAAATAAAGACAAATTCGACGGAACATTAAAAGACGGATTCGTGGGGAAAGACATTTTCATAGGCGTATCAAGGCCTGACACGGTAAGCAAAGATATGGTGGCCTCGATGGCAAAAGATCCTATCGTATTTCCGCTTAGTAACCCTGAGGGAGAAATAAGCAAAGAAGAAGCCTATGAGGCCGGTGCAGCAATCGCAGCTGACGGCAGAGACATTAATAATGCTCTCGCGTATCCGGGAATATTCAGAGGAGCCCTTGATGCCAGAGCGAATGATATCACACTTGAGATGAAAGTCGCATCTTCTAAAATGCTTGCATCACTTGCAAGCGAAGGTGATTTACTACCTGACATATTAGACAAACAGGTACACTTACAAAATGCGAAGGCTGTTGCGGAAGCATGGAAAAGTTAAATTAAAACTTTTTTGTGAAGATAGATAAGCATTTAGAAATATTTTGAACTTATTTACAATATTTTTTCAGTATCTGTTGATACTATTAGAAATAACACTATACTGTACAGCTAATTTATGTTCTTAACATTTATCAGGTACTCAAATGGAACTAATAAAGAAAATCAAAGAAGCTGAAAAGCAGGCACAAGAAATCATCGAGCAGTCCAAGGCAGATGTTCTGAAAAAAGCAGATGCTGACAAAAAAGTCTATCAGAAATTGATGGATGAAGCTGTTGCTGCCAGGCGGCAGGCGATATCAGATGCAGAAGAATCTGCCAAACAGCAAGCCCTTGCTGAAGTTGAAGAATTGAAGTCACAAGCGGCGGCATCCCGACAGGAATTACGCAGCAGCGCCGAGGGTAAGGTCGTTTCTGCAGCTGACAAAGTCGTATCATCTTTGAAGGAATAAATAATGTCAATTTGCAGGATGGCAAAAATTCTGATTGTCAGTCATCGCAGCGAAGCAACGGAACTTCTTGAAGCTTTGCAAGGTGAGAGTATTTGCCAGGTACTCAGTGCGGAAAAATCAATAATCAGCAAAGAATTTCCTGATCTGACAATTGCATGTGACAGGCCTAAAGAAATAGAGGATGCTGTAAGTAAGGTTAAAAACAGCATCACTTTTTTAAAAAAACATACCAAAGCTGGTCAGGATTTAGTATCGGTGTTTGCTCCTCGAACTGTTATTGAGCAAAACTTTTACGAGAAAGTTATCTCGGATAAATCGCTGGCTGAGATAATAGATGATTGTACAAATTCCGAAGCCAGGATCGAATCGCTTGAAGGTAAGATCGAACATCTGACAGCGGCTGCGAAAATGCTCGGTCCATGGAC
Organism: uncultured Pirellulales bacterium; assembly: GCA_964477135.1. Lineage (GTDB taxonomy): Bacteria > Planctomycetota > Phycisphaerae > Sedimentisphaerales > Anaerobacaceae > JAGLTN01. Next base: position 8,284 of record CAYZEH010000090.1, on the reverse strand, counting down.
AGCTCTTGAGATTGCAGTCGAAGATATCAACAACATGGCTAATGCAACCAGCTGGACGGGTTTTGTCACCAATCATCATTTTGCGGGTTTTCGCAGTAATATTGCAGAAGCAGGTGGAGTTGTTGAGCAGGTTGGCATTGAGGCAGGCAGCACGGCTTGTGTGGTTGTGTGTTTAAATGACTATGTAAGTGAGGTTAATAAAATATTGCGTTCGACAGATTTTGAAAATGTCAACTTTGCAGGTATGAGCGGGCTTGTTAAAGATTTGACAGCAGAGAATAATGAAAAGCTTGCAGAAGTTCAAAGTCAACTAAAAGAGGAACAAAAAAAAGCCTGCGAGCTTGCCGATAAACTTCTTGAGCTTAAAACTTTGAGTGATCATTATGGCAATTTGCTTGACAGGGAACAGACCAAATCGCAAATTTCTGCAACAGAGCAGACCATTTTAATGGAAGGTTGGATCAAAGAGAAAAACCTTAAGAAGCTGGAGAAGATGGTCGAAAGATTTGAGGCTTCATATTTTGAAAGGGTAGAGCCGGCGGATGAAGAAGAGATTCCTGTAGAAATAGAAAACAACAATGCTATAAAGCCTTTTGAGGCTGTAACCAGGCTTTACGGTATGCCGAGATATTTTGAGGTTGACCCAACGATTTTTCTTGCACCATTCTTCGCTTTATTCTTCGGATTATGTTTGACTGATGCCGGCTACGGGATCGTAATGATGGTGGCATCGTTTTGGCTGGTCACAAAAATGCAGGGAGACAAGAAGCTTTTATGGATGCTGGGAATTTGCTCAGGTTTGACAATAATTGCCGGGGCATTAACCGGCGGATGGTTCGGCGATGCGGTTCAGCAACTGAATATTGGCTGGCTAAATACCTTGAGAAGTAAGATGCTGTGGTTTGACCCGCTGGAAGAGCCTATGATGTTCTTCGGACTATCACTTGCTTTGGGCTATTTGCAGATAATTACCGGGTTTACTATTGCTTTCGTACATAACTTAATGCAGAAAAATTACATTGCGGCGATATGTGATCAGTTAACCTGGCTTGTAATGCTGAATTCGATTGTGATTTTCGGAATGGCTGGCGCAGGAGTTATTGACCCGAAGATCGGGTCTATATTCGGCAAAATCGCGATGGTCCCTGCAGCTATGATATTCCTTTTCAGTCAGCGACAAGGCGGAATGGGTGCTCGACTTGGTATGGGTGCTTACAACCTGTTCAGTGCGATTTTTATCGTGGGTGATGTTCTTAGTTATCTGAGGTTGATGGCTCTTGGTATGGTAACTGCCGGTCTCGGCATGGCAGTTAATGTTATAGCAAAGATAACTCTTGACATACCTTTTGTAGGTTTTATTCTTATGGGTCTTGTTTTAATAGGCGGGCATTTATTTAATCTTGCGATCTCAGGTTTGAGTGCCTTTGTTCACACTTTGAGGCTTCAGTACGTCGAATTTTTCCCGAAGTTTATTGAGGGAGGCGGAAGATCGTTTGAGCCTTTATCAAAAGAATATAAGTACGTTTACATAAAATAATTTATTTGTCGTGTTGGTTTATTGGTATTTAAGAAAGAGAGGTTTTTAATGCAATTTGATGGAATGACATTAGCTTTGGTTGGCGCAGGACTTGCTGCCTTGATGGCAGGGATTGGTTCAGCTATCGGTATCGGAATTGCCGGCAGAAGTGCAACCGGTGTTCTCAGTGAGATACCTGAAAGATATGGTCAGATGTTCATCATGGTTGTGCTTCCGGGTACACAGGGATTTTACGGTTTTCTGGCGGCTTTTCTCGTGATGCTTAAGCTCAACTTCTTCGGTACAGGCGGAGCACTTGAAATCAGCAGTATAATCGGATGGCAAACTTTAGCGGCATGTCTTCCGGTTGCTTTTGCAGGCTTAATGAGTGCTATTCACCAGGGAAAGGTCTGCTCCGGCGGTATCATGATGGCAGCTAAGAGACCTGAAATGGCATTTAAAGCCGGTGTTGTTTATGCTGTTATGGTTGAGGTTTACGCTGTATTGGGACTTCTTGTCACTATGTTTATCCTTCTTAAAGGTATTAGCTGGCCAGCGGTTGGATAATTGAATTTATTTATTCAAATTTAAACTGGATTGTATTATGAACGCTGAACAAGTTATACAAAAAATCCTGGCCGACGCTCAGGAAGAGGGAAACAATATAAAAAAGCAAGCGGAGTCGAAGTTTGCAGCCGAGAGGTCTGATTTTGATGAGAAGCTGGTTGCTTATAATGTAGAAACCGAAGCACTTGCAGCCAAGGCAGCTCAGGAAAAGAAGTCAAGGATGCTGGCGGCGGCAAGGATGAATGTCGCCAAAGAACTTCTGAAAGAAAAGAGACAGATTCTTGATAGTGTTTTTGAGAGTGCAAAACAAAAGCTTAAATCTCTGGCTGACGAAGAGTATCAAACACTGATGAAAAAGTTGATGCATGAAGCGGTTGAGACAGGTGACGAAGAAGTTATCACAGATGTAAATGATAACAGAATTGACCATAAGTTTATCAAAAATATAAATCGCGAGCTTGGGCTTGGTTTCAAGGGTAATTTGAGACTTTCTGAACAGAAACAGGCTATCGGAGCTGGTTTTATTCTTAGGAGGGGTAACATTATGAATAATGCATCCCTTGATGTGCTGATTTCACAGGCACGCAAGAATATGGAAATAGAGCTGGCTAAGGAGCTTTTTGGAAATTGAGTAATTAAGCAAGAAAAATAATAATGACAACAATCGCTGAAAAACCTGTTCTTAACTTTTGTTTTTATCCGTCTGTTGGCAAAGAAGACTGGCGTTATGCGTTTGCTTCGGCAAAGGTGAGGTCTCTTGAGACTTTTATGCTGAGTAAGGCAGTTCTGCAGGATATGGCTAATTCGCCTAACTTCGAAGACGCTTTGGACATGCTTTCGGTAGGTGAATATTCTTCTTTGCAAGGCAAAGATTTAGAACAGATCAATGAGACCCTGCTGGAGAAACGTAAGCAAGTGCGAAGTCTGTTTCTTGACCTGGCAATCGATAAGGGGATTGCGGATCTTCTTGAAGCGAGGTCTGATTTCGCAAATCTTCGTCTGGCGCTTAGGAGAAAGCTGACGGAAAGGCCTATCGGCGTTGATTACTGCGAAGATGGTTTTGTTAATGCCGACGAGTTTGAAAGTGTCTTTGAACAGGAGAATTATTCCCCCCTGCCGATTTATATGCGTGAGGCAATTGAGGCAGCGGTGTTGGCATATTATCAGAATAAAGATATCCGTCAGATCGATTATGCTGTTGATATGGAACATTTTCGTTACATCATTGCCAAAGCAATTGCTTTGAAAAACGATTTTCTGGTTGGCCTTTTCAGGATGCGGGCTGACCTGACAAATATCAGGACAATGCTTCGATTGAAATATAGAGAGGCTCAGGAGCTTAATGGGTTTGTACCAGGCGGTTATGTTGATGAGTCGGTTCTGAAACATTGTGTCAATCTCGATTATGATTCGATAAGGGGGATGTTCTTTTCTACGCCTTACTACGAGTTGGTAGAATCCGGGGTCAATTACCTGGTTTCGAACAAATCGTTTTTGAAGATCGAGCAGAAATGTGATGAGCATGTTGATGGTTATCTGCGCAGCGGTCTTATGGTAACAGCTGGTTCACAGCCTGTTATCGCATATCTGCTGCTTAAAGAAAGTGAAATACGCAAAGTCAGGCTTATACTGACGGCGAAGAAAAATCTTCTGGACACTAAGTTAATATTAGACCGTCTGGGTGAATAAACAGTTATAAACAGGAAAAACAGATGAATGGTAAGGTAGCAGTTTTAGGCAGTAGTGATTTTGTGATGCCATTCGCAGCATTAGGGCTTGATACTTATCCTGTCGGCGATTCGACGGATGAGGCGATCGAAAAAGCCAAGGCTATAATTGAAGGAAAATACGCTCTTATTGTAGTTGCGGAGAATGTCGCTAAGAAAACCGCTGATGTTTTTGAAACGATTCAGAAGAAAGCGATGCCTTGTGTGACGGTAGTGCCTTTTACTACGGAACCAGAGGGATTTGCGACGAAGAGTCTCGGCCATGCGCTTAGAATGGCTACAGGTATAGATATTTTTCAGAATAGTTAATATTATTAGAAGTTCCATCTTAACAGCGGTTTCTGTTATGGGTTCAGATGGCAATGTTCGTTAATAAACGAGGTTAAAAATGAGTGAAACACAAAAGGGCAAAATTATAAAAGTTGCAGGTCCGGTTGTAGTGGCTGAGGGTATGCGAGGCGCACGTATGTATGATGTGGTTCGTGTTGGCAAGCTGAGTTTGATCGGTGAGATCGTAGAGCTTCACGGCGACACAGCGTCGATCCAGGTTTACGAAGAAACTACAGGCATCGGCCCTGGCGAACCTGTTGTTAATACAGGTGATCCGCTTTCAGTAGAGCTTGGGCCTGGGCTTATCGAGAGCATCTATGACGGTATCCAGAGACCTCTTAATGATCTTTACGATGTTGAAGGTGCATTTATGGGCAGAGGTACAACTTTGCCAGGTTTGAACCGTGATAAGAAATGGCACTTTAAACCTACTATGGACAACGGCGTTGAGGTTCAGGCCGGTGACATTGTCGGTGAAGTGCAGGAGTCATCGCTTATTAACCATAAGATAATGATTCCAGCCGGTCTTTCAGGAATATTGAAAGATCTTAACGAGGGCGATTATACGGTTGTTGATACAATCGGTAAGGTTGTCTTTGACGGTAAAGAAGTTGATTTACAGCTTATGCAGAGATGCCCTGTTAGAAATCCAAGAGCAAATAAAGACAGACTTGCACCGAACAAAGCACTTGTTACCGGTCAGCGGGTAATTGATACATTTTTCCCTATCGCAAGAGGCGGAACAGCTTGTGTACCCGGGCCTTTCGGTACCGGTAAAACGGTTGTTCAACATCAACTGGCTAAGTGGGTTGACGCTGAGGTTGTGGTTTATGTTGGGTGTGGCGAGCGTGGTAATGAGATGACAGACGTGTTGACGGAGTTCCCCAATCTCATTGATCCGCATTCAGGTGAGCCTTTGATGAGACGTTGTGTGCTTATCGCAAATACATCGAATATGCCTGTGGCAGCACGTGAGGCATCAGTTTATACAGGAATTACTATTGCGGAATACTACCGTGACATGGGTTATTCTGTTGCGTTGATGGCTGACAGTACGAGCCGATGGGCAGAGGCTATGCGTGAAATTTCTACGAGACTCGAAGAGATGCCGGCAGAGGAAGGTTATCCGGCTTATCTTGGTGCGAGAATCGCGTCATTTTATGAAAGATCAGGCAGAGTATCTTGTGCGGGCAGCCCGGAGCGTCAAGGCAGCCTTTCGATAATCGGAGCAGTAAGCCCTCCTGGTGGTGACCTTTCTGACTCGGTTGTTCAGGCAACATTGCACGTTGTGAAAGTGTTCTGGTCATTACAGGCAAGACTTGCTCAGCAAAGACACTTTCCCGCTATCGATTGGCTGACGAGTTATTCGTTCTATAAACAATATATGAAAGAATGCTTTAAGGATAAGGAGATGGGCGAGGCGATGGACGCTTTGACGATTGAAGCTATGGGATTGCTGGAGCAGGAGTCAAATCTGCTTGAGATCGTTCGTCTTGTTGGTGCTGAAGCATTGTCGCCGGCAGATAGAATTTCACTTGAAACTTCAAGAAGTATTCGTGAGGACTATCTGCACCAGAACGCATTCCATAAGATTGATACATTTACGACAATGGAAAAACAATATGAGATGCTCAATACTATCCTTCACTTCCACAATAAGGCACTTGAAGCGATCGGTGCCGGTGCGGAGACAGGGGATATCTTTAAGTTGGAAGTTCGTGAAGATATAGCAAGGGCAAAATATATCCCCGAAGAAGAAATAAATAAGATTGCCCAGATAAGAGAAAAAATTAATAACCAGTTAAAAAGTTTGCAGACCTCAGCGGTGTAATGCAAGGTTGTAATATTGGGAGTTTGAAATGCTAAAAGAATATCAAACAGTTAGCAGTATTTATGGGCCTTTGATGTTAGTCGAAAAAGTCGACGAAGCAAAATTCGGGCATATCGTTGATGTTGAACTCGGCGATGGTTCAATAAGGCATGGACAGGTTCTCCAGGTTGAAAACGACAAGGTGCTTATCCAGGTATTTGAGGGCACAGAAGGTATTGACGTTAAGAACAGTACGGTTCGTTTTCTTGGTAAGCCTTTGGGGCTGAATGTTTCGCCTGATATCCTGGGCAGAGTTTTTGACGGGTTGGGCAATCCGAAAGACGGCGGGCCCGCAATCATACCTGATATGCAGATGGACATTAACGGCAACCCGATTAATCCATACGGCAGGGATTATCCTAATGAGTTTATTCAGACAGGTATCTCTACTATTGACGGGCTGAATCCGCTTGTTCGCGGTCAGAAACTTCCTATCTTTTCCGGTGCCGGTCTGCCTCATGATGAAATTACCGCTCAGTTGGCAAGACAGGCTACGGTTAGAGGCAAAGGCGAAGCTTTTGCGGTTGTTTTTGCCGCAATGGGTATTACATTTGAGGCAGCACAGTTCTTTATCAATGACCTGACAGAGACTGGCGCTATTGAACGTGCGGTTATGTTTATTAACCTTGCTGACGATCCGGCAATTGAGCGAATCGCAACGCCAAGGTTTGCACTTACTGCGGCTGAGTATCTTGCGTTTGAACGTGACATGCAGGTTCTGGTTATTATGAACGATATGACGAACTATTGCGATGCACTGCGAGAGATTGCGGCGGCAAGAAAAGAAGTTCCCGGAAGACGTGGTTATCCGGGTTATCTTTATACTGACCTTGCAACATTGTATGAACGTGCCGGCAGGATCAAAGGCAAAAAGGGCTCTATCACGATGGTGCCTGTTTTGACTATGCCCGAAGATGACAAGACGCATCCGGTGCCTGACCTTACAGGTTATATTACCGAAGGTCAGATCATTCTTTCGAGATCGCTGCACAGAAAAGCTATTTACCCACCAGTGGATTCTTTGCCGAGTCTTTCGAGACTTAAAGATAAGGGTATTGGTGAGGGTAAGACCCGTGAGGACCATGCGGACCTTTATAACCAGCTTTATGCGGCATATGCTCGCGGTAAAGAAGCTCAGGAGTTGGCAACAATCATGGGCGAAGCTGCCCTTTCGGATGAAGACAGAAAGTATATGACTTTTGCTAACAAATTTGAGGATGAATATGTCTCGCAGGGTTATAATGAAAACAGAACAGTTGAAGAGACTCTTGATCTCGGTTGGAAGTTGCTCAGCATGTTTGACAATGTAGAGCTTAAGCGTATTGACATTGAGTTAATTGAAAAATATATGCCTAAGTTCCGTAAAGATGCTGTTGCCAAAGCTGATGCACAGGAAACTGTGGAAAAATAAGCGTAATACAAGGAAAATAACTATACCCTTAAGGGTAGTAAATGTCCGCGAATAAAGCCTTAAATTGTTATTTTTAAGTTATTTACCCGCGGATAAACTGGAAAATTTAATTGGGATCAGTATAAATGCAAAACAATGTTAACGCGACAAGAATGGAACTGCTTGGTTTAAGGAAGCGAGTGGTTCTTGCCAGCAGAGGCCATCACCTGCTAAGTGAGAAAAGGGATGAGATTTCCCGTCAGCTTATCAAGATCGCCCGTGACATTGGGCCTTTACGAAAAAAGGTTGAAGCTGAGTTGCTTGAGACATCCCGTCGATTCATGCTTGCAAGAGCTACCATGGAGCCTGAGGACACTAAGGCTGCTCTTGAAATAGCGACGAAGAAGTTTTCTTTAGCGATTAAATTCGCAAGTATCATGAGTGTGAAAGTTCCGCAACTTTCCAAGGAGATGGATGGCGATATTATCTGTTACGGATTTGCGACAACTTCAGGGGAAATGGATGTTGCACTTCTTGCGTTGGAAAGAGCTTTTGATAATCTTATCGAATTAGCGGAAAAAGAAAAGCAGGCTCGTCTGCTTGCTACTGAACTTCAGATTACAAGACGAAGAGTTAATGTTCTTGAGCATGTTGTGATACCGGAATTACAGGAAACTATTAAATTCATTTTCAGCAAGCTGGCTGAGGTTGAGCGTGATAATACGAGCAGGTTGATGAAAATTGCGGATATGATCCGAGCTTAGTTATCCTATATGAAATTACGAGCACATTTTTGTATTATACAAAGGTGTGTGTTTCTTATTTCTTCACACTTTCGGCACTTTTAAATGATCAAGTGATAGAAATTTACCAAGGCTTTCAAC
>CAYZEH010000089.1:8354-10726 GCA_964477135.1 uncultured Pirellulales bacterium | reverse complement strand
ACCTGCTTTCAAATCATACTGAATTTCATCAACAAATACGCCGTTAAGCATACAACTGTGATCTTCACTGCCGCGAGCGGTAATTACCGAAAGAACTGAATCATAAAACATCTCATTAGCAATGATCTGGTTTTTACTATCCTCATAAGTAATCCCCCTTCCCGCATGAATAGTCGATATCTGTGTTTGCCCAGCCCCGGTCTGAACAAGATTAACCTGCAGCGAACCAGCAGTTGAACGAATTTGCGAATCAGCATCATCTTTACCAGCGGGAAAATAATCTATCAAGAGCCTTTTATCAATTCCCTGAGCAATGATCTTATTTGCGTTGATATAATACTGCAATTCATCGAAATCCCGCATGAAAACATAACAAGGTCTGCTAAGGCTGTAACCGGCAGATGTATCTTCACCCTCAGAAGCTTTGACACGGGAGTTATCGACAATTACCATCCCAGGCCCCATAGCGAAAATCGTTTTTTTGACATCGTCATAATCCAATCGGCTGCATTTGATCTTGGAAAAACCTAAAGTTATATTATCAGATATTTCCACCACAGTTATCTGAACTATCCCGCCTAAAGCTGTGATATGCTCGATCCCGGAAGAATCAGCTTTGGAATCCGATTTCGGCAATGTCACGATAAGCTTTCGGGAAGAAAGAATATGCTTCTTTTGAATATCCTTGTTATAGCGGACCATAGTGCAAATACAATCGCCTTCAAAGACTACATTATTGGTTGCAGGCAAAAAGCTTGCACTCTTCTCCGCGTTTATTGTAACCGGAACAGCCTCAGCCAAAGCATCCGCACCCTCAACATAAAAGACCAACTCCAAAGGCCCAAGAGCGATCATATTTTCAATAGTCGACGCCTGCTGGTCACTGGAAAGGTTTGCGATTATCTTAGGCGAAGTGAGGGTATAGTTTTTGAGCTGACCCGTAAGACTTGCCAACATTGTGCAACGGCAGTCACCTTCGAAAACAACCTGATTCTTAGCTGTAAAAAAGTTTACGCTTTTCTGCGCTGTCATCCTTATCGGAAAAGCCAGCTTATTTTCAGAATTATCATCCGGATAAAAGGTCAACTCAGACGCCCCATCAGAGATAATTGTTTCATTTGCAAGATTATAATCAATTCGGTTAGTAATAAAAGTCGTCTTGCCGCTCTTATTATCAGCATCCATATCAGCCGACGGACTGGAAATAAGTGTCACTACCCCACCCGAAGCGGTAACGTTTTCGATGCCGGAAGCAGAATTGGGATCATCAGCAAGAGAAACAGCAATTCGAGGCGAAGAAAGGGCATAATATCTGCGATCATTGGGGTCCTGGCTGGACATGTTGCAGAGACAATCGCCTTCAAAGATTATCTTGTTGTGATCCATTAGAAAAACAGTTCGCTTTTTAGCGGTTATAGTAACAGGATTGTCACTAACACCACTGACTGATTCAGTTTGAGGATAAAAAGTAAGCTCAGTAGCCCCGGGAGCAATTATCGCGTTACTGTCAGCGATATAATCTATCTTATCAGCAACAAACACACTTGGTTTAGGAAGCGGTTGATCTTTGGACAGCCCTTGAGCCTGACTTATTAATCTTACATTACCGCCCAAAGCGGATATTTGCTTTACAACCATCTGATTAGTTCCAGCAACTTTTTTCCCCGCCAACTGTACCGCGATTCTTTCAGCTTTTAAAGTGTTGATTTGTTTTACTCCGGATTGAAGACGAACCATTTGACAGAGACAATCGCCTTCGAAAAACATCTGGTTGGTATCGGGCTGATATACGATACTCTTATTTGCCCGGATTCCTAAAGGCTCATTGGCATCTGTAGAGACATCAGGCGAATGTACCAAAATTTCTGCGGGCCCCTGAGCAGTAAATTTTTTCAAAGACTGCGACATAGTTTCGCTTTTTTTGTCTTCAAATAAGTCAATCGTAATAAGAGGACTTGAAAGAGTATACAGACTAATGCCATTTTGGTCTGGCTGGCTCAACTGACAAAAACAATCGCCCTTTAGTATTATCTTATTGGAATCAGCAAGGAAAGTTGCGGACTCACGAGAAGTAACCTTCAATATTGAAGAAAAATCATTCTGCTCGGCATTTGGATAAAAAATTATATCCGACGTGCCGGTTGAGACAATGTTATCAGTAATAATATCATAATCTGTTTTATCAGAGACAAATACTGTTCGTCCTCTGTATTGTTTGAATTTTGCTTTGATCTGTTCAGCAGTAAGAACTTTTTCAGGTTCAGGGATAACGGGGGTATATTGAACATCGGAATCAGCAGCGATAGCGACAAAACCTTTATCACAGGTTATGACTGCCTCATAGAATTGCGAAGTGGCAGCAGCAGGAACCG
>CAYZEH010000089.1:0-8254 GCA_964477135.1 uncultured Pirellulales bacterium | reverse complement strand
AAAGGCCCTGCTTCACTTTCAGGTTGCGTACTGTTAATGAACACATTATTTATTGAAAGGCTTTCACGAGCAAATATAACCTGCTCCGCACTGTCAACAAAAACATTCTTATTGAATGTGCAGTGGTAAAGAACGGAAGATAACAAGGTGTCATCTGTCGAGGCTGGTTGTTCAGTCTTTTTAGAAGCTGCGATATTTTTCTGCTCAGGAGCTGGAGGCTCTTTTTCCTCACCGCTATCTTTAGATACTGCTTTGCCGGTTGATTCAGAAGATGCCTTTTTTGTTTCAGGCTCTTTTGCGATTTTAAACTTAAGTTCTTTGAGAGTTACCAATTTAAGATATTCTACAAGGTTCAGCTCGCTGTTGTAAATAAGTTCAAGTCCCATTCCGGTTGCCTGCACATCTTTAGAAATAAGCTTTACCGGCCCAGGTGTCAAAAATAAAGACCTGTCGCTTATAAATGTCATATCGTCAAGATAGATAGTAATGTCAGGAATTTTCGAAGATTTTTCAGCTGTTATCGTTACAACAACGTTGCCTATTAGTGTTGCATCTTCCGGAGAGCCGACTTCAAAAGTGCTGTCAATTTGCATGATGCCTTTATCAGCAACTATATGGCATTTAAAATCAGGATGAAAAATATCCATGTATGGATCTTCAATTTCCCACTGCTGGTCAGATTTGTGGATGAGCTTTTCAAAGCCGAATTCCCTGACAATCTGCTTTTGATCATTTAATTCGGTGAATTTAGCGGTCACAACATCACCGATACCGATATTACCAATCTTTCCTACATTAGGATCAAGCTCAAGCGCAACCTGCGGCGATTCAGGTTGCATTTCTATATCCGGTGTCCTGCCAAAGTAGTAATAGAGAAGATATGCCGCCAGAACAATCTCCAGAGAAACCACACCAACATAAAGTTTGCGAGAATTAAAAATCATAACAGCCTTATAATAAACATGGAATGGGAAGATTTTGCCACAAAAATAATTGCGAGAGATGTTTTTTTTGAATTACTGTTATCTCCATACTCACTTCGCAATGCCCTTTATGTTAATGCAATATTGTTTTTTTTCCGATAATATCTTATAATTAGTTGTTTCTAAGCTGGTTATCGCCTTTAACAGCTTAAAACATAATTTTGATAAATATTTTCTTATTTTGATAGGCTTTTGAATGCAAAAACCTTTTCGCAAGTTATCTGGTGTTTTGTTGCCTTCACTTTCTCTGTGTTTGCTTGTTGGTTTCTTCTTATATTTATGGCTTTTTATTGACCTGAAGTTGATTTATCATAGCGGAGGCTGGCTGGACAACTTTCCGATTTTCTATAAAGGCTGGCATTATTTCAGCAAATTCATAGTTTATTCTGGTGGTTTGAGTGAATATGCAGCTTCATTTTTAGCACAGTTGTTTAAATATTCGTGGGCTGGGGCATTAGTTGTCACAATTCAGTGCAGCCTCATTATCTTATGCGTTAACTTTATTTTGAAAAAACTTAAACTTGCGAATATGGGAAGTCTTGGGTTTATCGCGGCATTTGTGATAATCGCAACTTATGCGCAATATACATATTATTTCACAATCACGTTTGCGTTTTTTATATCACTTATTTTTATATGCTTATATCTGCATATAACACCGAAGAAGCAAGGCGGTAAATTAATTTGGTTTTTAGTCCTCTCACTAATTTCATATTATATTACAGGAGGCGGTTTTTTGCTTTTCGCAGTCAGCTGTTCAATTTATGAACTGTTATACAATCGCAATTTACTGCTGGCAGGACTTTACGCACTTTTGACCGTTATATTGCCATATTCTATCGGGGTAATGGTCCTCAATCAATGTCTGTTTGATTCTTACCTTAATGAACTGGCTTTCCACTGGAAATACATTTGCTATATTGACAGCGGCAAAATGGTCGAAGCGGCTTATATTATGTATGCAATAGTACCTTCGATCATAATACTGCCAAAAGCTTATGAATTCATTACAAGAAAAAAAATAACCGAACATATCACATTGGGTATTTCCATAAAACAGACTCTCATAGTTATTATTATAGCAGTTACAACCGGTTATTTCAGTTATGACTTTGAGAGGAAAGCACTCTTTGAAACTAACTATTATCAATGCCACGAAAATTGGTCTGAGGTTCTCAAATCAGCGAAAAAACACTGGAACAGTGTTTTTACAATAACTGCGGCAACTAATGCATTGTATCATTCAGGACGTCTTGCGGACCAGCAGTTTTCGATACCGCAATCTCCGGATATATTATTTTTGTCACGCCCAGAGCTAATGCCTGCACATTGGGGCAGAGTTAATATCTTCCTTGATCTCGGATTATTGAATTGTGCGGAACATGAGCTTGCCTGTGCGATTGAAAAATTCGGAGAAAGACCTTATTTGCTTCAGAAAATGGCTTTTGTGAATCTGGTTAAAGGTGACATTAACACAGCTAAAGTTTATCTTGGATCCTTAAACAAAACACTTTTCGACAATCAATGGGCAAAAAACTATCTCAGAAAAATAGAACAAGACAGCAATCTCACCAGCGATGGTAAAATCCAATTCTACCGCGGTATAATGATGCAGGAAAATTATGGATCTAATACTTTTGAAGAGGATTATGTTCTTAAGAGTCTCCTCAAAACTAATAAGAAAAATAAGATGGCATTTGAATATCTGATGGCACTTTACCTTTTGCGAAAAGATATTGATGGTTTCATTGATAATATACATTACCTCAGAAATTTTAATTATTTGAAAGTACCAACCAGTTATGAACAGGCTTTTATGGTATATATAGCTGTCAGTAAAAATGCTGAAATTAATTTGCCCGTAAGTCCTGCTGCCAGGGACAGCTTCATTAAATTTTACCGGATATTTGACCGCTATCAGGGAAACCAAAAAGCAGCTTATCCGGAACTTGCTAAAAAATTCGGCAATAGTTATATGTTCTATTATCTTTACAGCCGAAGTGGGATGAAACAATGAAAAAAACGTATCAGTATTATATTCTGTTTGTTTTGATTTTATGCTGCGAAGTTTGTGCATGGGGACAAAGCGAAAAGAAAACGATCATAAGCCCGGATTACAGCGACACCGTTTTGCCTTTTAACATTTCACCGATAAATTTTAAGGTTATTGAAAAAGGCTGCGAATATAAAGTACAGATATCATCACAACAAGGTAAAGCAATAGTTATTACATCTAAAGACGGTAAAATTCAAATCCCATTGAAAAAATGGCGAACTCTGCTCGAAGCTAATAAAACCAGAGAGTTAAAAATTAATATCAGCATAAAAGATAATAATAACTCATGGACAAAGCTGCCGACGATCACAAATAAAATATCAGATGAGAAAATTGATGGCTATGTTGTTTACAGAAGGCTTCATCCGACACATTATCTAATCAATGGAGTTGTTGGTATCTACCAGCGTAATTTGGAAAACTTTAAAGAAAAAACAATACTCCAAAACAAACTTTATGACCAGGACGGGTGTTTGAACTGCCATACTTTTTGCAATAACAGCACTGAAAGCATGTTTTTAAGCGTACGCAGCGAAAAACACGGTAAGATGGTTTTGATGATAAATGACGGTAAGGCTGAAAAAATTGATACTAAGTTCGGCTATAGCAGTTGGCACCCAAGCGGAAAGATAGTGACATATTCAATTAACAATCTTCCGATGTTTTTCTATACCGCAAGAGAAGAAGTGCGTGACACTGTTGATATTGATTCGATGATCGCATATTACTCTGTAGACAAAAAAACAGTTAAGACTGTGCCTCAGTTATCAGGAAAAGACTATCTTGAGACTTACCCGACATGGTCTGCTGATGGTAAGTATATGTATTTTTGCCGGGCAAAAATGCTTTGGATAGACAAAAGCCAGATACCACCTGATAACTACGATAAAATCAAATACAGTATTGTCAGGATCAGCTATGATATTGAAAGTGACAAATGGGGAGAAATTGAGACTATAGTACCGGCAAGAACTAAAAGTATGCTGCTTCCGAGAATAAGTGCCGATGGTAGATGGCTTTTATTTTGTGTGTGCGACTATGGGTGTTTCCCGGCATGGGCACCATCGAGCGATTTTTATATGATTGACTTGAAAGCCGGACAAAACAACGGCAAATACGAATATAAAAAGCTTGATATAAACAGTGACCAGTCTGAAGCATGGCATAGCTGGTCAAGTAACAGCAGATGGATAATCTTCAGCAGTAAACGTGATTATGGAACCCTGACAAGGCTTTATATTAGTCACATCGATAAAAATGGCAAAGCCTATAAACCATTCGTTCTCCCTCAAAAAAACCCTGAGCTTTATGACTATTTTTTACAGGCTTATAACCTGCCGGAGTTTATTTCAAAACCCGTCCCATTATTCAAAGAACAGCTTGCTAAAATAGTTCGTGGCAAAAATGCTGCGAAAGTGAATATGGTAGATATGCCAATTACTATGGCTACGAAAAAAGCCGGACAAATACAATCGCCCTATAGTCAACAGGAATAAAAAAAGCCTCAACATCAGCTGAGACCTGACCATATACCCTTCTCCTAAAACTAAAGCAATATTGCTTTTTTTAGATAATATCTTATAATTGATTGTTTCTAAGCTGGTTATCGCTTTTAACAGCTTGAAACATAATTTTGACAAATATTTTCTTATTTTGATAGGCTTTTGAATGCAAAAACCACTTATCAAATCGTTTAGTAAAATCTGTTCAGTTTTGATTACGCCGATATTTTTTATATTCATGTTTCTTTATTTATGGCTTTTCGTTGATCTGAAGCTGATTTGTCATGGCGGAGGCTGGCTTACGAATTTCCCTGTGTTTTATAAGGGGTGGTTTTTTTTCAGCGACTTTGCTGTTAAGCCGGGAGGAATAGCAGAATATGGGGCTGCGTTTTTAGCACAGATGTTCCATTACAGCTGGGCTGGAGCAATGGTTGTCACGGGCACTGCTTTTGGAATCCTTTTGTGCATCAATTATATTTTGAAAGCAGGTAAAACCTGTAATCTCGGCTTAGTTGGGTTTATACCGGCAATTTTGCTTATCGCGATTTGCACACAATACACTTACTACTTTACGACAGTGTTTTCAATGCTGATTATGCTTTTGGGGGTCTGTTTATATATTAAAGCTTCGCCTGAAAATTCAAAATATCGGGTTGGTTGCTTTTTTATAATAGCTGCTGTTTTGTTTTACCTGGCGGGAGCAACGGTGATTTGGTTTGCGTTGATATGCTCAATATCAGAAATCGGGTTCAGGAAAAACTGGCAAACCGGACTTCTCTATTTAGCAGCTGGATTGCTGCTGCCTTATATTCTTGGAGTTTCAATTTTTAATCTCAGCCTTATTGATGTGTATTGCAATAATATGCCTTACAGCTGGAAACTGACATCCAGAAATGACAGCTATCGAATGTTACGAGCTGCCTACGGGATTTATCTTGTTTTGCCCTTGGCGTTGGTTTTGGCAGCGTTTACCAAAAAGCGTTTCAAGCAACAAAAAGGAGATTATTCGCTCAGCATTCAGGAAGTACTCGTTGTTGTGCTGGTCAGTATTGGAACGGTTTACTTTTCTTTTGATATTGAGCGGCAGACCCTTTTCAAAACAGATTACCATGTTTGTCACGAACAATGGAAGGAAGCGCTTGATTGTGCCCAAAAACACCCAAACAGTTATTTCACAATAAATTCAGCAAACCTGGCGTTATATCATGAAGGAAAATTAGCCACCGGCTTATTCACATTTCCGCAAAATATCAATTCGTTGCTTCTGACTATGCCGCAGTTAGTAAAAGCACACTGGAACCGATTCAACACATTCCTCGACCTTGGGTTAATAAACATTGCCGAGCATGAACTATTATTATCAATGGAGAAATTCGGTGAAAAACCAATAATACTTAAAAAGCTGGCAATAGTATACATGGTAAAAAACAACATAGACTCAGCAAAAATCTATCTGAATGCTCTCAGCAAAACAATCTTTGATAGCAACTGGGCAACGAAATATCTTGAAGAAATTAAAAAAGACCCCACTTTATCAAATGACAATTACATTCAGTATCTTAGAGCTTTAATGGTTTCAGAAAGGAAGAACTATACTTATATCAATCTGGACAAAGAAAAAATCCTTGTGGAGCTGCTGGAACAAAACAGTAAAAACAAAATGGCATTTGAGTATTTGATGAGCTGGTATCTAATCTCCAGACAGGTTGATAAAGCAGTTCAAAGCTGTGATAAATTCTCAAATTTCAACTACTCTCAACTGCCGCCCTACTATCAGGAAGCAATTTTGATCTATTCTGCCCGCAATAAACAGATCGGTAAAACAGAACAGATGGTCAGCCCCCAAATTAAAAGTGAATTCATGGAAATCAATCAGATCATCGGCAAATATCGCGGCAATAAACGGGCAGCTTTCGCCGAAGTGGCACAAAAATATGGCAACAGTTATACATTCTATTTTCTCTATGAACGTTCAGGAATGAAAAAATGAAAAAAGTTTTTTTATGCTTAATAATACTAACAGCAATTGCAGCAATAACCATAACAGCAAAATATTTCTATTACCACCGAACTGTAACAATAGAAAAATACAGCGACAATGGCAAAGATGCAAAAATACATCCTGACTATTGCGGACTCACCATACCGGCTAATATCGCCCCTTTAAATTTCGCCATCGACGAACAGGGTGAACATTATCATGCAAAAATATATTCCGGCAACAGTAAACCAATTGAAATATCAGGCAGAGATGGAAATATCATCATCCCGGCTTCAAAGTGGTCAAAACTTTTGAAAGCCAACCGTGGACAAAAACTCAGCATTGATGTGTTTGTAAAAAAACAAGATGGCAATTGGGAAAAATTTAACACTATAAGCAACCAGATCGCCAATGAAGACATTGAGGGATATCTCGTTTACAGACAACTGCACCCCGTTCATGACCTCGTCAATGGCAAAATGGCAATTTACCAGCGCAATCTGCAAAACTTCCGTCAAACAACCATACTTGACAATGGTTATTACCGCGAAGGAGGATGTATAAGTTGTCACAGTTTCTGCAATAATTCCCCTGACAAAATGGTACTCACCGTACGAAGCAATGCTCACGGCAACAGTATGCTTCTTGTTGAAGATGGTAAAGTTAAAAAAATATCGAAAAGACTTACATATCCTGCATGGCACCCAAGTGGAAAAATGATCTCGATCTCTTTAAACAGAATCCACCAGGTTTTCAATTCCTCTAAAAAAAATGAAGTACGTGATGCTATCGATATTGATTCTATGATCGCATATTATCAAAATAAACAAAGAGTGCTGAAAACCAACATAGCCCTTTCAAAAAAGAAAAGGCATGAAACGTATCCAGCATGGTCGCCGGATGGTAAGTATCTCTATTTTTGCGTCTCATCTATGTTGTGGAAATCCACTCCGGAGATGGTAATGCCTGACCGGTATGATGAAAGTAAATACGATATCGTAAGGATCAGCTATGATATTGAAAATGACAAATGGGGGCAAATCGAAACAATTGTCACTGCCAGGGAAACTGGAAAAAGCTGTTTAGTGCCAAAAATAAGCTATGACGGAAGATGGCTTCTTTTTTCGATGTGTAACTACAGCGGTTTTCCACCTTTTCAACCAAGTAGTGACCTTTGCATAATAGACCTTGAAGAAGGCAAAAAAACCGGCAAATTTACATGGCGTAATATGAGTGAAATAAACAGTGACAAATCCGAAGGATGGCACTGCTGGTCATCCAACAGTAAATGGATTGCTTTTACGAGTAAGCGAAACTCAGGACAATTCAGCAGAACTTATTTTAGTTATATTAACAATAACGGCATAGCGTCAAAACCATTTGTCCTGCCTCAAAAAAATCCTTATTACTATGACTCTTTGCTCATGACAAATTGTTTGCCGGAATTTATTACCGGCCCGACAAAAATAACAAAAGAAATTCTCGCAAAAGCTATACGTTCCAAAAACAGCCTGAAAATTAACATGATCGATATGCCTATGACAATGGCTACGAGTAAAGCTAATCAGGCAAGTTCTCCTTATGGCTCGCAGGATTAACCTGCAACAGAAAACAGGAATAAAAAAGTCCCGGCCTATATCTGGTCGGGACTTTTGGTTTTTATCTTATTGTAGTCTTTTTATCAATTACTTTCCCCCGGGGTTTTGGTTTTGCCCTGCCAGTTGTTGGGGTC
>CAYZEH010000088.1:9412-11014 GCA_964477135.1 uncultured Pirellulales bacterium | reverse complement strand
ATACTCATCAAAATCAGACATGCACAAATAATATTCTTTTTCATAATCATTCCTTCGCTCTTATAACATCAAATAACCGAACCCTTAATATATACTAAATCCAAGCCCGGTCAAGCATAACAACCTTCTCAAAAAACCCTGTAACCCAATTTCCACCCCAATAGTCAGCCTTGCGATTCATTCGCAAAGTTTCCCCCATCCCCCCTAAATAAAATCCCATATTATTTTACAAACATTTTATGACTTACTGCTTAATCATAATCAGCAGCATTTTAAATTTCACATCTGCTTTAACAGAATGAGGTACGTTACAGGGCATAATGATTATTTCCCCGCTGTCAACTTCGATCTTTTTATCTGCGATAGTTATCAAAGCTGCTCCATCGAGAACCACAACCGTGGCATCATAAGGCGAAGTATGCTCACTGAGCCTTTGCCCCTTATCAAAAGCAAAAACAGTTAAATTGCCAACTGGCTTATCGAGTATTGTTTTGCTTACTATCGAATCTTGTGAATATTCAACCAGCTCAGCCAGCTTCTGACTTTGACCCAAAACCGCGGGCAATATTACTTTGTTGTTGTCATCCATTTTACCACTTTCATTTTAAGAATTCAAATTTCCTAAAAGCTGCTCTAAAATAACTTCTGTTAAAAAACCTTC
The DNA here is from genome assembly GCA_964477135.1 of uncultured Pirellulales bacterium. Taxonomy (GTDB): domain Bacteria; phylum Planctomycetota; class Phycisphaerae; order Sedimentisphaerales; family Anaerobacaceae; genus JAGLTN01. The sequence continues at coordinate 10,353 of CAYZEH010000088.1, read as the reverse complement.
AATATAAATCTGCAAGCTTTTTTTGTTAAATTCGCATAAAGAGTGTACCATAAATTGGGTGCAGGTCAATTCGGTTAACACAAAATTGGACTTTTGACGCAGGTGTTAATGTTTCAGTGATTTTTACAAATATAATTCAGTTCACAGTTTTCACAATAGGCGGTTAATTTTCCATTACAGTTTTCCACAATGCCAATTCTCGACAGGGCAAAATCGTATTTTGCGGGGTCGGCTGAATTTATTTTTTTGAAGCTTTGTGTTATTTCGACCGCAGCTTTTAAGTTGACAGTTTTTCGATCATAGAGATTCAGTATTTTACAAAGTCTGCTCATGTGAATGTCGATAGGCACTATCAGTTTTGCTTTGTCAACGTTTTCCCACAAACCGGCATCGACATCATCATCGCGCACCATCCATCGCAGAAAAAGATTCAGCCTTTTGCAGGCACTTGCTCTGGCAGGATCGGTTAATAAATATTTCAAACCCGGGCTGATTTGACCTTTATGTTTGGAAGTATATTCATCTATCAACTTGTGACAGAACATTGTCAAAGCAGGCAGGATGTTTTCATCTTTGCTGCTATAGCCAATCAGGAAAAATTTTTCAACACTGCCATACTTATTTAAAACTTTTTTCAGCAAAACGAGCAAATCAGAGATGTCATCGCCGGTGTTAAATCTATGCTTAAAATCAGCAAGGGTGCGTCTTTTCGCCTTATTGAAATTTACCACGAAATCAAATGGGCTTCGGTCGAACCTTGTAAAAAGATCAGTTAAACTTTTTTCAATCTGCTGAACTCTGCCATAAGCGAGCATCGCTGACAGCAAAGCAACTATTTCCATGTCCGCAGGTTTTTTATATTTATAAATAAACTGCAGCGGATCGGGAGCGATATTTTTCTTATGGTTATACTTTTTATAGAGCTTTTCAAGAAGCTGTTT
>CAYZEH010000088.1:0-9312 GCA_964477135.1 uncultured Pirellulales bacterium | reverse complement strand
GAGCGATATTTTTCTTATGGTTATACTTTTTATAGAGCTTTTCAAGAAGCTGTTTAGTCTTTTTTACACCTGTGGGCATTTATTACATATCCGTTTTTTCATATTCTGAGCTATTCAAAAAACATTTCCAGTTATGAACGTGTCCTTTTTCATCAGCCTGATTTTTTTCGACTATTTTTCTCGTATCCGCATCCCATTCTATAGTTTCAAGCAGATCGGCATAATGATTAACAGCTTTGTTTTCAACCCAGATACCGGTTTTGAGCATCATTTTTTCACCGATAATTTTTGAGCCGAAACCAAAAACAAATCCAACTATCCAGTATGCCCATCTGAAGGGGTTAGGCTTAAAACCATATTCGTAAAGCTTGACCTGAAAATCCTGATAGTGCGTCATCTCGTTGCACATGGCCGCAATAAGCTGACGGTTCAATTCAGTATCAGCTCGGGTAATCTGAAATCTGTATACCGTTGTCGCCATCAGTTCCAGTGTGTGCAGCGTCAGCAAGGCCTTTTTAATTGCTTTTCGTCTTTCGGGGGCTATGCCTTTTGCTCTTAGTTTGAAATCATTGCTGTTCAGCCGGGGTCTGATTATAGAAATATCGTAATCTGCTTCGCTCATTTTTTTATCTTTCAATTTCAATCGACCGATATGTTTCTCCATTTTCGACCATCAGATCCTATCAGATCATCTGCCTGCGGGAAAGATTCGCTGCCAGCAGGGTATGTCTTAAGGGTCGAATCATCGTCGCGCCAGGCCTGCAGCAGCGGTTCAAGCAATTGCCATGATGCCTCGACGGAATCATACCTTGTAAATAAGGTCTGGTCGCCGAGCATACAATCTAAAAGAAGTCTCTGGTATGCTTCGGGCATTTCTATCAGAAAAACATTTTTATAATTGAAGTTCATATCCAAAGTTGTCATGCAGATTTTTGAACCGGGTCTTTTTGCCTGGAAGCTCAGCGTCATTCCCTCTTCAGGCTGAATCTGAAAAATAAGAACATTCGGCGGCATCTCATCAAGCCCCACACTTGCAAAAAGAGAATGAGGAACCGATTTGAAATAAACCGCTATTTCAGTATTCTTTGCCTTCATCGCTTTTCCAGTACGCAGATAAAAGGGAACCCCTTTCCATCTCCAGTTATCAACGAAAAGCCTGGCAGCAACAAAGGTCTCTGTTTTTGAATTTTCCGCAACAGATTTTTCGTCGAGATATCCTTTGACTTGCTCCGCTTTTATTTTACCCTGACCATATTGCGCCCTTACAAAATTATCATTGATTTTTTTAATGTCTATAGGCCTGATAGCTTTCAAAAGCTTTACCTTTTCATTGCGAATACTGTCCGCTTCAAAAGAAACAGGAGGCTCCATAGCGGCAAGAGCGAGCATTTGAAGCATGTGATTCTGAAACATATCCCGCAGTGCTCCGCTTTTGTCGTAGTAGTTTGCGCGGTGACCAACGCCGATGGATTCTGAAATGGTAATCTGTATATGGTCTATATAATTGCGATTCCAGAGTGGCTCAAAAATCAAGTTGGCAAACCTGAACATCAAAATATTCTGCACGGTTTCCTTACCGAGATAGTGATCTATGCGGTATATCTGCGATTCATCGAAACAATGACCTATACGTTCGTTGAGCTGGGTTGCACTTTCAAGGTCATGACCAAAAGGTTTTTCAATAACAAGCCTGATATTTTTATTTTTTTGAGCCTCCGCAGAACAGGACAGCTGGGCATGTTTTAATTGGTCGACTATTGTGGTATACAGAAAAGGAGGCACCGCAAGATAGAAAACAATATTTTCAATGCCTTTATATTTTTTGTTAAGCTCATCAGCCCGCTTGCGCATACGCTGATAGAAATCTTTGTCATCATAGTTGCCGTCAATATAATAAAACTTTTCAAGAAAGACATTCATATCATGAGAGGATATGAAATCAGAATTGCTGCGAATAGACTCCTTGGCCAATTCGCGGAATTGCTCATCGGACAGTTTAGTTCTGCCACAGCCTAATAAATAAAAGCTGTCATTGAGCAGGTTTTGAGTGTAAAGCAGAAAAATACTCTTGAGTAATTTTCTTCGAACGAGATCTCCTGATGCGCCAAAAACAACAAACCCGCAAGGCGGCGCCGGTGTTTCAGCACAAACGATATCCTGCTTGTTTACAGCTGGTTGAATTTGAGGCATTTCAAACTCCCCGAATTAAATATCATAAGCAAATTATTACATGCGGAACATTAGTCGGCAAATATTTTTTAACCATTTCGATTCCATTTTTTTCATCATCCAGGTTTCCGCAATACGTTTCGTCAAAAAACCCATAGTCGGAAAAGAATGCTGCAGCATCAGAATATTATAAATTTTCAGCTTTTTCTGTATTGCCAAAGACCACTGATTTATCATTTCTCCAGAACCTTCACCTACGATGTAAACACCATAGATCTTACCTGTCGGGCTGATGAAAGCTTTAATAAAACCGATGTCTACGGATTCCGCGATGGCTGCGCCGTAGTCCTGGTAATTTACTTTTATCACTTCATAGCGTATATTTTTTGCATCAAGCTCAGATTGGGACATCCCTGAGCGAGATATTTGAGGCTCGGTGAAGACTGTCCAGGGAACTACATATTTTTTAAAATTCTTCTTAAAAAGCCCGGGTGACATGCTGTTCATTAAGGCAATCATCCCCTGGTGCATCGCAGCATGGGAGAATAACGCATAGCCATTGCAATCGCCGGCAGCATAAATATGCCTGACAGAACTCTGGAGAAATTTATTTACCTCGATCATTCCTTTTTCATTAGTTTGGACACCTGCATTTTCCAGCTTTAAATTTTCATAGTTGTGACTTCGACCTGCCGCTACCAGTAATTTTTCCGCGATAACTTTGTGATCTTTATCAGTTTGCATTATTATTTGCTGATTTTCTTTTGCAAAGCTGGTCGGCTTTTGCTGACGTAAAATAGTAATGCCTTGTTCATCGAAAACAGATTCGAGTATGTCGGTAGCTTGTGTATCTTCACGCCACATCAGACGCGGACCTCTGATAATGATGGTTACCTTTGTGCCAAGCTTACTGAAAGCTTGTGCCATTTCACATGCCATCGCCCCGCCGCCAAGGACTATCATGCTTTTTGGTATCTTATCCAGCGAAAATATTGTTTCATTGGTTAGAAAATCAACCGTCTCTATGCCTGGAAATGACGGCACAGCCGGGCTTGTTCCGGTGCAGATAAAAATCCTCTTGGCGGAATATTTTTTATCCGCAACTGCAACAGTATGCGAGTCGGAGAAACTTGCCTGGCCTTGCTGGTATATCATGTCAACCTTGTCAAACATTTTCATTGTCTTTTTCTCACGAATGAAGTCAAGGTCGCTGGCAATATGACCAAAAGGACTTTTGATATCCAAAGGCTGACTTTCAACCAACCCCATTTTGACCAGCTTATCAAATGAGCTTCGATATTTGCCTATTCTCAGCAGAGCTTTACTGGGAATGCATCCGACGTTCATACATTCACCGCCTACCTTGTGCTTTTCAACAGCACAGACTTTGAGCCCCATCTCAGCAGCCATTATTGAAACTGTTATTCCCGCCGGCCCCAGCCCTATTACGATAAGATCGTAATCATATTTCATCAAGCACCCCTGTGAAGCAAAATACGAAAATCAGATTGCGATAATAGAGAATTTGCTTAATCTTCTACAGGCTCAAATTCATCCTTACCTACGCCGCAATCCGGACATGTCCAGTCATCGGGCAGGTCTTCAAAAGCAGTTCCAGGCTCAATATTATTTTCCACGTCACCGGCAGCAGGGTCATATATATACCCGCACGCTATGCATTTATATTTTTTCATTTTTTTCTCCTATGTTTTTTCTTATTCCTTAGTTTCATGATACGTAGCAGCACTCTTAGGTGTCCTGCCATGTTTGATATCACGATAGTAATTATATGTCATCGGATCTTTGTCATCGCACAGGCACTGACAAGCGACGATTTTGGCGATGAAAATCGTATGCGTCTCCACGTCAACAGAATCTGTTACTTTAGCCTCTATAAAACCAACTACAGAATCGGTTACAACAGGACAACCGGTTTCGCCAAGCCGGTATTGGACATCTTCAAATTTATTGAAGTCTCTGCCACTTCTAAAACCGAATTTGCCTATCAGCAAAGTCGGAGCTTCTTCAGCAAGGATCGAAACAGCAAAAACTCCGCTTTCTTTGATGTAATCCCATGTAAGGTTTCCGCGGTTAACGCTTATAGCGACCGTTGGCGGCTCGGGTGTAACCTGGAAAACTGTGTTGACTATACAGCCGTTGACCTTGTCTTCGCTTTTAGAGCTGACAATGCACATTCCATAGCTGAGGTTAAACAATGAATCTAAATCAATCATTTTGTGTCCTGTCTTTTATGGTTAAGCAAGCTCACCGAGTTTTTCATTTAATAAGTTGATGTGGCTTATCTCTTCATCAATAATTGCCTTAACCTTGCCTTTGCCCTCTTTTGATTCAATGAATCCCCTCATGTTCATGTAAAAGACTACAGAATCTTTTTCACTGTTCAATGCGATGTTAAGTATTTCTTTGATGGACTCCTTGCCGGTAAGCTCTTCGGTTGGGCTTTTCTTACCCTCACCGCCATACGAATCTGCCATCATCTGCAAATACAGAGCTGCCTGGTTATCGGGATCATAAACAGTGGGCTCTTTGTCGTCTGCGGAAAGTTCTTTTCTCATAGTGATAAAAGTCAGCTCATGGCCGTCTTCCATGGCAGCAAGACCAAGCAGCATTGTCTTAATTTTATCGTCAGATGTGTTTTTCGCGGCTTTTCTGTAAAACTTCGCGCCGTTTCTCTCGATCTCTTCCGCCATTTCAAATATTTCGTCTACATTAAAACGGATGTTCATTTTCAAGCTCCTTATGCCGATGTCGGCGGATTAAAAACTCGCTGTCCTAATTCTTTATCTAACATGAATAATGCCTGCGGGGCATCTTTTATTATTTTAAGTTGACCAAGTATCTTATTTACATTGCCCTCTTCTTCAACCTGCTCAACCACATACCATTGCAGGAATATCTCCGATGCGTTATCTTTTTCCTCGCGGGCAAGGTACACCAGGTCATTTATCATTGATGTTACTTTCTGTTCGTGAGCCAGTGTAGACTGGATAACATCCAACGGGTCTTTCCACTTCGTAGGCGGAGCTTCGATAGCTGTTAAAGTCACACTGCCGCCACGCTCTGTTATATAGTCATAGAACTTCATCATATGGAATCTTTCTTCCTGGTCCTGCACCCGCATCCAGTTTGCAAAGCCGGGCAGGTCAACAGACTGAAAATACGAAGACATCGAAAGATACAGATATGCTGAATAAAACTCAGCGTTTAACTGCCTGTTGAGGGCATCTTCCATTTTTTTGGTAATCATTTTCTACCCTTTCCACAATCCATGAATATTACAATATTCACGAGCTGACGGTGATTCCGCATTAATTTTAAATATCGCTTCAGGTTTACCGCCTGGTTCAAGGAACTGCCTGTAGGCTTTACCATCTGCAAGCAGCTCTATCCACTCAATGTAATGTTTTTCTTCCATCGGGTGCAATGTACTGCCAACGGTTACTTTATACCCACCGTCGATTTTTTCTATCACGGGGACATGTTTTTCTGTTGCTGAATCAGCGATGCTTTCAGTCATAAGTTTCATAGGCTGACCGCAACAGACCAGTTCACCATCGCCGCCGTGAAGAACCTCAACAATATTTCCACACGCCATACATTTATAAACTTCAAGTTTCTTTGCCATAATTATTTCCCCTTTAATAATAAGTTTTAATCTGTAATTCCAATTTCTTTATGCTTTTGTAAAATGTCATCTGCAAGTTTTTCTAAAGCCAGATAGTCATTTTCTTTAGGCTCACCTTTTGCCAGTACCGTGTCCAGGATCTGGCCTTTGAAATTTGTCAACATAGAGGCAATCATCTCAACGGTTTTGCCTGCCCAGCCGTAAGAGCCTATCACTGAAGCAAACTTAAATTTAGGCCTTAAAGCATTAGCTAAAAATGCAGCATAAGCAGCGGAAGGATGAGGCCCCGCCAAAACTGTTGGAGTGCCTATAACTATAGTAGCACAATCAACCAAGGAAATTGCCAATTTACCGATATCGACTGACGAAAGCTCAAACTGCTTTACTTCAATTCCCCTTTCGATAAGAGCATCTACCAAATATGTCACCATCTTTGCGGTGCTGCCGTGCATCGATACATAAGGAATGACAACAAGATTTTTAACCCTGTCAGATGCCCAGTCCTTATAGGCATCCATAATAAAACCAGGCTTATCATATACGGGCCCATGACTCGGTGCTATTATCTCGATGTCCAGGTCCTTTATTTTTTCAATGTTCCTGTTTATCTGCGACCTGAAAGGTGCCATTATTTCAGCGTAATACCTTTTTGCCGGCTCATATATTTCAGCGATGTCTTTTACAAACAAATTGCTGGTCGCAAAATGTGAGCCGAAAAAATCACACGAGAATAAGATTTTATCTTCAATCAGATATGTGGAAAACGTTTCAGGCCAATGTACCCATGGTGTATAGATAAACTGCAAAGTTTTGTCACCTAATGACAAAGTGCTGCCGTCTTCGATTGTCTGAAATTTATCGTCTTCAATACTAAGCAAATCCATGAGCATCGCTTTGCATTTTGGATTTGTTACTATCTTCGCATCCGGATACAGCATAAGTATATCAGGCAACGAACCGGAATGGTCCTGTTCGCCATGATGAGCGATTATGTAGTCTATCTTATTAATGCCAGCCTTTATAAGATTATCTATTAATACTTCGGTTTTACATGGATCAACCGTGTCGAGCAATGCGGTTTTTTCGCTGCCTTTAACCAGGTACGCATTGTAGCTTGTACCATCGGGCAAAGGTATTAGCTTATCGAAAAGCCTTGCGTCAAAATCTATTGCACCAACTTCAAATATGTTCTCGCTTAATTTTCTCATACCATTTCCTTGGCCGCTTTCAAAACTTCCTCATAATCCGGCTCATTCGTAATTTCACTGACTATCTGAACATAGCTCATCACACCCTGCTTATCAACAACAAAAACTGACCTTGCCAAAAGCCGCAATTCTTTTATCAATATGCCTAATGCCTGGGCTAACTCGGCGGTCATGTAATCTGATAATGTGGTGATGTTTTCCGCATTTGAATTGCCGCACCATCTTTGCTGAGCGAAAGGCAGGTCCATGCTTACAGTTATGACAGCAACATCATCGCCAAGCTTGCCAGCTTCTTCATTAAATCTTTTAGTCTGCAAGTCACACACCGGCGTATCGAGAGACGGCACGCAGGAGATAATACATACTTTGCCTTTAAAAGAAGACAGCTGAACCGGTGAAAGGTCATTGCCAACAAGCTGACAGTCAGGCAATTTGTCGCCAACTTTGATCTCGTCACCAATAAGTGTTAATGGGTTCCCCTGGAACGTAACTATATCGGTTCTTTCCGGCATGGTAAGTCTCCCTTCTCATATAAAGTTATCTACCTATTTCACCAGGACGCTGAGTATATTTTAATCACAGCGGTCCTGGCTGAACATTTATTAGTGATTAGTAATTTGTAGCTTCTAATTCGAAATACGCCTGTGGGTGTGCACATGCCGGACAAGTTGATGGTGCTTCAGACTCTTCATGTACGTAGCCGCAATTTCTGCATATCCAGCGGACAGGCTTTTCTTTTTTGAATACAACGCCGTCTTCAATATTTTTTGCAAGCTTGAGATATCTGTCTCTATGGCGAGCTTCAGCTACCGCGATATTTCTGAAAACTATTGCGATATCAGCGAAACCTTCTTCGTCAGCGACTTTTGCAAAATCGGGATACATCTCTGTGGTTTCGTAATTTTCGCCCGCAGCAGCTGCTTTGAGGTTATCAACAGTAGGGCCTATAACGCCGGCTGGAAATGCTGCTGCGATTTCAACTTCGCCGCCCTGGAGAAATTTAAAAAGCCTCTCAGCGTGTTCCTTTTCCTGGTTAGCTGTTTCCTCGAAAATTGCTGATATCTGAACATAGCCTTCCTTTTTGGCTTTACTTGTGAAATATGTGTATCTGTTCCTCGCTTGTGATTCACCTGCAAACGCAGTCAGAAGATTTTTTTCTGTCTGGCTTCCTTTAAACTTCATAACCAATTCCTTTCCTGAAAAGTAACATAACAACTATTATAACCTGAACTATCAGACCTCAAGGCACTGCCTACAAAGCCTCACGATATAAACTGTCTTTCTGAAAATTATAAGCTTTTCCTCAATATTTGCAGAGACGAAGGTATTATTAAATGACTCATGGCAAAAATCAATGATTTTTTTGCATTTTACACATTAAAAATGCTGGTGATTTTCCACTTTCGCTCATCGGATAAATGATATTTTTTACGGTTTTTGGGCGAAAAAATAATTAAGTAAACCGATTTTATGGATTTTTTGGGAGGGGGCCGGTAAAATGGGCTTTCAAAAATTTGAGGAGGCAGATTTTTAATAATCTATTTTGGTAGGTTTTTTGATGTTTTTGGGGGGATTTGGCGAAATCGGTTTTCAAAAATTAACCTTTTTTTGCCTTTTTTTCGGTTTTTTCACCTTTTTTGTGAAAAATAACAGGAAATAACGGTTTTTGATCAAAAATAACAGTGGGTAAATCGGGTTTTTGTGGATTTTTGGGTTAAAAACGGGGGTTATTTTTAAATTTTGGTGAAATCCGGGTGAGTTTTTTTGCTCGGCAGGGATTTAAAGAGTATTAAAGCAGGATTTGTTGGATTTGAGGGGTGGCAAACCGTGCGAATGAATCGCACGGCTAACTAAAGTGAAGAAAAGTGTGTTGGCCGTGGATTGCACGGAATGGCAGGAATTGTTTGGAGATTAACCCCTCCCTAAAGAGAGGGCTGTGATTTGGATGTCCGCAGGGGCGGACGGTAATTATTCGGAGTTGGTTTTTTATGGTTTTTGTATGTGTTTTTGCAAGTGGAAAAGTTCAAAAAAAAGTAGATTCCTCCGCTGTGGTCGAAATGGTAGACCCCGTTATCAAGATGACGAGGCTAAACTCGGTCAGAATGAAGATGGGAAGGTATGAAAAGTGTAAAAGGTGAGAAAGGTGGTTTGGGATTGGCGGTAAAACCGTGCGGGATAAAATACCTGGCTATGGTTTTGAGGGTGTTTTTGCTGGAAAGGTAAAAAACTTCAAAATTCGAAAAAAAACATCTTGACCTGTTCTCTAATCAAAAATAGGATGCTGTTGTC
>CAYZEH010000087.1:7055-11063 GCA_964477135.1 uncultured Pirellulales bacterium | reverse complement strand
AATAAATCCGTAACTTATTATTTTTAAGTTATTTACCCGCGGATAAACGGTAAAATTCGATTAGGATCAGTATATTTAGTTCATTATGCGTTTACCAGATAACACAATACGTTTTGTTTGCGTGATACTTGCGATATCGTTTATTGTTACCGCGGGTATGCAGCTTGATTTTATTAATTCAAAACGCAAAGAGATGAAGCTTATAATTAATGAACCGCTTGAGAATGCACCACCTTCTCTGGCGTTTGCGACAATTGCGATGGGTGCTTTCAGGGGGATTGTAGTTGATGCGCTGTGGATGCGAGCGGACAGGCTTAAGAGTGAAGGGCAGTTTTTTGATGCCAAGCAGCTTGCTGAGTGGATAACAATTTTACAGCCCCGGTTTTCGAAGGTATGGGAGTTTCAGGCCTGGAATATGGCATACAATATTTCGGTGGCGATACCCGCTACGAATCCTGACCAGAGATGGCATTGGGTTAAGAACGGTTATGAGATATTGAGGGACAAGGGGATACCGCTTAATCCTAAGAAGATATTGCTTTATCAGGAACTCGGAAGGATATTTTTTCACAAGATAGGCGGTATTACTGACGACGCTCATAAATATTATAAACTTCAGCTTGCTCTTTCTATCAGCCCTTTGCTTGGTGATGGGAGTAACGAATACTATAGCGAACTGAGTAAAGCACCGAAGACGATGGATGACGTTTTGGTTGATCCTAATTATGTTTCTTTTATAAACGGACTAAAAGAAGCTGATCCGGTTTTTTCTGATGAGGACAAATTTGTAAGTAACTATATTGCGTTGAGAGATGAGCCGGGGAAATATGACCCTAATGCCGCGATGTTTTTAGATTTTGCTAAAGATACAAAGGCTTATAACAGATTTAATGTATTTGCGAATGCGCAGCAGTTAAGAAAAGTCTGGAAACTTGAACCTTCTTTGATGGTTGAGCTTAATAAGACGTATGGCCCCATAGACCTTGTTGATCCTAACAATAGAATGCCTCTTGACTGGAGGCTTGCGGATGTTCATGCGATATACTGGGCGGTTCAGGGGATTAAAGTTGCAGGTCGGGAAGATGTTACTATCGATGAAACTAATACAGACAGGCTTGTAACTCACGCATTGCAGGATTTGTTCAGGAACGGCACGTTATATATTTATAAGTCGTCAGATCCCAATGAAAGTTCTCCGTCAGTGCAGGCAAATAATGTTTTTCTCAGACCTGATTTGCGAATGTTTGAAAGTTATAACAAATCTGTTATGGCTACGATAGCTAAGTACAGAGAAAAAGAAGAGATGAAGCATGGGTCTTTTCATTCACTTGAAATAGGTCATCGTAATATGATGAAGAATGCTGTATTTTCTTTTTACCAAGCTGGTCATGTTGCTTATGCAAAGAAGTTTTATAACGAAATGAGGATACTTTATCCTTTGGATGAATTCAGAGTTCCGCTGGAGGTCTATGCGAAAAGGAGATTCAAGAAAGAACTTGAGGTTATAGATGTTATTAGTGCCAGAGAAATTATCAATATGATGCTTAGAGAGGGTTATTTCAGACTGGCAATGTATGATGACAATGAAGCGGCCAACAGGGAAAGTCTTGCAAAAGAGATATATGATTATTACGGCAGAGAGTTTTCAGATGAAAACAGGATCGAGCTTCCCGATTTTAAATTATTAAAATTTACAGCAATGGTCGATTTTTTCAATGACTGGCAATATCCATCTCAAATGAGAGAAAATCTTATCGAACGAATACGCGTTGAAAGACCTAAGCTGGCGGAGCAGATGATGGAAATTCAAATGCGGTATTTGCAGCAACAGAAAAAATCACAAGAACGGAAATGATGGATAACTGCGAAACAAATCCAAGGACGGATTCTTTCTTGAAGCAATTAACAGATTCACAAAAACAGGCGGTTTGTCATGTTGACGGTCCTTTGCTTATTATAGCGGGGCCCGGCAGTGGTAAGACAAGGGTTATAACATACAGAATCGCCGAACTTATAAGGGCTGGGGTTAGGCCTTGGAATATTTGCGCGATTACATTTACTAATAAAGCTGCGGATGAGATGCGTCAAAGGGCGTTGGCTTTGGGGGCGTCTTCTTCGGTTCACATTAGCACTTTTCACTCTTTGTGTGTGCGAATTCTGCGTCAGTATAGCGATAGTGCTCAGCTGGAGAGTAATTTTAGTATTTACGATTCTAAGGAGCAGGCTCGCTGTGTGAGACTTGCGATAAAAGAATGTAATCTGGATACTTCAAATTTTGCACCGGCGAGAATGCATTCAGCTATTTCGACATTGAAAAATAATATGGAAGATGTCGATAGCTATGAAGACCAGGCTGTTGGTTTTTTCCCGAAGTCGTTAGCCAAAATCTATCGACGATATCAGACGATACTCAGAGAAAATAATGCTTTGGATTTTGATGATTTGCTGATGAGAACAGCTTTGATGCTGAGAAACGACAAACAAGTTCGTGACCAGCTTAGTGAGCGTTTTAAATATCTGCTTGTGGATGAGTATCAGGATACCAATAGTGCCCAATATGAGATAGCTAAATATATAGCTTTGTCGCATGGCAATATTTGTGTTACCGGCGATCCGGATCAGTCGATATATCGCTGGCGAGGGGCTGATATCAGAAATATTCTTATTTTTGAAAAAGATTGGCCCCAGGCGAAAGTGATAAAATTGCAGGAGAATTTTCGCAGTACGCCTGACATTTTGAAAATAGCGGATAAGCTTATTGCCAACAACAGCAAAAGAAAAGCCAAGCTGTTGATACCAACCAGAGATGCAGGGGAAGAGGTTTGTGTCGATGCTTATGAAGATGAGACAGCCGAGGCGATGGCAGTTGCCGAGAAGATCAATCAGCTTGTTGATAAGGGCTGTCAGCTTCGTGATACCGCTATTTTTTATCGGGTTAATTCGATGAGCAGGGTTTTGGAAGAGGCATTTATTCAGAACCAGCTGCCTTACCAGATCGTTCGCGGGGTTGAATTTTATGGCAGGAAAGAAATTCGCGATATGCTTGGTTACTTGAAGATACTTGTTAATCCAAGTGATGAGGTGTCGTTGATGCGTGTGATCAATACACCTACGCGAGGTATTGGCAAGACGACGATTGGTCGGGTTGCCGATTATGCAAGGGTCAATCATATTACCTTATATCAGGCTCTGACGAAAGTTTCACAGATCACTACGATATCGAATGGTCCTAAGGCCAAGATATCTGTTTTTGTTAATATGATAGAAAAGTTTAAAGCTAACATTAACAAAAAAGTAGCTGAATTAATGGAGATCATTTTTGAAGAGTCAGGCTTGAAAAAGTCATTATCATCTGTTGTAGATAGTGACAAGGAGGCTCTTGATAATGTTGATGAGCTTATTAGTTCTGCTGCTAAGTTTGATGAGCAGGCCCAGCAGCCTTTGTTGATTGACTTTTTACAGCAGATATCACTTTTCAGCGATGCTGATGCTTATGATGCGAGCGATAATCGTGTGGCTTTGATGACTTTGCATGCAGCTAAGGGGTTGGAGTTTAAGAATGCTTTTATAATCGGGCTTGAAGACGGGATATTGCCTCACGAGAGAAGTACTAATGGTGATGAGGAAGAGCTTGAGGAGGAACGCAGACTGTTTTTCGTTGGTATTACCCGTGCTAAGGATAATCTCAATATCAGCTATGCGAAATACAGAACTATTCGCGGTCAGATGCTCAGGAGTATACCGTCGCAGTTTTTGTATGAGCTTGGGATTGATTTTGCCGAATCTACAACTGCCTTTGAGCCTGAGGCGAGCTATTCGTCCGGGCACAGCTATGATTACAGCGAATTCGCAAAGGTTGAAAAGGTGTCGAAATCTAAGTATGCTTATGTTAAAAACCAGCTGGTAAGGCATAAGAAATTCGGTCTGGGCAGGGTTGAGAGCTTTAAGGATATGGGTGAAAACAGTGTTGTGACGGTCAGGTTTAATAACGGTCAGGTTAAGTCACTG
>CAYZEH010000087.1:0-6955 GCA_964477135.1 uncultured Pirellulales bacterium | reverse complement strand
ATTTCAGCTTTAATAATTGATAGAAACAGGTAAAATCAAATGTTCGTGATGCTTTGGAGAATTGTCTGAAATAAAAGAGAAAGGATTGTGTCGTTATGGCTGAATCACAGATACAGCTTTATTACAAAAATGTTATGGCTGATGTCATCGGCCAAGAGCATGGGATAACTAAAGAGCAGTTTAAAGAGCTGGCAGAAAAAACCAGACCTTTGATCGGTCAGCTTAATAAAGAAAAACAGGAAAATGCATATCCTTACAGAAATCTTCCTTATAAGACGGATATCAGCGACGGGGTTAAAAAAATTGCTGCTGATGTAAAAGGGTGTGAGAATTTTGTGGTTTTAGGGATTGGCGGTTCGGCTTTGGGCAATATTGCATTGCAGACGGCTTTGAATCCGTATACCTATAATCTTGATGAATCCGTTCGCAAAGGCGGGCCTCGCTTGTTTGTGTTTGATAACGTTGACCCCCAGCAGTTGGGTTCGTTTTTGGATTGGGTTTCTGATAAGCTTGACAGGACAATATTTAATGTTATCAGCAAATCGGGCAGGACAGCTGAGACAGCCAGTCAGTTCCTTATCATCAGCAAACTTTTGAAAGATAAACTTGGAGATGAAGGTTATAAAAGGCAGATAGTTGCGATAACCGATGCAAACCAGGGGACCATGAGGAATATTACGAATAATGCAGGCTTTCGCTGTCTTGATGTGCCTGATGGTGTGGGCGGCAGATTCAGTGTGCTTAGTGCGGTTGGGCTTTTGAGTGCGGCTGTGTGCGGCATTGATATTGATTCTCTGCTCGAAGGAGCGCGGGATATGGATGAGCGGGTAAGCAATGAGGATTTCTTTGCTAACCCGGCGGCAATAAACGCAGCTGTCAATTATCATTATTATAATCGGGGCAAAAAGATTTCGGTTATGATGCCTTACAGTTATGCTTTGAAAGATCTGTCGGATTGGTATCGTCAGCTTTGGGCGGAAAGTCTTGGTAAGACGAATGACCTTGACGGCAATGCGGTTTTTGTTGGGCCTACACCTGTAAAAGCTTTAGGGACGACAGATCAGCATAGCCAGGTTCAGCTTTATCGTGAAGGGCCAAATGATAAGCTTTTCACTTTCCTTGAAGTTAAGAACTTTAACAGGTCGGTGACTATTGGCCCAGCTCCGCAGTGCGCACCGGAATTAGGATTTTTGTCTGGTAAGGATATGGGAACGCTTTTGAACAGCGAGAAAAAAGCTACAGAGTATGCGTTGCTGCACGACAAGAGGCCTTGCATGACGGTTCTGTTTGATAAGGTTAATGCTTATAATGTCGGACAGTTTATTTACCTGTTTGAAGTTACCACTTCTTTTGCCGGCGCATTGTTTAATATTAACACTTACGACCAACCAGCGGTTGAGTTGGGCAAAGAAGCGACTTTTGCTCTTATGGGCAAGGAAGGCTTTGAAGAGTTGGCAGCTAAGATCGAACCTGTTACAAAAATTGACGGAGATTATCTTGTCTGATGTTTTTAGCTGACAACAGTATATTAGCAACAGCCGAAGCAGTTGGGAATATGGCAACCATTCGCCTGGTTAGTATGTTTATTGTGCTGACGGGCGGATTATTTTTGGGGTATCTTGCTTCTAACAAGTTTGGTATGCCGGAAAATTACGCGAAGAAAATAATGACGGTTGTGCTGTTGTTTTTAAACTGGCCTATCGCATTATTTGTTATCTGGACTTTAAAACTGGAACTTGAGTTTATCTGGCTTCCTGTTACCGGGGTGGTTTTGATGCTTTGTGTTACTTCTTTTTCTGTGCCGATAGCTATGATGCTTAAGCTTGACAAAAAATCGATGATCACTTTTTTGCTTGCATCGTCATTGAGTAATCTTGGTTATACAGGCGGGGCATTTGTTTGTTATGCGTTGTTTGGGTCAAAGGCCTTGGCGATGGCAAATATTTATATTGTTTTATGGCTTCCAACGGCTTATTTTATATTTTTTCCACTTCTGAAGCTTATCGAACTTCGCCAATATGAACCGCAAAGCCGTTTTAAGATGAGCCATATATTTGATTTGCGGTATATTGTTTTGCCAGCGATCCTGGTTGCTTTGATATTGAATATTTCAGGTATAAAGCAGCCTGGTTTTATAAGAGACTTTCATATTGTGGATTTTTTCATTTATACAGCTTCAACTTTGTCATTTTTTGCAATAGGGCTGCGGGTTAAACCATCGAGATTTAAAAACTATATAAACTTGTATTTTTCGCTTGCTGCGGTTAAATTTATCGTAACGCCTTTGGTGGCATTTTTGATTATTTATATTTTTGGGATAACAGGGTATAGGTTAAATGAGCTTGTAAGGAATGTTATTATTGTAATGGCTGTTACACCGAGTGCTGTAATCATGGTGATGATGAGTAATGTTTTTGACCTGGACAGTAAGATGGCAAGTGCTTTGTGGGTTGTTAATACAGCTGTTTTTGCTTTGGTTGTTGTGCCGATATTGTTTTTTATTTTTAACTGAAAAGGGTTTTGAAAATGGATTACGTTGTTATCATGGCAGGCGGGACGGGTAAGAGGCTTTGGCCTTTGAGCAGAAAAAAAAGACCTAAACAAGTTTTAAAGATACTCGAGGGTGAGACTTTGCTTCGTCGTTGTTTCCAGAGGCTGTCTCCTATGTTTGACAGCCGAAATATAATCGTTCTTACAAATTCTCAATATGTTGATACTGTCAGACAGAATCTGCCTGAACTTCCCTTTAATAATGTGATCGCCGAACCTGCGGTTCGTGACACAGCAGGTGCGATTGGTTTGGCGGCGACTGTTTTGACAAAATATGACCCTGAGGCTACGATGGCGGTAGTGACAGCAGATCAGCTTATCGAACCGGCGGAGGTTCTTCAAAATGCCATAAAAGAGGCTCTTAGATTTGTAAATGAGACCCCTGAAAATATAATTACTTTTGGAATAGCACCTACTTACAGCAGTACACAGTTTGGATATATAAAATGCGGCGAGCAAGTGAGCGACAGCGGGATTTGCAAGGTTGAAGAGTTTAAAGAAAAACCAGACGCTCAAACAGCGGCAGGATATTTTAAAGACAAGAACTATCTGTGGAATGCGGGTATGTTTGTGTGGAAGGCTAAGACGGTACTTTCGCTTATGAAAAAATTTCTCCCCGAATCGACAGAGCCTTTGGAAAACATACGCAAAGACTGGGATGGACCTAATCAGCAGCAAGCTCTTAAGGACTGGTTTGTGAAACTGCCTAAGATAAGTATTGATTATGCGGTTATGGAAAAGGCTCCCGGGGTTCATACTATCAAGCTTGATTGCAGATGGCTTGATATGGGGTCTTTTGTGGCGCTGGCGGATTTTATAAGCTCTGATGAGAATAAAAATATCGTTGCAGCGGGTGCAAATGAGTTGGTCGATTGCAGGAACAGTATAGTAGTAACTGAGAACCAGGAGCATTTGATTGCGTGTATGGGGCTGGAAAATATTCTTGTCGCCCACAGCAATGATGCTACTTTGATATGCTCGATAGACCATGCACATAAAATAAAAGAACTGCTGAAAAAAATTGAAACAGACCACGGCGAAAAGTACCTTTGATAATATTATGAGATATCTTGCAATAGACTATGGGTTGAAAAGGACGGGATTGGCGATTTGCGATAAGGCGGAAATGCTTTCGTCGCCATTAGAGGTTTTGGCTACGAATTCAGAGTTAATAAGCAAAATATCGAAGATCGTAACAGCTGAAAGTGTTGATGCTATTGTTTTGGGGATGCCTATTAATATGGATGGCAGCAGGGGGGGGCAAGCTAAAATTGTGGAGAATTTTGCAAAACAGCTTCAAAAACAAATCGATATTGAAATAATTTTTCAGGATGAAAGATTGAGCAGCTATGGCGCGAAGGATAAATTGGCGGCGGGTGAGTATACCCGCAAGAAAAAGAAAAAACGCATTGATGCTGTTGCAGCAGCGGAAATATTAACAGAATTTATCGAATGTAAAAAAATGCTGTAGTTTGATTTTATTTTAAAATTGGAGAGTGGAAAATGACAAAAGTTTTTAATCTTCTTATTCTTATTTTTGTTTTTACTTCTGTTTGTAATGGGAATCCGGTTCTTGAAGTTAAAACTTTTCCAATTGAAGGCCAAACTGATGGGCTTGAGAAAGAGGTTCTGGATTTTCGATATCGGCCCGACAAGGATCAGTGCTGTATTGGTTGGCCTGACGATTTTTATAAAACGATAGTCGCAGGTGACGGCAGATTTTGTTACCGTTTTAATCGTGCTAACTGGGTAAATGATTATTTTGATATTACTTTAAAAGCTTCTATTGTGTCAGATAGTAAAGTTGTTGGATTCAATCAGTCGCTTTTAGATCCTAAAGTTGCAATTGTAAAAACAACAAGCTCTGTTGACGATATAAAGCTCACTCAGATCGCTTTTGCCTCAGCGGTTACCGGCAAAAAACCATCCGATTGGATAGAGACACGGGCTGACTATCTGTATTTGAATATGGAAAATACCGCAAGCGAAGAAAAGGCTGGTCAGATCGTATTGAATATGAAATCCAACATCAGATGGATGCTCAGCGATGACGGAACCAGAATAGTCAATGCATCTCATCGGGATGAAGTGTTTTGTACTATAAGCCCAGCGTGTGAAAAAGTTGAATATCCAAATGAAACTAAGTCTGATTTTATTGTAGATCGCATTCCAAGAATTCAGCCTATAGAGTTAGCTGACGGTAAAAAATATGATCCGAGATTTAAATCTTTCATGGTGGGGCAGGGTCATCCTTTGGTTTTCAAATATAAATGTAAACCTGGTAAGAAATATAAGGTTGCATTTGGCTTGATAGAGAATTTTTATTCGGAGCCTAGATATAGAAAACAGGATTATCGAATTGAAGGTAAAACGGTTCTCAGTGTTGATGCCGCTGAGTATGGTAAGGCTATGCCTATGGTTAAATCATTTGAAGCCACAGATACTAATGGCGATGGAATGATAGATATCGGGGTTTATTCTGCTGATGGGACGAGTGATTTGAATACTGTTTTCGGTTGTCTTTTTGTGTTTTCGGCTGAGGATTGTCCTACAGATCAGCAGATATTAGAAGGTGAGTACGAGAATGAAGTATTGGCGATTCTTGACAAAGACAAGTTATTAGAAGTTAGAAATGTAAATATTTATTTCGATGAAAAGCAGCTTAAACCTGGGCAGAAATTTGAGGTTTTGTTGACATTTTTAGATGGTAAAAAATCTTCAGGTGCAGAGGTTGGTCAGGCGGGAAAACTTCTTGAAGATTCTATAAACTGCTGGAAGAAGTGGGATATTCCTTATGGCAATATTCAGGTGCCGGATGAGAAAATACAGGGCTTGCTTGATTCTTGTATTCGCAATATTTACCAGGCGAGGGAAATCAAAAACGGTAAGCCCTCATTTCAGGTTGGTCCGACGTTTTACCGCGGCACCTGGGCGGCGGATGGGCCTTTCATACTTGAAGCGGTTTCATATATGGGCAGGTTGGCAGAGGCGAGGCAAGGCCTGGAAAATCAGATCGATGATGACAACGGCCCAGCGGATGGTTTCAGCAAAAAGCATGGTTTGCGATTATGGATGGTGTGGAGACATGCGCAGCTGACTGACGATATGGTTTGGCTTGAGAAGATGTGGCCTAAGGTGGAAAGAGAAGTTAATACGATTAAAAATTACAGACGGATGACTAAGACCGACCCTGATGCTGTCAACTATGGGCTGATGCCTGATGAGTTTGGTGACGGGGGACTTGGTGGTAAGCATAAGGACTATACAAGTGTTTACTGGACGATGGCAGGATTGAAGGCTGCTATTGAGATGGCAGAGAAAATGAATAAGCCCGCTGTTGAAGACTGGAAAAATGAATATGCTGATTACTGGGACTGTTTTGAAAAAGCAAGGAGCCGGGATAAGCTTACAGATGAATTTGGTAATACTTATGTTCCGGTTGTTCTGAAAGGCGAGCAACAGCAGCTGCCTCAAAGAGGTGCCTGGGCGTTTATGCATTCGATTTATCCGGGGAGGATTTTTGATAAGGATGATGAACTGATGCTTGGGACGGTTGCGATGCTTGACAGCCATCAAAAGCAAGGGCTGATCCACGGGACAGGGTGGCTGCCTGACGGGGTTTGGAATTACGCAGCTTCGTTCTATGGGCATGTGCATTTATGGCTCGGCCATGGAAAGAAAACTGCTGCTACGTTTTATGCATTTGCCAATCATGCCAGTCCACTGCTTTGCTGGCGTGAAGAGCAGAATCTTGTTGGGCAAAAGTTTAACGTGTGCGGCGATATGCCTCATAACTGGGCAAGCGGTGAATTTATCAGAATGTCACGACATATGATTATGCTGGAACGCGGTAATGAATTGCATCTTTTTGAAGGTTTGCCGGTTGCGTGGACAAAGCCTGGCGATAAGACTGTTTTAAAAGACATTCCAACGACATTTGGGCAAGCAGGTGTTGAGCTTAAAATGAGTAAAAATGGTAAGTTCGCAAATGTCAGAATTACAGTGCCTGATCGTGAAAGTTTAGAAAAGATAGTTCTGCATCTTGAACAATTTAACAGAAAAGTAAAGTCTGTAAGTAAAGGCTGGTCGAATATTAAAGATAAGACAGTTGAAATTTTACCAGCTAAAAAAATTGCTCTTAAAATAGAATTCGAATATACCCTTAAGGGTAAGAAATGTCCGCGAATAAATCCGTAACTTGTTATTTTTAAGTTATTTACCCGCGGATAAACGGTAAAATTCAATTGGGATCATTATAAATGAACCGATTTTCAAAAATTTGTTTTTTTCGGGGTTTTTACCCCTCTGCAATAGTTTTTAAAAAGTAAATGGAATGTTTTTGCTGGAAAGGTAAAAGAAACTTCAAAATACGAAAAAAACATCTTGACTTGTTCTCTAGTCAAAA
>CAYZEH010000086.1:0-11135 GCA_964477135.1 uncultured Pirellulales bacterium | reverse complement strand
CGGCGGGGCTGCAGTAGCTCAATGCCTGGTGCTATCGCTGAACTTGCTGTGAATACCAGAGCAAATCCAAAAATAATCAAAAACATTTTTCTGAAACTATATTCGTATTTCATAAGCTACACCATATTTAGGGTCCTCGCAATAGATCCAATGCGGCATCTAAAACAGGGTCTTCGGTAAGCAACTGTTCCTGTGTTGCTTCGACAGTAATATGAGGGAAAATCCCTTCCCCTTCGAAACATGTTCCATCAGGACGCATCGCTATCCATGAGGGAAGCCACACTGTGACACCATTGGATAAATCGTGAGGTTTAGAGTTACCCGAGCTACCGTACGAGGGCACACCCATAAGATTGCAATCTGCAACCTGTTTCATCATTAAGAGAAAAGCATCACAGCTGCTCATACATACCTCGCCCATAAGAACAACAACCTTGCCTACGTATGTCGGATGGCTTGGGTTTGGATCCAACCAACGGCTATTGACAGGACCAAAACCATCAGGTTGAGTTATATCACGATATCTGTGTTTTGCATAAAGCTTTGATTGGGTAACAAAGCAGCCTGCTACCTGTCTAGCTAAAGTTTCGCTGCCGCCTCCGTTAGCCCGGACATCTATAATCAGCCCGTTAGTACTAGTAAAATTATTAAGTGCTACGAAAACTGCATCGAGTTCCTCAGGATTGTCTACACGCCAACTATCTATCCAAATATACCCAATGTTACCATCACTGAAATAACCGGTACTGACACGATTATTTTGGTCACCCCAGTTTGGAACTAAAGTTGTAAGGACATTATAGTTGTAATTACGTTCGATACTTTGCTTAAAAACAGGTGGGTACTGGTCTCCAACCTTTACCCATAAATGCGCATCTTGAGCATTAGCCAATAGTCCAGCGGCATGTTGAGCAAATACATTTGGATCATCAGCATTGTTTAACACAGAGCTATAAATACTAAACAGGTTTTCCCAATCTACATCCCTTAGGTTCCAATATGAATACTCCTCATTGACAAGACGGTGCAATTCAGCAGTTGCTATGTTATAAAATTGTTCATATGCCTGACCTTGCCAACACCATTGGTTAGCTAAAATGGCAAAATCGGCAAAACTGACAATTGCGTTTCGATTGAGATCTTCAGAGAGCAAGGCTTCCTGGTAAAGCCATTTATCCGAATACAACTTCAAGTCTTCGTAATTTACAACGCCGTCTATATTCAAGTCTGCAATATTGCCAGCAGTTGATCGGGACATGCTGGCTTGTTTAGTACCGCCAAAAGCACCCATATTTATAAATCTGCCATGCGGCCATAATTCTGCTGTCCAATCACAATAGGTGTCGCCTGCATCAATGCATGGGCTGGTGATATTATCGATTACCCAGTCACCAGCGAGATAACTGTCTAAATAGTTATCTAAAAGAAGTTGCAGGTCGGTCAAATCAACGAGGCCACTACTATCAAGGTCAGCCGGTATAGACTCTCCTTGTTTATGCCAAGAACTTGCAAACGCAGCAAAATCTGTTAGATCAATAAAGCTGTCACCGGTTGGGTCAAGTTTTGTATAGATTGACGACTTCCATCGCCCTGCCTGAGATTTTAGATGATAATCACTGTGGCTCGGATCTGCAAAACAAGGATCACTTCCAAAATTTCCAATTCCCCCTAAAACGCCTGTCCAGCCCTGAATGCAACTGTAGTTAATCTTAGGCACGCCACCATCAATCTGAGCCGATTCATCGCTGCCACCAATATCCATGTTGCCCCAGATGATTGAGTTAATAATTACAGGTTTAGAGGTGCTGCTATTGTAAATACCTGCGTTGCCAGATGAATTTTGGCTTAATGTGCAGTTTACTATTGCTGGATAACTAGCAGCAAGATTGCGTATTGCCCCACCATCTCCTCCGGCGGTGTTTTTGGTTATGACACAGTTTAATATCAGCGGATAGCTTTCCCTGTTGTAAATCCCTGCTCCTTGATAAAAAGAGGTATTATCCTTAAAGGTACAATTGATTAACAGTGGTCGACTATAAGAGTAATTAGCTAACCCTCCAGCCCATTTACCATAGTTCCCGGTGAAGGTACAGTTAATTATCTTTGGGCTGCCTGAGTAGTTATACATTCCACCGCCGCGGTCATTACCGGAGATGTCAGCATTTCCGCCACTGATTATAAAACTATCCAGCACGGACGTTGAATAGGTATCGCTGCCAGTTACAACATGGTAGCTATTCTCACTGTTGTTGGCAAAATTCGGGCCATCATTACCACTCAAATCGCCGCTTAGAATGGTTTCATATACGTTTGGGTCGCGGTCTTGCCATTGGTCTTGGCCGGATGCAAAGCTGCCGTAGATAGCTACACCATTTTTCATTTGAAATGTTGCTGAACGATCGCCGGGGGTAATGCCAATACCTAAGTCTGGTTTGTAGATACCTTGGGCCACCCAAATTTCATCACCATTTTCAGCGGCTCCCAAAGCATCCTGCAGGTGGTTGTAGGCGTCAGCCCAGCTTGAACCATTGTTTGCGCCTGTAGCAGTTGCATCAACTCTTATTTGGCTTGAAAAAACCAACCCCACCATTGCTATCAGTAAAATCATAGCAGAACACAATAATCTTTTCATCTTTTTCCTTTCCTTTTAGTTTCCACAATCAGTTTATCTCTATGGAAGTGACATAGACTGCATTCGTAATATTTTTTTTATTATTTCTTAAACCTCTTTATCCAATCGGGCCATGCTGGAGAAAAACCCTTTTTCTCAGTCCATGGGCCGTTCCTGTTGTATCCTCGGTGCCATTTAAACTTCCACAGCTTTTTGAGCCTTATTTTTCTCACGGAAGAATCAAAAAAAAGAATATTTATTGCCTCATTATGGCGATTAATAAAGCAACGAAATCCCTGACCGAAATATCGTTCATTCTCATATGCAGGTGGTGGATCCGTCTCCAGGCTCCAATCTTCAAGCCACCAGCAATCGTAGAACAATGGTATATCCTGCCCACCTTTAACATTGACAGTTCTCCAGCTTTTTTTATCCGAGCTTCCTGGGTTATAGGCCCAGGCATTTATTCCATAGCTGCCATAATCATCTGGCGGACGCCAGAAGCTGCCTGAAAAAACTCCCCACGCTCTAAACGTTGCGCCTTTTTCGTCCAGAGTTGCCCCAAGTTGATTTGCAGTTTTTGTGGCCGTGGGGCATAATCGCAAATCGTTTTTATTAACTTTTGTGATGGTAGTATCTCCTGTGCCACTACTATAGTAAGGCCTAAGAGCGCCCATCCATTTGATCTTTCTCCATTCAGTAGTGTTCCCTTTTAATCCATAGCCTTTCATGAAATATCCACTGTTGTCATTAGTGTATGTTGAAAAGATAAGTCCCCATTGCTTTAGATTTGATTGGCAAATGACAGACTTTGCCTGTTCTCTAACTTTACGCAGTGCAGGCATCAGGATTCCCATCAACAGTGCGATGATTGCTATTACCACCAAAAGCTCTATTAATGTAAAACCACTTCCTTTTTTCATAAAATTGTTTCCACTTTTCCCTTAATTTCTATTTATTCTTCCAATAACCAATATTTGGCAAAAAACGCAAAATCCACAAGATTAACAATGGAATCCTGATTTAAATCGGAGCCATCACACCAATCTGGTTTTCTACAACCAGAATTGAGCCAACGAGAAGAAAGAAATGCAATACGCTCTAAACTTTTGTCGATTATCCTGATTGTGTCTATGCCATAAAAGTCTTGTCCGGTTGTCAGCGTACCTATGACAATTATCTCAACAGGACTGTTATCTATCTCAACACCACAGAAAGCAGCCCTTTCAAAACCAATCTCAATCTCAACCAATCCATCTTCGTCAATAAACGGATTTATGTACTCCGACTCGATGCCAAGTGGCCAAATCTTAGCTGGACAATTAACATCAACATTTTCAACCTCAAAACCTTCAGGAAGAACAATATGTGCCTTAATCCATTTGCCTCTACTCTTCGGGTTCAGGGTCTGCGGTGTAAATTTTAATGCAACTTCAATATAATTAGACTCATAGGCTCCCATATCAATTCGATTATTGATTACTCGTGGGTTCCTATCTAAATCCGTTTCATTTGGTTCTGCCTCATAATTTGGATCGCCTGTATCAATGCAAAGAGAATGAGGTACCAAATGAAAGTCCCTGTTGTTCGGGTCTTCGTTATCCGGCTCAAGGAATAGTGGGTCATCGCCAATATTGCCAGTTCCACCTAAAACGCTCGTCCATCCCTGAACACAACTATAATTGATGGCTGGGGTCCCGCCGAAAATCTGCGCGGACTCACCCGTTCCGCTGCTATCAATATTGCCCCAGAAAATGGAATTGGTCACACTCGGTTTGTAACCCTCATCGTTTAACATCCCACCAACAGAATTGTCTGCTCTGTTTTCTACAATGGTGCAGTTGATGAGCGTAGAGTTGCTAAGGCCCATGTTGAATATCGCACCGCCTTTATCCTGTGCAGAGTTACCACTTATAATACAGCTTATCAATGTTGGCCGACTATAATAAGTATTATATATCGCCCCGCCATTGCTACTTGAGTTTTCAATAAACCTACATTTAATCAATATATGACTACTAGTTTTTGTGTTATACATCGCACCGCCATCGTCCGCAGAGTTTCTGTGGAACATACAGTTAATTAGTGTTGCCTCGCTGCGAATATGGAACATTGCGCCACCATAATTGGTGGCAGAGTTTTTGCTGAAAGTACATTTACGGAGAGTAGAATCTCCTCCATCGTTGACCATCCCTCCGCCACGAGTTCCAGAATTGAAAGTGAAAATACAGTTTGTGAAAATTGGATGACTATTGTAGCTGTAAATTCCTCCTCCACGTTCGCTTGTTGAGTTTTCATTAAACGTACACTCAGTAAATATCGGGCTACTGTAATCGTTGTGTACTCCTCCACCACGATATGCCGAATTCCTGTAGAATATACAAGTGACTAAATTTGGGGTGCCCTCGTAATTGTGTATTGCTCCTCCACGGTTTTCAGAAACATTATTATAGAATCTACAGTTAGACAAACTCAGCTTACCCTTGTAATTCCATATACCTCCTCCGCCGTAACCAGCTATGTTATAACTAAAAATGCAGTTAGCCAATGTTGCGTGACCGTTGTAGTTAAACATCCCGCCCCCTCGGTCGTTTGGATATTTAGGATAGGGTTCTCCAGCGTTCCCGCCTGTTACGATAAATCCATCAAACACTGTGGCAGCATCAGTCCCACTGCCGTTCATTACGTGATAGCTATTATCGCCATAATTTTCAAAGTTTGTACCATCGTCACTGTTCAGGTCTCCGCTAAGAATGGTTTTGTAGGCGTCGATATCTCTTGCATTCGGATCCGTTTCACTGAAACCTGCATAGCCGCCTCTTATAACCACACCACTTTTCAATTGGAAAGTGGCCATTCTTTCACCTAACGTGATTCCAACACCTTGATCAGGCTTGTAAGTTCCTTCGGCCACTTGAATTTCGTCACTTTCTGTAGCAGCAGCTAAAGCATCCTGCAAGTAATTATAGGCATCAGCCCAGCTTGAACCATTGTTTGCGCCTGTAGCAGTTGCATCAACTCTTATTTGGCTTGAAAAAACCAACCCCACCATTGCTATCAGTAAAATCATAGCAGAACACAATAATCTTTTCATCTTTTTCCTTTCCTTTTAGTTTCCACAATCAGTTTATCTCTATGGAAGTGACATAGACTGCATTCGTAATATTTTTTTTATTATTTCTTAAACCTCTTTATCCAATCGGGCCATGCTGGAGAAAAACCCTTTTTCTCAGTCCATGGGCCGTTCCTGTTGTATCCTCGGTGCCATTTAAACTTCCACAGCTTTTTGAGCCTTATTTTTCTCACGGAAGAATCAAAAAAAAGAATATTTATTGCCTCATTATGGCGATTAATAAAGCAACGAAATCCCTGACCGAAATATCGTTCATTCTCATATGCAGGTGGTGGATCCGTCTCCAGGCTCCAATCTTCAAGCCACCAGCAATCGTAGAACAATGGTATATCCTGCCCACCTTTAACATTGACAGTTCTCCAGCTTTTTTTATCCGAGCTTCCTGGGTTATAGGCCCAGGCATTTATTCCATAGCTGCCATAATCATCTGGCGGACGCCAGAAGCTGCCTGAAAAAACTCCCCACGCTCTAAACGTTGCGCCTTTTTCGTCCAGAGTTGCCCCAAGTTGATTTGCAGTTTTTGTGGCCGTGGGGCATAATCGCAAATCGTTTTTATTAACTTTTGTGATGGTAGTATCTCCTGTGCCACTACTATAGTAAGGCCTAAGAGCGCCCATCCATTTGATCTTTCTCCATTCAGTAGTGTTCCCTTTTAATCCATAGCCTTTCATGAAATATCCACTGTTGTCATTAGTGTATGTTGAAAAGATAAGTCCCCATTGCTTTAGATTTGATTGGCAAATGACAGACTTTGCCTGTTCTCTAACTTTACGCAGTGCAGGCATCAGGATTCCCATCAACAGTGCGATGATTGCTATTACCACCAAAAGCTCTATTAATGTAAAACCACTTCCTTTTTTCATAAAATTGTTTCCACTTTTCCCTTAATTTCTATTTATTCTTCCAATAACCAATATTTGGCAAAAAACGCAAAATCCAGAAAATCAACTGTGCCGTCTCCCTCGGGCATAGGAGCAATGTCGGCACAATAGGAATTAGCACCGAAAAGCAACCATTGTTCTCTTAATACAGCAAGGTCTCCAAAGTCAATGTTGCCATCCGAATTGAAATCCGGTGCAATCTGAAAAAGTTCATCTGCACCCATATCGATGCGACCATATCGCAGCCGTGATTCACCGTCAATATCACTCTCATTCAAATAGTTAGTATAATTCGGATCGCCGGCGTTAAAACATGGCGAAGAGCAAAGCAAATGGTAATCACTATTGTCTGAGTCCACAAAGCATGGATTCGAGTTAATGTTGCCAATGCCACTATAGCCTCCCTGAACATTACTGTAGGTTATATTGGGCATATCACCTGCTGATACATATATTTCGCTGGGAGTGTTGCCCCAGAGAATGCAGTTGGTTAGCAGAGTATTGCTGTTGTAGGATCCGATAGCACCACCTTGCCAACCAGAAGAGTTATTGCTGAAAGTACAATTAGTTAAAGTTGGACTGCTGGTAGAGGTTGTGCTTATCCCACCGCCGGAACTGCCTGAGGTGTTTTCTGTAAATATGCAATTGATTAAGTTTGGGCTGCTGGGCCCATTGTGCATGCCACCACCGTTCGAACCTGCTGAGTTTGCCCTAAATATGCAGTTGACAATTGTTGGACTGCTGTTATAGCTATATATACCGCCGCCGTGGTGTTCCGCGGTGTTGTTAGTTACTATACAATTCTTAATTGTCGGGCTGGTGTTATAATAGCAAATGATTCCACCACCATAACCATCTGGCCAATTGCCAGAAGCATAACCGTTGGTAATTGTTAGACCATTTAAAATGGAATCCGAATCTTCACTGGTATGGAAATAAAAGCCACGGTGGGGTTCTGATATGCTGGCCTGGCAGTCGATAACCGTGGTTTCTACTATATCAGGATTATCAGGAGCGGTGCTCTTAACGGTAATCGCCAAGCCTTTAAAATCTATATCACGGTTATCCGTGCCAGTGTAGACACCTGACCGAATGGTTACAGTATCGAGATACCTGCAGGTATCTATTGCTTCTTGGATGGAATCGAAAGGGTGAAGGCTCGAACCATCCTCATATGGATCACTGATACTAGAGTTACCAGGCCCCGGGTCATCGGGAGCATTATCATCTACATAGATAACTATTGGTTCAATTCCAGAATCAGGGTCCGACAATATCATCGTAGTGTAAGGGTTATTGTATCCAAAAACATCGTTTCTTATACTTTTGCCATATCGCCAACCCCACGTCGGCGCTAAGTTAGCATCGCTAAGATCATTGAAAGTGTATAAATGGGTATGTAGTCCGAAGCAATGTGCATCCAGGATAGGTTGGCCCAGTTGGGTGTAGTTCAAACGGTGCCACTGGTTTCCTACGTAAACTTCATTAAAAGTATGTGATGTGAATCCCGTACCTGCTCCACTTAACCAGTTCAGAACTGTCTGGCGAACCTGGCTATTAGTAATTCCTTGTTCCACGAGTTGAGTTTGATTCGGATTTGAAGCATCAACTATGGGAATTACAATAATCATCCGAGTTGGTATACCAATCGTCCGAAGAACAGTGTTTAACGCAGTTGCAAAAGAGGTACAGGTGCCGCAAGTTTTGTTATAATACATCCCTTTCCCCAATAATTCGTGCTCGAATTGTTCTTGGACTGTCCAGCCATAAGTCCCTTTGTCGCGTTCAAATGCCCATTCCAGACCAGGATAGATTTCCGGTTGGCTATTTGGATAATGAATGTAAAAAGTTGTAAAGCTGCTAAGTGAATTATATTTATGATACATCCAGTAGGAAACCTGCCCAATAGCTTGTTTGTCTGTAAGGTTGCCAACTATAATTCCATCGGCTTGGAGCTCTGAGAGTAAGTCCTGCTTCATCTGATTATTCCAGTTGCTGGTTATACCAGGCTGCAAATACTCAGTCATACCAGCATAATCCTGTTGCCAATCAGGGTTGGCTGATATTGAATTCTCGGCTGTGCCAAAGGGGTAATGAATAACTTCTAGTTCAGTGTAATAATCTTCTTCTTTCAAAACACGTGCATCCTGAAAGTTGTCATTCAGTACATCATCATCAAAAGGATGCATAAATCTCATGATGGAACGGACCGTATATGCATATTCCCGTCTTTCATTCCAATCACCATCATTAATGCCATCATTATCGGTGTCCGGCTCAGTGGGATTGGTAAGGTATTTATGAATCTCCTGAAAGTCAGAAAGACCATCCTCGTCTGTGTCTACCGATTGACATAAGGTTACGGTAGTAAATAAAAGCAGCATAATAATTAGACAAAGAAAACTATTTTTTTTCATTTTCAACACCTCCTTTATAAAAGTTAGCTAATACATCTGATTATGCGGGTTCAAATTACAGTTATTCAGGCTTTCGCTATTTGTCTGGTTTGTAAATTGTTACTCCGGGAGCGACTTTCCATTGATATTTTGGGTTATTATTCATGGGATAAATAGCATACTTAACACCTGCTTCCATTTTTACATACTCGCTTTTGGGGATTCTTATATAAAATTCCTGACCCCAACATCCACGTTCCGCATTCGCCTGCACATCTGGATGGCCATCGGATTTCAGTATAAACCGATTATCAGCTTGATTGAGAAATGGTCTATATTGGTTTGCAGTGCCCATCTCCTCAAACCATTCATCAACATGAAAGAGCATATGACCATTATCGTCCTTCGGTACGGTATCGGCTGGAATCGAACTGGGTCTTTGGTCTGAATGAAACCAGTAAGTCCTACTGATAGTCAGATGCTTATGCTCCCGCCAACACTTAAGCCATTGCTCTTTTGAATCTCCGAAGAACTGGCCGGTAATTTCAGTGAGTGCAACCTTAGCATAAGTACAAACGTTTTTATTATTATGGTCTATCAGAGTAATTAGAGCAGGCAAAGTTTCGCGATCAGCCATTTTAGCAAGTCCACGAACAGCGATCCATTTTATGCGGTTATCACCTCCTTTGGCAGTGGCCACCTTTGTCAAAACACCAATTGCTTGGTGTGCTTTAACATCACCTATAGCCGCTGTGGCTAAAACTGCTTTTTCATAATCTAAGCCGTGAATTTCCTGTATCCACTGTTCTACCATTACATCCTTCTGTTCTTTAGACGCAGTGTCGTAACCAGTGGCTTTGTGAAACTTTTCTTCATAAAACATTTCAAAATGACCAAGAGCCGTTCGTGTGCTGAAATCAAGTAATGGTAAAGAATTCCACTTGGTTTGAGGCAATGAATCATCCGTTGGGAATATCACTATTGCTAACAAAATTGCAATGACAGCTACAATGCCTGTGATGCTAAGATATAGCGGGTATTTTCGCCGCATTTTTCGAGTTGGTGGGACAGCATTTGAACTAAGCAGTTCAGCGTATTCAGCCGCAGGACCCATTTCAGAGATAATGCTTTCCAGATTTTTACGAGTCCGCTCATTAGGTTCAAGTGCGGTAAATCGTTGGTCTAAGTGGGATTGTACATCTTCAAGAACTTCAGCCAGATGAGGATGTTTCACCGAGGACAAAGCTTTTCCCACTTTGTTGAGGTATTTAGCTTTAAGAGTTTTCCAAGCATTACTTTCTGAGGTCATTTATAGGCTCCTTTCCTGAAATTCAGGATCGTTTTATTTATTCTATCCCAATGTGTATTCATATCCGCAAGGGTCTTTCGACCTAATTCAGTAAGTTTGAAATATTTTCTTGGAGGCCCTTCGGAAGAAGATTTGGTGTGACTCGTTACCAGTCCATCTGCTTTCAGACGGGCTAAAATTGGGTAAATATTACCTTCATGAATCCTCAGTCCTTGGCTTTGTTTAAAGATCTGAACTATCTCGTATCCATGAAGCTGATTATGCTCCAGCAGATTCAAGATAGCAATATCCAGCAATCCCTTTCGGAGTTGAGCTTGCCAATTATCGAGATTCAATATCCACCTCACTTTCGAAAAATACATAACCTTAAATTGGTTTCCACTATAGTATATAGCACTATACTAAAAATGTAAAGAGCTAATTTTAAGTTTTTGGAAAATCTACGGGCTATTCAGCCGAGAATTTCTAATAAATCCGCTTTATTTTCCCTGCTGAGGACCAAAATCTTCCATTTTTGCCAAAATAGGTTTTCAAAAATTTGCCTTATTTTCCCTGCTTTGGAACCAAAATCTTCCATTTTTGCCAGAAGTGGTTTTCAAAAATTCGCCTTTTTTCCGGTTTTTTTTCCTTTTTTCTGCTTTTTCCCAAAAAATAACAGAAAATAACCCTTTTTGACCAAAAATAAATACCCCCAAATCACCGATTTATTGATTTTTGGGGTTTAAACGGGGATTTTTTGTTTTTTTCGGCGAATTTCGGCTGAGATTTTTTGATTTTAAGAGTATTGAAGCAGGATTTGTTGGAT
>CAYZEH010000085.1:0-11242 GCA_964477135.1 uncultured Pirellulales bacterium | reverse complement strand
TATACCGATTTTGGTTATGTTCAGACGATTTTCTTTTCTGATGGTAACAGCATTGCTTTCTCCGCAACCGCTAAAAAGTAAAGTTACTACGAATAGACACAAAATACTTATACACTTTCTCATTTTTTTAACTCCCATTTTTAATTATATTTTTCAGTATTTGAGATTATTTTAATAACTCAATTAGAATATGTCAATAAAAAGCTAATTTTAAAGAATCACTCCGCCCTTATTGCCCAGCGGAATTTTGCGGAGCTGCTTCTCGGATTGTCTCTGATCTCCCTAATTCTCGGCGTAATCGGGCCCTTGGCGATTGAGCTGTATATGCCAAGCTTATGTCCCTCTTTAAAAGACTGCTTAACAAGTCTGTCTTCGCCGCTATGGAAACTTAAAAAACCAATTCTCCCCCCGGGCTTCAAGCAACCAGGCCCGACCCTCAAAAGCTCTTTAAGCACACCAAGCTCATCGTTAACCATTATCCTAAGTGCCTGAAAAGTCCTTGCTGCTGGATGCAGTGTATTAAATCTCATCCTCTGCTGCTGTTTCCATTGCTTAATAGTCAATCTTTTAACATCAAATATCAGCCTGATAAGCTGAGAGGTCTGCGTAATAACCGAAACCTGGCGCTGCTTAATTATCGCCGCTGCGATTTCTTCATGGTCAGGCTCATCGGACAATTCCCAAAGCCCCTGCGAAAGCTCTTCCTGCGAAAGCCTCTCTAAAAGATCCATCCCCGTCCGCGCAAGTCTTGAATCCATCCTCATATCCAAAGGCCCTTTATTCTTATAGCTGATCCCCCTGCTCGGGTCATCAACCTGCATACTCGAAACCCCCAGGTCAGCAAAAATAATATCAAAGCCGTCAATACCCAGCTCACCCATAACAGATGCGATCCCCGCAAAGTTTTTATTATAAACAACCAAAGGCGTCTCTTTCCCCGCAAGTCTGGTTTTAGTTTTTTCCAGCTCACCACTGTCAACATCAAAGCCGACAAGCTTGCCGCCAGCCCCCAGACAATTCATAAATGCGTTTGCATGTCCGCCATAACCAATCGTACAATCCGCCACCACCATCCCAGCCTCAGGCTTTAAAAGCGAAATAATCTCCTCAACCATAATAGGAACATGCGTCCCCGCGGGCGTCTTGCCCTTAGCCCTCAAATGGTTGTGGATATCGGGATACTTTTGCGGATTACGCTCCTTATATTTTTCACCAAACTTCTTAGGATGCGTACCGCCATAACGCTTGCGCCTCTTATGTCCACCGTCACCGGATTTTTGCGAGCCCTGCTCTGTCATTATTAAAAACCGTAAAAAACGTTAAAATTTAAGTTTAATATATCACGACAGGCTATCAAACTCGCAGGCATATTACCACTATTTTTTAACGTATTTACTTGCTGAAAAGACGTTTCACTGTTAATATGTCATCCATGAAACTTGAGGGAAAGACTGCTGTTATAACCGGTTCAAGCGGCCAGCTTGGCTCGCAGATCGCTTTGGCTCTGGCCCGCGCCGGCTGTAATTGTATATGTCACTATCACAGCAATCAAACTGCTGTTCAAAACCTTACAAAAAAAATAACCGACATAGGCCAAAAAGCCCTCGCAGTAAAAGCAGACCTGACATCAGATAAGCAGGTAGATAAAATGTTCCGCCAGATCGCCGATTTTGCCAAACCGGATATACTCATAAATTCAGCTTCGATTTTTTCTCGTCAGCCTTTGAAACATATAACCTCCGAAGATGCGCGAAAAATGCTCGATATAAATTTAACCGCTGCAATCATCCTAAGCAAAAAAATCGTCGAACTCACCGATGCCGGCAAAATAATCAATATCTCCGATATCGCGGCAATTAGACCCTGGGCAGATTACACCATCTACTGCGCAAGCAAAGCAGGACTAAACGCCGCTACAAAAGCGATGGCAAAAGAGCTGGCTCCTGATTTCTGCGTAAATGCAATTGCACTGGGAATCGTCAACTGGGCAAAAAACATTAGCGAAGATGAAAAAAAACGACAGCTTTCTTTTATCCCCGCTTCAAGACTGCCAAAACCAAATGAAATAACACAAGCCGTTATCTTCCTGCTGAAAAACGATTATATAACCGGACAGATATTAAATGTAGATGGAGGCAGGTGTATTTAGAGAACCTATAGTTTGACTTTTTTAAAAGGGCTAAGGAATGAAATTAAACTGGGCAAACCGAATTACAATTCTAAGAATTCTGCTGATAGCGCCTTTTATAATCGCCATGCTGAGAATCAACGACACTGCCCTTTCGATCAACACAAGATATCTGCTGAGATACGTCGCAACTGCAATCTTCCTGATAATGGCGATTAGCGACGGCATCGACGGCTGCATCGCGAGAAAAACCCACACCGTAACAAGGTTAGGTTCGTTTCTCGACCCCACAGCAGATAAACTCCTCATGACAAGCGCTTGTATCCTTCTGGCATCAACAAAGGCGCACGTCGTTGGTTTTAAACTCGACACCGCAATCGCGGTTTTAATAATCGGAAAAGATATTTTTTTATTGCTCGGCTTTTTAATAATGTATTTTATCACGTTCAGAGTAAAAATAATCCCTGTTTTCATTGGAAAGGTTTCAACCGCCTCACAACTCATAATGGTCGCAGGAACCCTCATGGCACCTGAAATAGCGAAGATCGTACCCGATTGGATATGGATTCTGAAATTTATCTGGTGGACCACGGCAATAACAGCCATTTTTACAACTCTTATTTACATTCGTAACGGAAGTCGCTATATTGCAGAATATGAACAGAGTCCGACTCAGTAATGTAAGACGTTATTAGTATTGCAAGAAAGAAAAAAATGCAGTTTAGTGAAATTCCTGAAGTTCTTCAAGACCTGAAAAAAGGCAAAATGGTAGTTCTCGTAGATGCGGAAGACAGGGAGAACGAAGGCGACCTGGTATGCGCAGCAGAGTTTACAACACCCGAAATAACTAATTTCATGGCCAACCACGCAAGGGGTCTGACATGTTTAGCTCTTTCCGGCGATTTATGTGACAAGCTGGGCTTATACCCGCAAAGCATAAATAACACATCCCAGTTCCACACAGCCTTTACAGTCAGCGTAGACGCCGCCAACGGCATTACCACCGGTATCAGCGCTGCCGATAGAGCGCAAACTATTCAAACTGCAATAAAAGACGACGCAAAACCATCCGACCTGGCAAGACCAGGTCACATCTTCCCGATTCGAGCCATCCCGGGCGGAGTGCTCGTAAGAGCCGGTCAAACCGAAGGCTCGGTAGACCTGATGAGGCTGGCGGGGTTAAAACACGCCGGCGTAATATGCGAAATTATGAACGATGACGGCTCAATGGCAAGAGTGCCGCAACTACTGAAATTCTGCGAAAAACACAATATAAAAATAGTCTCGGTAGAAAAACTTATCGAATACCGTATCCAAAACGAGCGACAGGTCGAAAGAATAGTAAGCGTTCACCTGCCCACAGACTATGGCGATTTCACCATGATAGGCTATGAAAGCATAACCTCAGCAGAACCACATCTGGCACTATGCAAAGGCGGCGTCGGTCAGCTCGACGAAAATGGAAAACCAATACTCCACGAAGACGCTGTGCTGGTAAGGGTACATTCCGAATGTATGACCGGCGATTTGTTCAGATCCCAGCGATGTGAGTGCGGCTCACAGCTTGAAACCGCCATGAAAATGATTGAAAAAGCCGGCAAAGGCGCAATAGTATACCTCAGACAGGAAGGCAGAGGTATCGGAATGGCTGCAAAATTAAAGGCCTACAAGCTCCAGGAACAAGGCATGGACACCTTAGACGCAAACCTTGAGCTTGGTTTCAGTGCTGACAAAAGGGATTACGGCATCGGAGCACAGATACTCCGCGACCTCGGACTTAAGAAAATAAAAATACTGACCAACAACCCCAAAAAAGTCAGCAGGCTTGAAGTTTATGGCATAGAGATCGTCGAACAATTACCTCTTATAATCAAGGCCGGCAAGCACAACATCGACTACCTCAGAACTAAAAAACACCGATTCGGCCATATTCTCGATGAGGACCTTTAAAATGAAAAAAAGAAACTTCACATTGTGGTTCGCCTCGGCAATATTGATATTTAACGCCTTAGGTTGCGAAAATCCAAGACCTGTAATTACAAAACCACAAATAAACGATAATGCTGAAAATATCGACGTAATGGCAGTTTATAGCCAGTATCACCCGAAAAAATTAAAAATTACCCCACTGACAACCCTTGTAAAAACAAATGAAGATGGCATTAATTTAAGAATCTACGTTAATATGCTTGATTCTACAGGATTGCGGGTTCGTTCACCAGCGATTTTCAGGTTTGAATTGTATCAACATATACAGCGAACCGGCACCTCAAAAGGAAAAAGAGTCGCTATTTGGTCTGATATAAACATCAACCTCGACGAAGAAAACCTGAAATACTGGAAAGATTTCCTCAGATCTTACGAATTTATTCTCCCTTTCCCATACCCAACAGATACAAAATACGTCCTCCTGCTTACATGCATAACACCAGACAGCAAAAGGATTTACACCGAATTCAGCCAACTCAGCTATAAATAATAACCAGATGACTAAAGATTCGCAACTGACTAAAGATTCGTAACTGACTAACTTCGTAACTGACTAACTTCGCAACTGACTAACGCTGAAAAAAAAGTAATAAAATTTACCCAAACCCACATTTTTCCTTGACAATCAATAATAAAACCGCTACAATCGTATGCGTGGAGTTCTGTAGGTTTATATTACAGAACTGTTAAGGAGAAGATTGATGAAGAGATGTGAGAGAGATGAGTTGTTATATTTTCCCTCGATCATTCCGCGTTGATGTATTCAAATTCTTTCTCCTGTTTTAAAATAAGTTTAAAACTATTTTGAACTGTCGCAGAGGTTTTGGTGAATGGTAAAGGTTTCCTGTGCGGTTG
Source organism: uncultured Pirellulales bacterium (assembly GCA_964477135.1). GTDB lineage: Bacteria > Planctomycetota > Phycisphaerae > Sedimentisphaerales > Anaerobacaceae > JAGLTN01. The sequence goes on along the minus strand of CAYZEH010000085.1, from coordinate 6,270 downwards.
CGATGAGCAGTTATCGTGTAAGATTGAGAGATGTTTAATAATGTTTTTTGAAGGAGAAGGAATAATGAAAAAATTAGTGTTTTTAGTAATAATGTTGGTCTTTGTCGGCTCAACTTGTGCTGACATCACCACAGGTCTTGTAGGCTGGTGGAAGCTGGATGAAGTTTCTGGCAACGTTGCAGTTGACTCATCAGGTTTTGGCAACAACGGCACAATTGGTTCAGCTGATACATGGATCGCTGGCGGCGGGCTTGACTTTAGCGGCGGCGCTTGGGGTGCAAGCGGTATTGTTTTCCCAGGCAATGGTGGCGACGTTGACGGCCTTATTGATGATATGGATCTGTCAAGTGCAGTTACTATTTCGTTCATAATGAGTGGCCATACGCCCAATACATCGACTGACCCGGAAAATCCTAACGGCGACAGGGGTTACGCCTTTTCAGGTACAAATGCTGCCTCCGCTCACATAATGTCTGCTGAAGCTCCATCAGGTTCCTGCGTTCACTTCCTGACAAAGATGGGTAACGGCGGAAACCCATGGTGCTGGGAAGCATTTAATCCTGATGATTCTCGATACATCTTTGCCGAATCTGATGCAAGAAGGATCACTATCGCAGTTGACTTTACCGCAGAAAGCGTAGTTTACTACCTGGAAGGTGATGTTTGGGCTTCAGGGTCTGCTACCGGCAGCTTTGCCGGCTTGACTGCTTTCACTATTGGCAGACAGCTGTGGGCTGAGTATGATGCCGAAATGGAAGATTTCAGGATTTACGACAGAGCTCTTTCAGCTGACGATGTAGCTGAACTTCCAGTAATTCCAGAACCGGCAACAATTGCTCTGCTCGGTTTTGGTGGTCTTGCTCTTATCAGAAGAAAAAAGAGCTAAGCAAAACTATTTTAAAAAATCTGAATAGTTGATTCTAACGGGGTTGGTTTTAAACTGACCCCGTTTTTTTGCGCATAAATCAGATTTTCTAAAAAATATTAGTTTGCCCAGATAAAAATTATAGAAGCCTCCCCAGATACTTGCTACAATCTTCCCTTTAGTTTTTACACTATTTAGGATACCAAAGAAAAATGAGAGAACAAAAACATCTTACACCTTACGGAAACAAACCGATGGTAACGCCAATAGTCTCGGCAGTTAATTATGAATACGTATCTTTCGAAATACTCCGCCAGATAACAGACGGCGAGATTGACGGCTACACATATCATCGCGACGACAACCCTACCGTGAGAATGGTAGAGAAAAAAATAGCAGTGATGGAAAAAGCCCAGGATTGTGTTATCTGCACATCCGGCATGGCCGCTCTTACTATGGTCTTCCTGACATACCTAAAAGCCGGCGATAACCTTTTGACTTTTCACGACGTATACGGCGCAAATTATAAAGTCTCACTTATCCTCGAAAGATTCGGCGTCGATGTCACATGGTTAAACGCTTACGACCAGGACAAAGTAGCCGATGCTGTAAAAGACAATACAACCATGATATTCTGTGAGACGCCAAGCAATCCGCTGGTCAAAGTTCTCGACATTGAGTATCTGCGTAAACAGGCGGACCGGGTCGGAGCCAGACTTGTCGTAGATAACACCTTTGCAACGCCCTACCATCAGCTGCCCCTGACCATGGGAGCAGACCTCGTAGTCCACAGCGCCACAAAAGGATTAGGTGGTCACAACGACCTGATGGCCGGCGCTATCTGCTGTAGTACAAAAGAATATTATGACGAACTTTGGTTCACACGTCAGGCCATTGGAACAACGCTTGACCCTTTCGCAGCTTCACTGCTCGAAAGAGGTTTGAAAACATTCGACATAAGAGCTGCGAAAATGGCAGAAAATGCGATGGTCATAGCAGAGTTTCTCGCTGACCACCCAAAAGTAACAAAAATATACTATCCAGGTCTCAAATCTGACCCGGGACATGAAACTGCCTGCAAGCAGATGACCAATGGCTTCGGCGGTATGCTGGCGTTTGACGTAGGTAAAACTCAGGATGACGCTAAAAAATTCGTGGAAAAATTAAAACTTATCTACCATGCCGTAAGCCTGGGCTGCACAGAAACACTAGTGTGCCTCCCAGTATTGACAACAATGCTATATCTGCCCGAAGAAAGAAGGACGATGTTTGATGTAAAAAATAATACAGTTCGCCTCTCCGCAGGAATTGAGAACACCCAGGCACTGATAGACGATTTGAAACAGGCATTGGAATAAGAACGACTAACCTGGCCTGAATGAAACAACGGGCTTTTTTTGCAAAAAATGCTAAACAGATTCGAACAAAAAATAATTGGCTTCATAAAAGACCACGCCCTCTTTAACCCCGGCGAAAAAGTCTTGCTGGCAATTTCAGGAGGCGCCGATTCAACCGCCCTGGTTCATGTACTGGTAAAACTAAAAGCCCAAAAACTTCTGAATAATGATTTCCTCTGCATCCATATCAACCATCAGCTTCGAGGCCCCGACGCAGATGCAGATGAAAAATTCGTCATCGAACTGGGGCAAAAATTCGACCTTCCGGTAATAACAAAAAAAATCAACATAAAAAAAATAGCCCGCGAAAACAAACTCTCCATCGAAACCGCAGCACGCAACGAAAGACTAAAAGTCATCCTCGAAACCGCCAAAGCCAACAATTGCTCAAAAATAGCAACCGCCCATCATTGTAACGACAATGCTGAGACAATACTCCAAAGACTCGCTCGCGGCACCGGTTTTAAAGGCCTGGCGGGAATCTGGCCTAAACGACCCTTCCCTGACAATATCATTATAACAAGACCAATACTCTCAGCATCCAGATCAGAAATTGTCGACTACCTGACCGAAGAAAAACTGCCTTTCTGTCACGACTACACCAACGACCAATGCCAATACAGACGCAATTTTATCCGTCATAAACTCCTGCCCCAATTACAACAACAATGTGAAAATGACCTGTCACAGCTGCTCTTTAACCTTTCAGTCTCCGCGCGTCAGCTTTATCTGAAAATTGAAAAAACAGCCCAAAGTCTGTGGTCTCATATCGCAACTACCACCGACAACCAGGTTGAAATTAACATCGAAAGATTCGCAGACAAACTGCCTGAACTACAAGTTGAATTTATCCGCATAGCCTTTTCGATCATAGGCGCAGGTCAGCAAAACATCACTGCTCAGCACTACCAGCGCATCATTGAACTGGCCAATAAAAACATCACCGGCAAAACCATCGAGCTGCCCAGCCGCTTCGAAGTCTCCAGACAATACAACAAACTTATTTTCAAAAAAGCCGACCCACCTGAAACGCCATCTGAAGATTTTAAACAAACCCAAATAAACACACCAGGCCAAACAACTTTCAACCGGCACCTGATAGAAACAAAAATTCTGCCTGTCGAAGATTGTGACCTGCAAAAATTCAAAGCCGACAAAAATAACCAGATAGAATGGTTCGATTTCGATAAGCTCAAATTACCACTGACTATAGGCCCGAGACAAACAGGAGACCGCTTCACACCTATAGGACAAAAAGTTGAAAAGAAAGTAGGCAAATTCCTGACAGATGCAAAAGTCCCTCCGGACAAAAGATCAAAGATCCTCACAATTAAAGATGCGGACAGGATAATCTGGATTTACCCCATCCGCACATCCCAACAGGCGATAATTACAGAAGAAACAAAAAACATCCTTCAAATAAATATCAAATAAAACTAATTGAAACATACTACGGGCCAACAAAAACCTCTTCAAGAACATTACCAATTTCGCTAAAATCAGCAAACACATTTAAAATCTTACCTTCAGGACTAATAATTAAATTAGCTGTTAAATTTTGAGAACTCATCTCAAAAACTTTAAAAATATCAAACACATTATAATCGGTTAAAGTATATTCAGACATTCGAACATATACGACCTGCCAGTCGATTTCGATTTTTTCCTTTAACTTACTTATAGTTTCATATCCATGCTCATAAGACAATGTTAAAATTTCAAAATCATCTCCTGAATATTTTTCTTTCAATCCATTCAATTCCTCAACTGCTTCACTTGTTAAATATCCATAAGCAGAAACATTTAAAAGCAGATACTTACCCCTGTAGTCAGAGAGATTAACTTTTTTACCATCTGCTGTCTCAGCTGAAAACTCAGGGCAAATCTTGCCGACAAGACTTTCTGACTTCATCAAAGAAACAACTTCAATATCACCAACATCAAAAACATCATTAACATACAATCCATCAATTTCAGGAACTTCAATTTCAAAATCAACAAAAGTGGATTTTAAATATTTACCAGCATCAAATTCCATCAAATGCCCTGTTATTCTCCACTTACCACTGGATAGCCCATCAGAAAAGAAACTCCCATCATCATTTAATGAAACATTGTACCTTGGTTTATTTTTGCTTGTTTTTTTCGAATATTCGTCCATTTCTTTTTGCAATTGCTTCATATCATCAGATTGATTAAAATCAACCGACCAATTCATTCTCTCAGCTACAGTCATCTTATCAAAACCATCTGGCAGATATCGGCTAAGCACTTCACGATATATTTGAAACACTTCATTTTGACTATTTACTTCAGCATTAGCAGCACTCAGATTGCTTCGTTGCCAATTAATTTTGCCTTTTAAATCATCAGGAATCACCAGCCTCCCACTTACTGGTCTGCCCTGAAGCAAAAACTCAACTTCAGACACCTCGTCAGGCAACACTTCAACAAATTCTGTCATAAAATTACGAGTTGTTTGACCATCTTTCTTAATCCAGCTGCATTGAACTCTTTCTCCTGGAATCACTTTTCCAATCTCAAAAAAACCATTCGCATCTGTTACCACAGTAGAACCATAACTAATGTTGGAAGAAGTATTGTCGTTTGAATTATGACCATTATTGCAATAGACGTTTATAGTCTCTCCAGCAAGAAGCGAATCACCTTTATAAACATACCCCTTAATTCTTCCCCACTTCTCAAGCTTCAGTTCTTTCAAACCACCAAGCTCATCGCCTTTCACTATCAAAAAACCTTTATCATGTACAATGATCACACTGAAATTTATCGGCGAATTAGTGAGACTTAACCTGCCCTCATCATCAGTACTCCTTACTATGTTGTTTCCATTATTAGGATTAAAATATCCCTCCGAAAAATTAACATACTCACCAGCTGGCGAAACCACCACTTCAACTTCTGCCGCAATGCTGCCATCCGGAAATTTAACTATTCTTTCTAAAGGCTCAGCCTTTGTAAGCACAAAGTCATAACTCACAACCATCTCTTCGGTCTTAAAAGCCTTGGAAACCGATGTCGTATAACCCTCAGCCTCTACCTTTAAAAGATGCGCAGGATAATCATCTAAAATTTCCCATTCATATTTGCCATTGGGGTCACTAATGCTTTTCTTTGTACGTTTCTGAAAACTAATATGACTGTTACCGTTTAACCAATCAATTCCCTCTGTAATATCAAAATCCTTAATAGCCTCACCCGTCTGAGCATCCACAACCTTACCGCTGATTTTCAAAGGCGGATAAAGAACTATCTCATACTCCTTTTCCGAACTGACCAGAACCTCGTTTCTGTTATACGCATACCCCTTTTTGCCAAAAATAAATTTAACTTTATCAGCCGGCGCATCATTCCATTGGAACCTTCCATCACCATCAGTTTTCTCTCTCCATTCGATCGTTCTGAAACCTCGCCACTCGTCGACAGCCATCCAGACCCCCTCTATCGGCATTCCATTAACATCAACAACCCTGCCTGAGATTGTATAGCTAAGCTCAAGAACAAACTCCAACTGCTCTTTTTGTGTCTTAGGCCTTACGACCATCATCTCTGGAGCATAACCCGCTTTAACAACCGTAACACCAACCTCCCCAGGCTGGATATTATCCATATTATATTCATTTACCTTAACCTTATCATTTAAAAATCTCCCATCAGAATCCGTTTTGATCTTAAAAAAATTAGCACTAATACTCTGACGAGCCGTCCCGAATATCACAGTAGCACCCTCTATCGCCCTGCCATCCATATCTGTCACCACTCCGGCAATCACCTCACCCCGTTTAAGAACAGTATTAAATTTTTTCGCCTCAAGCAGTTTAAAATCATCACTATTGTAGTCAACCCAAGCTCTATCTTGTATATAATCTTTATGACTAACCTCAAGGCGTATCTGTTTGAACTCAACATTCGGCACCTTGCCAAATTGCCAGTTCCCCTTAGCATCCGTAAAAACCACATCCTCAGCAATTGTACGAGAACGATCAT
>CAYZEH010000084.1:0-11355 GCA_964477135.1 uncultured Pirellulales bacterium | reverse complement strand
AGATAAGAAGTTATAGATTTATTCGCGGAAATTTATTACCATGAATGGTATAATTGGGTATTTCAAGCGGGTTTAAAGCATAATAAAAAGTTCATGGAGTCGATTGAAATTAGTCGAAAAAATAGTGTAAAAACGGATTTATCAATTTTAGAATGCAAGGATGGTTTCTGGCTTAAAGTCAGTCGTTTCAAGTGGTTACGTTAAATAATAACAAATCGATTGCGGGTTACATATTTATGGTCGTCGTATTGCTGATGGCAGTAGGGACGGTTTTTGTGTTTTCCGCGGGGGTGAATCTGAATATTGACCTGGATCTGAAGAATTTTTATACGTTTCCAGGGCTCAGGCAGATACTGTTTTTCCCGATATCGATACTGGTTATCTGGGCAGCGGGGAATATTAATTACAGAAGGCTTAGCTTTGGTGAGAGTATATTTAAGTCGCCTTTGGTTTATATGCTCATATTAAGTATCGCTCTTTTGGTGCTTACGCTGATGCCGGGGATCGGAATTGAGAAAAATTATGCCAGGCGGTGGCTTGCGATACCCGGGGTGGGGATAAGGTTTCAGCCTTCGGAGCTGGCGAAATGGGTGACGATTTTTTTTGTGGCGGCGTATTGCGATGAATTCGGGGATGAGATCGGGTTATTTAAGAAAAGGTTTCTGCCTGTTGTTATGCTTATAGGTTTTGTTGCGGGGCTTATTGTTATTGAGGACTTCGGGACTGCTGCTTTTGTTTCGCTGCTTTGTTTTATGATATTAATAATCGCCGGCGCGAAGATATGGCACATATTGCTGCCGGTGCCTTTTGGTTTGGCGGGAGTGTTTTTTGCGATAAAGACTTCACCTGCGAGGGTGCAAAGGCTTGCGGCATTTCTTGACCCGGAAAAGTGGGCGGATTCGGCGGCTTATCAGGCGAATCAATCTTTGATCGCTATCGGCTCAGGTGGGCTGTTGGGTAAAGGGCTTGGTCATGGAATAAGTAAGTATGGTCATTTGCCGGAAGATACAACGGATTTTATTTTTGCGATTATCTGCGAAGAGATGGGGTTTGTGGGTGCGGCATCGGTTATTTTACTTTTTATTTTGTTTGCATGGCTTGGAATGTTGGTTGTGCTCAGGGCGCGCGACAGATTTGGCAGGCTTTTGGGTTCAGCGATCGTGCTGGCGATATCTATTCAGGCAGCGATAAATCTTGGTGTCGTCACGGTAGTGCTGCCAACGAAAGGGATTCCGCTGCCATTTGTCAGTTCGGGTGGTACTTCGATGCTGATGAGTGCTGCTGCGGTTGGGGTACTTTTGAATATTGCGAAGAAGCCCGCAGAATTTGACGAGGAGATTTGAAAATGACAGTTCGGTCTGTATTTTTTGCTGGCGGAGGAACTGGGGGACATATTTACCCTGCTTTGGCGGTTGCTGAGAAAATAGCGGAGATATCCGCGGACACGAGGATTCATTTTTTTTGCAGCGAGCGGGAAATAGATTCGAGTATTCTCGGCAAAACTGATTTTGAATTTACGATATTGCCTGCGATTGGTCTCTCAGCTAACCCTGTAGGGGCGGTTAAGTTTGCAAAGAAATTTTATGACAGTTATAAAATTGCCGGGAGAAAAATTGCAGAGGCAGATGAGGCGGTCGTTGTTGCTGTTGGCGGGTTTGTTGCTGGTCCTGTAGGATATGCAGCTAAGAAACTTGGTGTTGATTTAAAGCTTATCAATGTGGATATTGTGCCGGGCAAAGCGAATAAGCTTTTGTCGAGATGGGCGGGGGAGGCGTTTTTGCAATATGAGGAAACTGCGGAATTTTTTAATAAAAGAGGGGTTGAAACCCAGGTTGTGGGCTGTCCCTTGAGGAGTGGATTTGACGGGCAAGATAATAGCGACATCAGAGAAGAGCTTGAGCTTGATAAGGATAAGAAGATTTTGCTTATTACCGGGGCGTCGAGCGGGGCGGTGAATATTAATAAAGCGGTTTGCGCGAATCTGGAAAAGCTGAGCCGATTCGCTGATGATTGGCAGGTTGTGCATTTGACTGGGCTGGCAAATTTTGAAAATGTGGCGAGTGAATACAGCCAGGCAAAGATACAAAACAAGGTGCTGGGTTATTTTGATGAGATGGGACAGCTTTTAAGAAAGGCTGACCTGGTAATAGGCAGAAGCGGCGCAGTTAGCGTAGCGGAATTCGAGGCAGCCGGCGCTGCGGTTATATGTATGCCTTATCCGTATCATAAAGACAGGCACCAATATTTGAATGCCGCTAAGCTGGTAGATGCCGGCAGCGGCGTTATTGTTGACGATGTTGCAGATGAAACAGACCGGGCAGGTTGGCTTTGGGATGAACTTAGCGAGCTTATGGCGAATAACGACAAGCTGGAACAGATGAAAAAATGTGCGGAGAAACTGACCGGTAAGCAGGCTGCGAGGAAAATCGCAGAGAAAATATTGGCATAAAAAACGGTTTATTGCTGAATACCGGGGGCTAATAGGGGTTGAGATGCGTGGTTTTGTTGTGGAAAATTAATGGTATTTTCAGGATTTTGGGGGAAATCGGTTTTCAAAAATTTGCCTTTTTTACGGTTTTTCCCCTTTTTTTTGCTTTTTTTCCGAAAAATAACAGAAAATAACGCTTTTTGAGTAAAAATAACGGGGTGAGAAATGGGGTTTTGTGGGTTTTTGGGTTGTTAGCAAGGATTTTTTGTTTTTTTGGGTGAAATCCGGGGTGATTTTTGGTTTTCGGCTGGGATTTTAAGAGTATTGATGCAGGGTTTGAGGTTTTTTATTGGGTTTTTTGTTTAATATTTCAGGGTTATGGTTTAATATCGTTGGGGGCAGAAAATCCGAATACAATCAGGGAGTTGTTATGAAGAATAATTTAGCTATTTTTGAAGATTACAAAATTCGTCGTCTGTACGATGACGAAGCTGAGACATGGTTTTTTTCGGTGGTGGATATTATACAGGTTCTCTTGCAGCAGAGTGATTATCAAGCGGCCAGAAACTATTGGAAAGTCTTGAAAAACAGACTAAAAAAAGATGGCAGTGAGTCGGTTACAAAATGTAACCGACTGAAATTAGAAGCAGCTGATGGGAAGAAATACTTGACCGATGTTGCGGATGCTGAAACGCTGTTGCGGATGAAACAGACCGGGCAGGTTGGCTATGGGATGAGCTGTCCGGACTTATGGCTAACGATGGGAGACTGGCGGATAAGCAAGCTGCGATGAGGATCGCGGAGAAAATATTGGCATAAAAACATATTTTACAAAACATAGTAAATTCAAAATATCAAAGTTGACAATTACTACTGGTTTGATACTATTGCTTTGCGTGAAGGTTGAGATAAGATTTTATCAGTTTTTTAGTAGGGATATAGAAAAATGGAAAATTCATTTAAGATATATTGTGCGGGGCCATTATTTAATCCTGTTGAAAGACAGGAGATGGCTGAAATTGCTAATGTTCTTAAAAAATCAGGGTTTTCCGTTTTTTTGCCTCAAGAGGATGGCTTAGAATTTGCTCATTTATTCCCATTATTCGTCAAACGCGGCATAGATGTAAAATCAGCTCAAAAGTTATTGAATTTAGCAATCTTTTCGTTAGATGTGTTCGAAATTATCGATTCACATGGCTTGGTTTTGAACATGAACGGGCGTGTTCCAGATGAAGGGGCAATGGTTGAAGCTGGTATTGCCTGGACCAACAACAGACCAATTGTTATTTTTAATAGTGACGAAAGAACGTTAATTCAGGGCAATTGCAATCCTTTAGTATTAGGATTATCTGATTTTGAGGTTATAACCACCTATGGTGAAATTCCGACTACTTTTGAGAAGAAATTTAAGGAGCTTGGGGACAAGGTAATTCAAAATAAAGATTTTCAATTTGAAGAAAAAAAGAAAAAAGGCAAAACAATAAGAGAACACATAAACAACAAGGAAAACAAATACGATTTAGCTGAATTATTAATCAACTTATTTGGAGAGGAACTATGTATAAAAGGGCAGGGAGAGAGTTATATCCATCACAATACGCAACGGTAGAAACTAAAGGAAGAGAAGTAGAAATAAAGAGCGATAAGTTTCGTTCTGAATTCCAAAGAGATACACACCGAATTTTATATTCACAATCATTTAGAAGACTTCGACATAAAACTCAGGTTTTTTATTTTCCTCAAAACGACCATGTATCAACACGTTTAGATCATGTTTTATTTGTTGCATCTGCCGCAAGAACAGTAGCTCGCTGTTTAGGCCTCAACGAAGATCTGGCGGAGGCTATTGGCCTTGCTCATGATATTGGACATGCTCCTTTCGGACATCAAGGAGAAGGGTTTCTAAATGATATAATAAAGAAGCATTCTAGCCTGAGAAAAATAATACCTTCTTTTTCTCATGAATTATATGGATTAAGAGTAGTTGACAAAATAGCTAAACGCGACAGAGAGAAACCGGGCTTAAATTTAACATGGGAAGTACGTGACGGAATTATTTCACATTGCGGAGAAAACTTTGACATATGTAAATTAACTCCTACAAAAAAAAATGAAAAATTAGAAAATATAAAAAAACAAAAAAAAGTCGGTTATCCTGCTACTATGGAAGGCTGTATTGTCAGGCTTATCGATAAAGTTGCTTATTGCGGAAAAGACCTCGAAGATGCCATTGCTACCGATATTATCAAGACAAAACAAATACCTTCTCAAATAAAAAAACAGCTTGGTCATGTAAATGGTCAAATTATAGGTACGATTCTCGAAGACATTATCAGTCAAAGCGATGGCAAGGACTATATAGCAATTTCACCTGAATATGGCAAATTAATGCATGATTTAATAGAATTCAATAAACAGAATATATATCATAGTCCAAAATCAGAAAGTTATAGCAAACAAGCAGAAAAAACCCTTAATTTATTATTCGAAGACCTTCTGGAAGTCATTTCAGACACTAAACGCTTTAAAAAGTTTTCAACTGATGACAACACTCCTAAAGTTTATAAGATTCTAAAAGAATACTGTGACGAATATTGTGATGATAAGATAGGTATTTATTCAAACAATGATCCTGATGAATTGATTGTGTTTGATTTTATAGCTGGGATGACGGATACTTTTGCGGTTCGTTCCTTTGAAGAACTATTTGTCCCAAAGGCTACAGTTTAAAATATAAAACAAACCTCAGGGGTTAGTTTCTGAGGCTTGGGGGGTTGTGTTTATTTCTATTTTTTCTTTTTTGGTTTGTTTTTTTGTTGTTTTTGGATTTTTGCCCAGGTGTCACGCAGGCCTACGGTTTTGTTGAAGACAAGATTGCCGTCTTTTGTGTCTGGGTCAACGCAGAAGTAGCCTATCCTTTCAAACTGGAATCTATCGAATGGTTTTGCATTTTTCAGGTAAGGCTCGACGAAGCAATTATCCAGTTGTTTTAGTGAGTCGGGATTTAAGTAATCGGTGAACTCTTTGCCTTGGTCCACATCGTCAGGGTTTTCTTTTGTGAACAGGTGGTCGTATATGCGGACTTGTGCTTTTACTGATTCGGTTGCACTTACCCAGTGCATAGTTGCTTTCACTTTTCTGCCGTCGGGGCTATCGCCTCCTTTGGTTGCGGGGTCGTAGGTGCAGTGAATTTCGGTTATGTTGCCTGATTCGTCTTTTACTACATCGGTGCAGGTTACGAAGTAGGCATAGCGCAGGCGAACTTCTCTGCCTGGCGCCAGGCGGAAGAATTTTTTGACAGGTTCTTCCATGAAATCGTCGGCTTCGATATAAAGCTCTTTTGTGAAGGGGACTTTTCTTGTGCCGGCGGATTCATCTTCGGGGTTGTTGATCGCATCGAGTTGGTCTACCTGATCTTCCGGGTAATTGTCTATTATCAATTTTACCGGGTTCAATACTGCCATTACCCGGCTGCTCGTTTTGTTGAGGTCCTTTCGCAGGCAATGTTCGAGCAGGGCAAAATCGATTGTGCTGTTGAACTTGTTTATGCCTATGACCTTGCAGAAATCTCGGATAGCTTCGGCGCTGAAGCCTTTGCGTCTCATTCCTGAAATAGTAGGCATACGCGGATCGTCCCAGCCATTGACTAATTTGTCCTGAACGAGTTTTAGGAGTTTGCGTTTGCTCATTACTGTATATGTCAGGTTCAGACGGGCAAATTCAATCTGTTGGGGGTGATGAACGCCTAATTCATCGAGGAACCAATCGTATAATGGTCGGTGGTTTTCGAATTCGAGTGTGCAGATCGAATGGGTGATTTTTTCGAGTGAATCTTCGATGCCATGTGCCCAGTCGTACATTGGGTATATGCACCAGTCGTCGGCTGTGCGGTGGTGAGTTGCTTTTATTATTCGATACATAACGGGGTCACGCATATTGAAATTGGCCGACGCCATATCGATCTTTGCTTTGAGGGTTTTAGAGCCGTCGGGGAAATCGCCTGCTTTCATTTTTTCGAAGAGGTCGAGGTTTTCTTCGATGGAACGGTTTCTGTATGGGCTTTGTTTGCCGGGCTGGGTTAATGTGCCGCGGTATTGCCTTGTTTGATCTGCGGTAAGGTCGCAGACGTAGGCTTTTGACTTTTTGATAAGCTGGACAGCGTAATCGTACATTTGCTGGAAATAATCGGATGCGAAGAAAAGTCTGTCGTCCCAGTTCCATCCTAACCATTTGATGTCTTTGATGATGGAATCGACATATTGTTGTTCTTCTTTTGAGGGGTTGGTATCGTCGAATCTGAGATTGCATTGGCCTTTAAACTCAGCTGCTATGCCGAAATTGAGACAGATGCTTTTGGCGTGACCGATATGGAGGAAGCCGTTAGGTTCGGGTGGGAAACGGGTAATTACCCTGGAATCCCATTTGCCTGTTTTGCAGTCATCGTCTACTATCGTCCGGACGAAATCCAGAGAAACCGATTCTTCGTTGCTGTTTTCGTTATTTCCCACTGTTTAGCCTCGATATATTATAAAAAATTTCACAGCGGGTTATTCTATCAAATTTAAGGCTTTGAGCAATTTATATTTATTGCAGCTTCGACAGGCTAAATGTGAACAGAAAGTATTAAAGTTCTCTAAAGTTGGTAATTTGCGTTTAAAGGCTTTTGAGCATTGACATTATGTGGGTTTAGCGGTATCTTTAGGTGTTTATAAACTGAAATTTACCTGGAGTTATAACTAATGATAGTAACAAGATTTGCGCCTTCACCGACGGGTTATCTTCATATCGGCGGAGCCAGAACAGCACTATTTAACTGGCTGCTGGCAAAACATTCGGGCGGTAAGTTCATTTTGAGGATAGAAGACACGGATGCCAAACGCAATACTCCTACTGCGATGGGGCAGGTGATTGATGATTTGAAGTGGTTGGGTATCGAATGGGACGAAGGGCCCGGAGTTGATGGGCCTAATGGGCCTTATTTGCAGTCGCAAAGGCTTGATATTTATAAAAAATACATGGATCAGCTATTGGCGGAGGGGAAGGCTTATTATTGTTTCGATAGTGCGGAGGAATTGAAAGCTAAGCGGGCTGAGGCGGAGAAGCAGAAGAAAAGCTGTGTTTATCGCAGGCCTGAAACGCTAGCCAGTGAGGCTGATGCACAGAAGGCTCGCGATGAGGGTAAGCCTGTTATGGTTCGGTTTGCTCTGCCGCAGGATAAACCCATTGTAATCGAAGATATTGTCAGAGGGACAGTTACTTTTGACCCCTCTGAACTGAGCGATTTTATTATTCAAAAATCTGATGGTTTTCCAACTTACCATTTCGCGGTAGTTATCGACGATGAGTTGATGGGTGTTACGCATGTTTGCAGGGGTCAGGAGCACTTGATGAATACTCCTTTACATCAGTGTCTGCAAAAGGCATTGGGATTCAGAGTACCTGAATATGCACACATGTCGGTTACGATGAGTGAAACTGGTGGTAAATTATCCAAACGTGAAAGGCCTAAGGCTTTGAAAACCGCCATCAAGGCCAATGCTGATATCGATCTTGAAAAGCTTGCTCAGGCAGTAGAAATTTCCTCTGAGGATTTGCAATTATTCCTTAAGGGCAAAGCTGTGCCGGACATGCCTGTTATAGATGCTATTGCAGAGTATATGGGAATTAAGCTGCCGGAGATCAACGTTGTTGATTTTTCCAGGAGCGGTTATTTGCCGGAAACTCTGGTGAACTTTTTGGCGCTTTTAGGTTGGAGCAGCGGTGATAAACAGGAAATCATGACAGTTGATGAACTTATCGCAAAATTTGATATTACCAGGCTTGCAAAATCTAATAGCCTGTTCGACCGAAAGAAGCTTGTCTCGTTTAATACTGAGCATATGCGGATGGTTGATGATGATAAGCTGTTGGGGTATTTTAAGATTTATCTAAAGGAAGTCGGCTCTGTAGCAGCTGATGCCGACGATGAGCTTTTAGCTAAACTTTTAAAAATCAATGTCGGCGCAAGAGGGTTTGAAGATGTTGAGAGAAAGAGCAGGTTCTTGTTCTTTGAAAATGACAAAATAGATTATAATGCCAAGGCAGTGAAAAAGGTTCTGATGAAAGCTGACGGACTCGGGATGTTGAAGATCGTTGGCGAAAAGCTGAGTAAGATGGCAGAATTTACCGAGGAAGGAATCGAAAATATGCTTCGAGGCCTGGCCCAGGAAAAGCAGGTGGGCCTTGGTAAGGTAGCTCAGCCTTTAAGGGTTGCGATTTGCGGCAACACGGTGAGCCCGCCTATATTTGATTCGGTTCAGATGCTCGGCAAAGAAAATACTTTGATTCGTATAGATCATACTTTGAAAAAATTTAAAACGGATAACTGATTTTAAAGGAATCTGATATGTCACTTTTGGTAACTGGTTCGATAGGGATTGATACCGTAACTACGCCTTTCGGCACAAGTGAGAATTGCCTTGGAGGCTCTGCGGTTTATTTCAGCATGGCAGCGAGTTATTTTTGCCCGGTACGATTTTCAGGAGTGATCGGGGCAGATTGTCCGTTTGATCTGGCTGACACTTTTAAGGGCAGAGACGTGGACCTTTCCGGATTGGAGATCAGACAAAACAGTAAAACTTTCCGCTGGAAAGGCTCTTATCATAATAAAATGAACGAGGCGGTCACTGACAATGTTGAATTGAATGTGCTGGCGGAAAAACCCGCTAAGGTGCCAGTCGAATTTACGGACAGCAAATTCGTTTTTCTCGCTAATACATCGCCTGCATTGCAAATGGAACTTTTAAGTCAGATAGACAACCCGACATTTGTGGCAGCTGATACTATGAACTGCTGGATCGACGGGCACTTTGACAGCCTTAAGAAACTGATGGGCAAAGTCAATGCTTTGATAATCAATGAAGATGAAGCACGATCGATAGCGAAAGAAAGTAATCTTATTGTAACAGCTGAAAAAATACTTGAGATGGGTCCTGATGTCATCGTCATCAAAAAAGGTGAGCATGGCAGCTTGATGTGTACTAAAGCGGGCGATATTTTTGTGCTGCCTGCGTATATTGCTAAGGAAGTGAAAGACCCAACAGGTGCAGGTGATAGTTTTGCTGGCGCCTTCATGGGTTATCTTACCAAGCAAGGCCAGGTTAATACTGAGAATCTGAAAAAAGCGATCGCTTATGGAACAGTGATGGCATCGTTTACTATTTCTGATTTTTCATTAGCGGGATTGGCTGCTGCTGATACTAAGGCTATCGAAAGCAAGCTTGAAAAACTGCGCGAGGTAACGCAGTTTTAAATATTGTGCTGACGCCGGCAGGTGTGATATGCGATTATTTGTCGCAATAGATATTAATGATGATATTAAAGAAAAGCTGAGTGTGCTGCAAAAAAGTATTTCACAGCAGTGCATGTTGAAACGCTTCGATGTTAAGTGGGTTTTGCCGGAGCAGATGCATTTGACTTTGAAATTTTTTGACAAAGTAAAAGACGCTGAGAGCTTTGAAATTTGCAGAATAGTTGAAAGTGTTGCCGCTAAGAAAAGCAGTTTTGAGTTGGAATTCGAAGCTGTTGGTTCTTTTGGCGGCAGCAGAGCAAGTGTTGTCTGGGTCGGTACCGGGCCCGGCAGTGAGAAATTGCAGAATTTGCAGAAAGATTTGGAAAATAAGTTTGTAAGCAATGGTTGGTCCGGAGATAATAGGGCTTTTTCAGGTCACCTGACCTTGTGCAGGGTGAAAGATCCGGGAACAGGTTATAAGTTGAAAAAAGCCTGCACCAGCTATAAGGATTTTAAGGCTGGTAGTGTTTTTGTCGACTCGGTAGCGGTTTATAGCAGTCAGCTTACGAGTGATGGGCCTGTTTATAGTGTGGTTGGCAGATATAAATTGCAATAATATTATAAAACCAAAGAAATGGAGAAAAGCAAATATGGCAAAGAAAAAAACAACAAAGGTAAAAGAGACCGGCAAAGAGAGCAGCTCGGCTTTAGAGCGGGTAGTCGCGCAGATCGAAAAGCAATATGGCCAAGGTGCTATAATGCAGATGGATGAGAACAAACATGCGCAAATTGACTGCATACCTACCGGAGCGATATCACTTGACCTGGCATTAGGGGGCAAGGGTATTCCTAAGGGCAGAGTTACAGAACTTTACGGACCTGAATCTTCGGGAAAGACCACTCTTGCACTGCATGTTGTTGCAAGTTGCCAGAAACAAGGAGGCGTGGCTGCATTTATTGATGCTGAGCATGCACTGGATGTAACATGGGCCAAAAAGCTTGGCGTTGATGTCAGCAAACTTCTGGTCAGTCAGCCTGATTCCGGTGAGCAGGCACTTGAGATCGTTGAGATGCTGGTCAAGAGCAACTCTGTTGATGTTATTGTTGTTGACTCGGTAGCAGCACTTACGCCTCAGGCTGAGCTCGATGGTGAAATGGGTGGCAGACATGTCGGTTTGCAGGCGAGGCTGATGAGCCAGGCGATGAGAAAGTTGACTGCGGTAATTCATAAGACTAAAACTTCGCTGATATTTATTAACCAGATCCGTATGAAGATCGGCGTTATGTTCGGCAGCCCGGAAACAACCACCGGCGGTAGAGCTTTGAAGTTTTACAGCTCGGTCAGGATTGATATCAGAAGAATCGCCACTATTAAAGACAGTATGGGCACAGCTATCGGCAACAGGGTGAGAACAAAGATCGTTAAAAATAAAATAGCGCCGCCTTTCCGCATGACTGAATTCGATATAATGTTCAACGAGGGAATCAGCTATATCGGCGATTTACTCGACTTGGGTGAGGAATGCGGCATAGTTGACAAATCCGGATCATGGTATAATTACGGCAACATGAAAGTCGGACAGGGCAGGGAAAAGGCTAAGGAATTCTTAGCGGAGAACAGTGACCTTTGCGAAGAGATCAAGCATAAAATTCTCGT
>CAYZEH010000083.1:0-11483 GCA_964477135.1 uncultured Pirellulales bacterium | reverse complement strand
TTCTTTCCTCTCATTTTAGTATTTAAAAATTTCCTTTTTAAAGCAACTTTCAATTTTTTAGCCGCTTCTTTCTTTTAGAATTTAATTTTATATTACAAAGTTTTCCTTCTTCTCATCCAGCCTACAAGACCAACACCGATACCACCAAGCAAAACTGCACCTGGAACTGGAACAACTCTCACTAAACAATCCTGCATATAACCAGGAGTTTGTGTCCCGTAAGTGCCCAAAGTGTACAAATTAAGTACCTTGATATTGGTATTAATCCAGCCGTTCTCACCGGCGGTGGCATCTTGAGCATCTCCAACTAAGGCCTGAGCCTCATCACTCAAAAGACCCAAATCCAAAGTTGAAATTTCTCCTTCAAGATACCAGATTGCCATCTGATAGTCTTTGGCTAAAGTATTGTTACTGTGGCCGGCAACATTATCCAGGTACTGGTTGTAAAGCCAAGCGGTAGAATTACCCAAAGGATCAAAACCATTACTACCACCACCGAAAAATCCGCCCTCAATCGCCCCAGTGTTCAGTACTGCGTCGTAGGTTGTATCCCAATCGACATGTTCATTACCTTCAATACAAAATGAGATAAACTGACCATCGGTAACTCCTGCTATACCATTGGCGATAAAGTTCATCTCACCGGCATAAACACTATAACTTAACGTAAATCCGTCATAAGTACCTTTATAGCCCATATCATCAAATCTTACCGTTGGAGTAGCCATTGCCGGCACAACGAGTGCGGCAAGCATTAAAATTGTTACTAACTTCTTCATTTATGCCTCCTTAATTAAAAAAATCTCGCTTCAGTTAGATAGTTTAAAGAAAAATACGAATTATTATTCGGCACGGACACCCGTGACGGATAAAGGCAACTGCACACGGCCGCAAATAAATTACGTGGTGAAGGTTGCGGAGTATGACTTTTTATAATTGCGGAAAGATATGAATACAGACCCGATGGTGCTGAACGTAAAAACGAAACGGGCAGTACATCAGAATCATACCAATGCGCTGCAAGTGATCCTCCCCCATGGTTTTCAGCAAAACTGTCGCCATCTGGTATTGCCATACGGTGAAGCAACCCGATATATCTAGTGCCTTGTGCGTCGTACATCGGCCTGACAAAGTTTCTCAGCTTACGCACAGTACCTTTGTCACTGGAAGCCTGTTTAATTTTTATGTTCACAGTATCTGCCAGTAGTTTCGGAACTACATTGACCCCGACGGCACCGAAGTATAATGCCCCAAAGACAACTTTCAGCCAAATCTTACGATCTTTGATGATAGAAACACACAGGAACCCAGCCAGAACCATAAAAAATGTCGCAGGTACAGCGGGTAATGGCTTAACACCAAATTGTGATGATTTTGTTGAATTGGTAATCGCAACGGGCGGCTCTGAAAGCTCTTTTCCTATTTCGATGAGCCTGAGATCTGAAAACTCTAAGCTTTTGAATAGATTAGAACTGAACTGAACTTGCGCAACCGCATCGCGAGACACAGCAAGAAAAGGCAAACCGCCAGAATCAGCAACAACAGGCGATACACCAACTCCTGCCACAAAGAGCAATATTAACACTACCCCGAGCAAATTACGAATCTTCTCACTCACTTCCGCCTCATCCTTCTCATCACAAGCTTTATAAAATGTCACATCCCTGCAACGTACAAACCAAGCACACGCAGGAAAAATAGCACTTAACACTTCGAGAACAGCCTCCTCCTAAGGACAGCTTTCTCGCAAAAACACTCACTTTATGTTGGCATCCTACCAATAATATCTCACTTTGTCAAGCAAATTCCTGAAAATTAAAAAATATTTTTATTCAATGCAATTTTTCGACATAACTGTTACAAACCACACAACCTGCAACAATAAGGTAATAAAATTTCACTTTTCCGGTGTTATCAGCTTTTAATCTGTTTTTTTAGTTAATCAAAAACTATTTTGATATGATATTTTTGTGCGCAAAGAGAAAATAGTTATTACTATCTAAAATATTAGGATAGTCAACAAAGGCGATGTAAATATCTACCTGAAAAAGACTTGATATATAAATAGGAGTGTTGTAGGTATGGTGAATGTTAAAAAGTGGGTTTTAATCAGGCATATTAAGAATTATGTTCTATATACCACTTGATCTTTGTATTTTCAGGAATGTTTTTGAACCCATTTGAAAGGTAAATTATGGGCTTTAAAGGGATTATTTTAGCTGGTGGAAGCGGAACCAGGCTATACCCTGTGACTCAGGCGGTAAGTAAACAGCTTTTACCCCTATACGATAAACCGATGGTTTATTACCCTCTTACAACGCTTATGCTTGCAGGAATCCGTGAAATACTGCTGATATCGACGCCGAGGGACTTGCCGCAATATGAAGATTTACTTGGCAACGGCCGCCAATGGGGTCTTGATATTCAATATGTGGAGCAGCCTAAGCCTGAAGGACTTGCGCAGGCTTTTATTCTGGGTAAGAACTTTCTCAATGGCAGTAAAGCCTGTTTGACCCTTGGTGACAATGTGTTTTATGGACATGGCTTAGTAGAATTGCTCGATAGAGCAATCGAGCAGGAAACCGGAGCAACTATTTTTGGTTACCGTGTCAAGGACCCGCAAAGATATGGCGTTGTTGAATTTGATAAATCTGGCAAAGCTATCTCAATAGAAGAAAAGCCCGCCAAGCCTAAGTCAAATTACGCGGCAGTCGGGCTTTATTTTTATGATTCACAGATAACCGAGATCGCAGCAAGTATTAAACCATCAGCAAGAGGTGAGCTTGAGATTACAGCGGTTAACAACGCTTATATGGGTAAGGGGCAGTTGATGGTGGAGATCATGGGCAGAGGTATCGCCTGGCTTGACACCGGGACACCTGAATCAATGCTGCAGGCTGGTAACTTCGTCCAGACTGTTCAGGAAAGGCAGGGATTGATGATAGCCTGTCCAGAGGAAATAGCTTTCAGGAAAGGATTTATCGATGACAAGCAGCTATTTAAGCTTGCTGATGCCCTAAATAAAAACTCTTACGGCCAGTATTTGCTATCATTGATTAAATAATTACTTACATAATAAAAAAAGCTCACAGATAAATCTGTGAGCTTTTTAAATTATTCATGGTTAGAGAAAGTTTCTATTTTGATAATGTACTAAGCAGGTGATTGGCTTGGGCTAAGTCCTCCGGCGACAAACCGCCGGACTGTTTTTGCATATTCAAAGTATTGTTCAGATATTCTATGGCTTTGCTCTTATTGCCGGCTCCTGCAAATGCTCTTGCTAAATGGAAAAGCGAATTGACCCGCCCAGGCGTACCGGCTGGATAGAGCTTAACGCAAGTAGTAAAATCTTCAATTGCTTTGGCATGGTCTCCAAGTCGATAATATGCAACTCCCCTTGTGTCAATAAGATCAACATACTGGGGTGCTATTTTGAGCCCTTTATTGGCAAGGTCAATAGCTTCTTTATATTTCCCCTGCTCCTCACATAGCGTCCAGGCAAGATTGTTCATAGCAACCACATTATTAGGATCAGAATTGAGTATCTGCTGATTAAGATCAGCTGCTTCACTTTCACGATTGGCAACTTGCAGCAAAATAGCAAGAGCCTGAACTGCCCTGGTATTATCAGGATTTTTAGCTATAACCATACGAAGAATTTTTTCAGCTGTTTCTAAAGCTTTTTTATTCTTATCAGGTGTTGCTGTCAATCCTTCCGCAATAGCGATCAAAGTACGCTGATCCTGAGGGTGCTTTTCAGACCAATTATTTATTTTGGGCATTATGTCCTCATATCGACCATCTTCACTTAATAAACTGGTCTGTATAAGTAATATATTGCTGTTATTAGGATCTGATTCCGAGATGGAATTAAGGATTTTTTCTGATTCTTCTTTTTTGCCGTCCTTAAACAATGCTACAGCAAGTGTTGCGTTACATCTTTGACGACTTAGATCGTCTTTACATAAATCCAGCTGCTGTTTTAGCAAACTGACGGCTTTTGTATTTTCACTGGCGGCAACATAAACATTTGCCAGTCTCATAGCAATATCAAGATTATTTGGGTCGGCCTCATGCAGTGAACTCAGAGTAGGGATCGCCAGGACTGGTGATTGAGAAGCTTCAACATTCGCTTTTAAAAGAAGCAGCTGTTTATTGCTGGGATTGTTTACCAGACCTCTCAAAACCGCATCCATAGCTTTTGAAGATTGCCCCTGACTTAAAAGGAGATTTGCCAATAGAACATAAGCTTTATCAGACTTCGGTTGACTTTCTGTTATCTTTTGAAGAATATCAGATGCTTCGGCCAGTGCCGGCGCTATTCCTTCAGAGATAAGCAGCCTTGATCTGTATATTAAAAGCTCACTGTCTTGTGGATTGACTTCTAATGCTTTGTTTAAAATGTTTTTCCCTTGCTGAACTATCTCTGGATTACCTGACGTTAAAAACAGCGAAATTGCTCGCCTCTGTATCTGCAGATTATCTGGCGCCAAAGCCATAGCACGATTTAAATCATCAGTTGCTTCGGCAAAATGGTTCGTAGAAACATTGAAGTCACTTCTCGAAAGCCAAACCTTGATGTTATTCGGATCAATCTCAGCAGCATGATCCAGATCTTTAATTGCTTTGTCTGGTTGATTTAGTGAAGCGAAAGCTCTCGACCTAAGTATGTAAGATTCCACGCTGTTAAATTTGGCAACTGTTTCATCGCAGAGTTTAACCGCTTGGTCGGCTTTTCCTTGAAGAACATATGATTGAATCTGAGCAAATATCACTGAAAACGAATCAGGGGTATTTGCCTTAAGTTTGCCAAGCAACTCATCTGCCTGGTCAAACTTTTTTTGTCTCATTTTAACAAGCGCAAGAGACAAGGCAACATCCTGATCATTAGGGTCTCTGATAAGAAACTCATCCATAAGCTCTGAGGCAGAATCTAATCGCCCTTCCCTTAGATAACTCTGTAATTGCAACTCCTGAAGATCAGGGTGATATAGCTTCTCAGTCTCAGCACGATTCAAGATTTTGCCTGCCTCATCATATTCTCCAGCCCTGTATAATGCGGAAATCACAGGGATGATTATACGAATATCGTGAGGTGATATTTCCAGAACTTGGCGATAAGTTGATAATGCTAATTGTGAATCTTGTGCTTTTTCATATGTTGTCGCGAGTAATAGTCGACTTGTCTGATCGGTTTGATCTGCCAGCAGATTTTCCTTCAAAAGTGAAATGATTTGAGTTTGACGACTTTGGAAATCATCACTTTGAAACCATAGCTTTGCCTGCTCATAACGCCACTGCCATCCCTTTTCACCTTCAAGAGTTTTAATTTTGTCAATTATTTGCTGGGCTTTTTCTAATTTTTTATCTTTTATTTCAAACCCTAAAAGCTGTCTTTTTATAGAAATATCTTCAGGAAACTTAGTTGCGAGTTTATCTAATAAATTATATGCATTTTCCTGCTGCTGCCATTTCATATAAAGTTTAACAAGCATTAAATTCAGCTGCCTTTGAGCCGGGGGAGCCTCAATTCTTGTCAATGCATTTTCAAGAACTGCTTTGCACTTTTCTCTATTCTCCTGCTGATTAAGAAGGACAACAAGTGTTATTACAGGTTCAGCTGCATCTGGAAACTGCTCAACTATACTACTTGCAACTGATACTGCATTGTCTTCTTTATTCTGAGCGATAAGTAATTCAACTTCAGTCAAAGCGATCCTTACGTTTTCAGGGTCCTCTTTTTTCAACTCAGCGATCAGGCTTGCCGCTTTGTTGAAATCACCCAGCTTTATTGCCAATCTTAATTTAAGAAGATTAACACCAATAGCCTGGCTGGTAGTTTTTTTAAATTTATCCAATTGGTCTTCTATAGCTTTGACCACTTGGGGGTGCTGATCAGTTGCATTCGGTGGCAACATTTCTATCTCAGATTGTAAAAGCAAAAGTTTTGCATTGAAGTTATTGGGGGAAAGCTGTAATGCCTTTTTCGCAGATTCTTCAACGCTAGCCCAATCTTTAACCTGAGCTGATAAACGGGCAAGATACAAATAACCTTCAAAAAAACCTGGATTCTCTGAAATCAAAGTTGTTAATTCCTTCAAAGCTGCCTGATTGTTGCCTGCACTTGAAAGTCCTAATGCCAATGTTAACCTAACTCTCGGATTTTTATTACCTAATTCTATCGCCCGATTCCAGCATTTTATCGCTTCAAGACTATGACCCTTTTGCTCAGCAATAAGGCCTTCATAATAAGCAACCGCCGGCAAAGCAATATCCTTTTGACGCAGTTTGGAGACACATTCTGCAGCACGATCTGTGTTATTGCCTCGAATAAATAACTCTGTAGCAATGAGCATAAAATCCCAAGGTTGGGAAGACAACTCTTTCAGTCCATTCTCAGCTATTTCTAGCATTTTTTCCTGTGAACCTGTCTTCTGTGCCAACCTTGCCCATATCTGCCATAAAGATTGGTTTGTCGGGTCAATAACTTGTAAAGCCTTGAGGTGTTCTTCCGCTTTGTCTATAGCATTTGCGTTCATAAATACAATTGCAAGGCGAAGGCGAACCTGGGCATCGGTGATATCTTGTTTTTCAGCTTGGTCCAAATCAGACAAGGTTTTTTCTAAATCTTTTTCCAGCAAATAAGAATTAGCTCGGATTACATATGCCATAGCAGAAGAGGGGTTATTCTTTACTGCCAAATTAAGCCAATCCTGGGGCGTTTGCGAAGATATATCCGGCCTTTGTCTGGCTAATTGCCATAATGCTTCGTAAGCTAAAACATAGTCTGGGTGGCTTTTTACGATGTCCTCCAGTTCGGAAGCTGCTTCATTAAATTTTCGCTGACCTGCAAATGAAGAAGCTAACATCATGCGCAATTCAGAATCCTGATTTACTTCAAGTGCCCTTCTTGCGATTAATTCAGCTTCGCCTGGCATACCCATCTTTAAATATAATTCTGCAAGTTTTTTAGCAGCATCAAGGTTACCTGCTTCTACCCTTAAAACATTTCGATAAGCGCTTGTTGCTTGCTGGATATTATTACTTTTTAAAGGCCTGATGTTAAGCTGCGCATTTCCATACTTAATGAGAACAGAAACATCATCTGAGTTAATTGTTATATAACGCCCAAGATTTGTTGCAGCTTTTTGCCATTG
This sequence comes from uncultured Pirellulales bacterium, assembly GCA_964477135.1. Classification (GTDB taxonomy): domain Bacteria; phylum Planctomycetota; class Phycisphaerae; order Sedimentisphaerales; family Anaerobacaceae; genus JAGLTN01. The sequence continues at coordinate 4,326 of CAYZEH010000083.1, read as the reverse complement.
CTTTTGCTCATATGCTTTATTACCAATCGCAAGGGCATTACCAGCTCTGTTGGTTCTTCGCCACTGACGCAGTCCGTATGCTGTGGCAGCGACAATAACTAAACCAATTATCAGAACAATTGCCAGTTTCCAGTTAAAATACCTTTTGGCCATTTTTGATATCCCTTTTTATTTTATAAGCATTAACTTTATTTTAGAATTGACGGAAGAATTTCTGTATCAGCTGTCGGGCCGTACGCAAACATATCCATAAATCTTTTTTCAATGATAGAGATCGGACATACATGGTATCATAATAAATCCATTCCTGGAAGTCTTTTGATGCTTCACGAGTCCTGCAAACCTGCCAAAGCCCCGTTATTCCAGGTCTAACCGAAAGCCGGGCATAACGCCAGGAAGGACGAATTGTGTTTTCCGATTTTGGTGACGGTCTGGGACCAACAACACTCATCTGGCCAAGCAGAACATTTAAAAATTGCGGTATTTCATCAATACAAGTATCTCTAAGGAATTTGCCAACGCTGCTTATTCTTGGGTCATCTTCGATTTTGAATTGCGGACCATCTAACTGGTTAACAAATCTCAGCTTATCCTGTATTTTATCAGCACCGACCATCATAGTTCTGAATTTTATACAATTAAATTCTTTGCCGTGAAGCCCCTGACGTCTGTCTTTAAAAAACACAGGCCCATGAGAATTTATTTTTATTACCAGTGCAATAATAGGAAATATCGGAGCAAACAGAATAATTACTGCCAGCGAAACAATAAAATCAACAGTTCTTTTGAAAAAACGGGCATAGGAAAATATCGACCAGCTTTTAAATTCATTATTGGCACAAGAGAGACGCTTTAAATCAATAAAAGAGGTTTGGTTTAATTTTCGCTTTTTGGTATTGGATAACATTTCCCAATCAGTTTTTTGTTCTTTTATTATTCTGTTAAATAAAAGATGATTCTTTGGAACTGAAATATTTGAACAAATAATTGATGAGTTTATAACAGAGGAGCTGCCTATCTTAGTATCATTACAAATAATAGTCGGACCTACAATAACAGTATTTGAACCGAGTTGAACATTTTTTCCTAATAGCACTTTTCCAACCAATTTAGCATTTGAGGCTATCTTCTTTGAGCAATTTTTGGATATACACCTGTTGATGCTTCCGTCATTCGCAAAAGAACTATCTCCTGATAAAGAATTTAAATGGGCATTACAAAAATCAAACAACTCGTCTTCATTTTCCAAATCGAACGCAACACCAGCAATGTTAATCGCGCATACCTTCAATAAACCTGAGCACCTTTTGATAAAATCCGAAAAAGAATAAGACAAAGTATGATCGGCAAAAATATCGTCGAGGACATCTGTCCTGATAAAAATATAATGAGGCCAATCAACTGGGATCGATGCAGGCTCGGCAGAATCAAAATAGTGCCTGCTGCAACTTGCAATTTTGTTTCCAGATATTAATCTAACCTTTTCACGATAAGCCAATAGCCCAGGATCGACGTTAACCATTAATACATCCGCTGAAATATCAGCCAATACCTCTTGGAGTATATAATCGCTATTTTTAACAACAAACCGACCATTTGAAATAACAAACCATGATTTTTTTTCATTTTCTTTGACACTGTCAAGACGAATCTGGATGTCTGTTTTGTATGATTCGATCATGACCTTGTCAGAAACAATATTCCAACTCTCAGGAACAGCAATCAGAGTACTTTCATCGTTTCTTGATAATGGATCCTTCTTTAACCCACTAAGAACAATATCGGCCACAGGTTCATTAGATACGGCAAATTGAAGAAGGCCGGTATGGTTGCTGTCTTTACCGTTAATGCTGTTTCGTATAATAACTAAATGTTTAGAATTGTTTAGATTAAACATAAGAGCCAAAACTATAAACTATAACGCCACTAAATTTCTGTTTTAGGGATCAGACTCCTATTTATTATTGTCCGGCTTAGGTATAGACATCAGGAACTTTTTTGCATTAGTGCGTTTTCTAATATTCGCTTTCCTGGCCATCTGCATATAATATTTATAAGCATATTCGTAATAACCTTTATCAGCTTGAACATTGCACAAAATCATTCCCAGAATATTAACATTAACTTGAGCTAACTGCTCCACTGCTCTTTCCAAATCCAGCCCTGTAGTTCGCCCAGCTAAGCCAGTCAGTATAACAGAACCTACCATCTTGGCCCATATCCTTGCATCCGGAAAAGCCAATACTGGCGGAGTATCGATAATAACATGGTCATACCTTTCACAGATATCTTCCATATACCCGTTTTCCTTGAATTGCGATAGAAATTTATAAGCATCAGGAGGATTATGCGAGTCAGTAAGTAAAACATCCAGATTAGTTAAAGCTAAATGGCAAACAACTCTGTCAAAACTTTCTCCTGACATCAAGTCCCGCATAGTAGGCAAATCTTTGGGCAGATTTAGTAAATGTCCAACATCAGGTTTTCGCAGATCACCATCAATAAGCAAAACCCTTTTACCAGTTTTTGATAAACTGATTGCCAGGTTAATCGCTGAAGTAGTCTTACCATCCCCTGCCCCTGAACTTGTTATAACGAGCTGTTTAGGCACTTCCTGATTCTGCTCATTGAATAAACCTAAATTGGCACAAATAGTATGGAAATCCTCTTCCACACGCTCAGATAATAGAGTTTTTTTAACATTTTTGAAAGCCGTGGTAGTTCCTATCACCCTGATATCAATTTTCTTTGTTAAATCATTGGGAACCCACATTCGATGGTCTGCTTTAGCCATAAGAAAAGCTGTTCCAACTCCTAATGCCATCGCTGCAAATACAATTGCTAATGAAAGTTTTATACGTTTATCCTTAACTAAACCAATATCAGCGTATTGTGCGACAGAAATTCTTGCGGGAAGTTTTCGCTCAATTTCCAATTCCTGAATCCGACGCGTATACTGGTCATATCTTTCTTTTGCTAAAGCCAACTGTTCTTTTAAATCCTCAATTGTTAACTGCTTTCGACCAACATCGATCGCCTCAGTGTCAACCTTAGCTAACATTTCACGATAGCTATCTTCATATTTTTTTGTACGTTCCAAAGCTGCCTTTACCTGAACCAGTCTATCGTCACCTGTTTTTGATATGGTCTTGGCTATTAAATCATCAAAACGCTCTCCTGCCTCTTTTTTGATCTCTTCAAGCCGCTCATTTAACTTTTCTATAAGCCCAGTCTTTACTTTTAACTCCGGATTATTAGGAGCTAAAATCTGCTGTGCAGCGATTAAGCCTTGTTCTAACTCGGTGATATTGCCTACCAGCATCGTTACTCTTGAATCAGCATTTACATATTCCTGACGAGCACGTAATAATTCAGTTGGTTTGGAATCATCATCACCCGAGGTCTGCTCAAGTAATGTCACTTCAAGTTCAAGTCTGATTCTTTCTGACTCAAGCTTTGTAAGCTCAGCCAACAAAGCGGAAACTCTCTGTAACTTTATGTCATAGCGGCCCTCTAAAGATGTATCTCCAAATTCCTGTCCTAATTTAAAAATCGTCTCACGCTGACTTTCCATCTTCTGAAATAATAACTTCTGCTCACTCTCCAATAGATTAAGCTTTTGATTCTCAGAATTGGAAGAGTCAGAAACAGCAACAACCATATACGCTCGAATAAAAGCATCAACGATTTGCTTAGCCTCAGATGTATTTTCATTTTCCATTTGTATTGTTATCAATTCAGATTTACGACCGGCACGAGCACTAATTACTCCATCAGATATAAGTTCTTTTAAAATCGTAGCAGGACCTGGTTCCGCTTTACTGCCGCTTATTGCCTGCTGTATTTTTTTAACAGGACTGGTAGCATACTCTTGGAAAAAGCTTAAATTTTTGTTTACCAACTCATCGGCAACTCTCTCCACAACAGGGGCACTCGTTATTCTTATAGCCTCGGTATTTACAAAACTTTCATAATTTGATATTTCGCCTTTTTCCTGCTCACCAGAAAGAAGATTTGTTAAAATTGGCGCAACTCTTATAAATCCAGCTACACTATATTCAGGTTTTTTCAGAAGCCATACCGCAGGGATCCCTGCTGCGCACACTAATACGAATATTGCCAAAACAATGTACCAGCGACGAATTATCCCCATAACCATATCAAAAGTAGAGGCACCTGCGGATTCAGACGACGAACCATTATCCGTAATATTTGCCTCAATTATTTGATCTTTATATCTGTCTAATTCACCCATGTTAATCCTGCCTCCCAAAAAAACTATATCAAAACTATTCTTTCTTCTCGCTAGTATCTTCAGCAACAACA
>CAYZEH010000082.1:0-11751 GCA_964477135.1 uncultured Pirellulales bacterium | reverse complement strand
TACCCCCTGTTATTTTTGCTCAAAAAGGGTTATTTTCTGTTATTTTTCGCAAAAAAGGGAAAAAAAGCAGAAAAAAGGGAAAAAAAAGGTAAATTTTTGAAAGCCGATTTTGACCTATTCTCTCAAAAACCTGCTAAATATCCGCTCATTCGATCAATCTTCCACCTCAAAAATGAAAAAAACCACCCCATTTGGTCTTCCCGACCAAGACAAACCAGGATTTTCATAAACAAACCTCTCAACAAAAGGGTATAATTGTATGAAACGAACAATAAATAAGGCCGGGGCCAAAATGAAGAAAACAATCCACATAACCTTTACATGTGTACTGATTTGCTTCGCTTTGATTGCATTTTTAAACACTTCCAACACAAGAAAAGCTGGGAAAAGCCCCCAAAAACACCAAACTAAAACCCAAAAGGACAATAATATGTACAATAAACTAACCCCTGAAGAAGAATACGTAATCGTCCAAAAAGGCACAGAAACCCCTTTTAGCGGCAAATACGACAAATTCATGGACAAAGGCACATACACCTGCAAAAAGTGCGGCTCAGAACTATTCAAATCTTCATCTAAATTCGATTCAGGCTGTGGTTGGCCAAGTTTCGATGACCAGATCCCCTTCGCCGTAAAATCCCAACCCGACCCAGATGGCAAAAGAGTTGAAATAACCTGTGCAAAATGCGACGCGCACCTCGGCCACATCTTCAAAGGCGAACAGATAACACCCAAAAACACCCGCTACTGCGTAAATTCAATATCAATGAACTTCATCCCCGCAGAAACAAAAAAGACAAAAACCGAAAAAGCAATCTTCGCCTCAGGCTGTTTCTGGGGCGTGCAATACCATTTCCAAAAAGCTCCCGGTGTAATTTCCACCACCGTAGGCTATACTGGCGGAAACACAGAAAACCCAACCTATAAGCAGGTCTGCACCGACAAAACAGGCCATGCCGAAGCCATAGAAGTGATATTCGACCCAGCAAAAACCACCTACGAAAAACTCGCCAGGCTATTCTTTGAAACCCACGATTTCACCCAGCTAAACCGCCAAGGCCCTGACGTCGGAACCCAATACCGCTCCGCCGTCTACTATCTGAATGATGACCAAAAACACACTATTATAAAATTAATAAACATTTTAAAACAAAAAGGCCACGCCGTTAAAACCGAAATCTCACCCGCAAAAAAATTCTATCCTGCTGAAAATTACCATCAGCAATACTACGAAAAAACCGGAAAAACCCCATACTGCCACACATACAAAAAAATCTTCTAACGCCAAATCCTCCTTTAAAAACACCTCCAGACAGCAATTAACAAAAGCAAGAACACTAAAGTAAATTTCTACGGGTTTACACCCGTAGCATTTGCCGCAACAGGCTTCGCCTGTCCGCCTTTGGCGGATAACTTCATCTACGGGTTTACACCCGTAGAATTGCGGCAGATTATTAAAGAAGTAAAAATAATGCTGATTTTTAACACGATGTTATTGTGAAAAATAAAAACCATGTAATGTTACTTCTATCACTTACTAAAAGCCTGCAAAATCCTTCGAAATGCTTTTTATGTGAAAAATCTCTTGCTTAAATAAATATACCCTGTATAATTCTATTTTGCTTGTGAACTCAAGCACAAACTAAAACTGATGCTTCCGTAGCAAAGGAAATAGCGTAGTAAGGTTTGAGATGTGGCTTTATCGTGATTTTTGAGGTTTGTATCGCGGGATTGGCGATGTCGATTTTGCCGGATGTTATAAAAAGAGACAGTATTCGTAAGAATTTTGGCTGGGATTAGAAAATGAGTACAAAAAAATTAAGTAAAGATGATTTTCAGAGTTTTATCACCAGGCTTATTGCAACTGAAAAAGTGTACGGCATTCAGGCAAAGAATGAAGCGTTTGATTTCGCCCCGCTTGAAGTGGCTGAGGACCTGAGACTCGATTACGATGTCAGCCTTTTGCCGCCAAAAAAATACTTTCAGCCCCCGGTTGAAACACTGCTGGATTTTGAAGTTGGTGGAGCTTTCAAGTCTGTGATCGACAATGAACCCTTTGTCCTTATCGGCGTTCACCCATACGACATGATCGCGATCAATCAGATGGATGAGCTTTTCAGCCAGGATAACTATGACACCCATTACATGACAAGACGCAAAAACGCTACCATCATCGTTGTCGATGTGGTAACACCCTCAAAAAATGTTTTTGCTTCATCAATGAACACCGCAACGGTAGGCGAAGGCTTCGACATCCTTCTGACTGACATCGGTGACAGTTATGTAGTGGAAGCAGCTACCGACAAAGCACTGGCTCTGATCGCAAACGCTGAAAACATTACTGACGCTACAAAAGACGACCTTGACGCACGCCAAAAAATCTGGGACAAAAACAACAAAGGTCTTAACAAACACGAACTAAAATGCAAACCTTCTTACCTGCCGAAACTTTTGGATAAAGCCTATGATCATCCGGTATGGGAAGAAAAAGCAAAAACTTGTTTCGCTTGCGGAAGCTGCAACCAGGTCTGTCCAACATGCTACTGCTTCAATGTCTTTGACGAAGTAGACTGGGACGTCAAAAAAGGCCAACGTAAAAGAGCATGGGACGGATGTCTCCTCTCAGGCTTTACAAAAGTTGCAGGCGAACATGAATTCAGAGACAAACAGGCGGACAGATTCAGACACCGCCTTTACAGAAAAGGAAAATATGTCCCCGCCAAAATCGGCGGTCAGATAGCTTGCGTCGGCTGCGGCAGATGTATAGACAGTTGCCTGCCCGGAATAGCAAACCCCGTTGATATATATAACAGACTGGTTGACGACCTGGGTATAGGTTAATGGCTTAACCGTTTTATGGTTTTTTTATAACAGACAAGGAGCCTGGTTAATGTGTGAATGTTGCAGCACCCAAAAAGATATTTATCTGCCAGAGATGGCCACGGTAAATAAACTCAAATTAATGAATGGAACAGAGATGTATCTGGACCTGTCAATGGATAACACTCCGCTGGAATACACCCCCGGCCAATTCGTAGAAGTTTCAATCGCCGGCATAGGTGAAGCTCCGATTTCGATTTCATCTTCACCGACAAGAAAAGGTGGTTTTGAGCTTGTTATCCGAAGGATAGGCAACCTTACAAACAAGATACATACTTTAAAGACCGGTGACAAGTTAGGCGTTAGGGGCCCATGCGGACAAGGTTGTTATCCGGTAGAAGAAGCAAAAGGCAAAAACCTGATATTCATCTGTGGCGGTATCGGACTCGTACCACAGCGGTCTTTCATAAACTACGTTCTGGACAACCGTGATGATTACGGCCATGTTACAGTTCTGCAGGGAACAAAATGTCACACCCAAAGATTCTTCCACTCGGAACTCGAAGGATGGGCAAAACGTGATGATCTGCACTTACTCGAAACTATGGACCGGGCGGATGACTGCTGGAAAGGCAATGTCGGTGTTGTCACCACCTTAATACCAAAGATCGAAAGTGAGCTTGCTTCATCGATGATATTTGTTTGCGGCCCACCTATCATGTACAAATTTGTCCTGATGGCATTAGAAGAAGATGATGTGCCGCACGAAAACATATTCCTTAACCTTGAAAGAAACATGAAATGCGGCGTAGGTAAATGCGGACATTGTCAGATAAACGACAAGTACGTCTGCGTTGATGGCCCGGTATTCCGTTATTCCGATTTGGGATCAGTCCCGGAGGCAATATAAATGAGTAAACCAAGAGTAGCTATTTTTGATTTCGCCTGCTGTGAAGGATGTCAGCTGCAGATCGTAAACCTCGAAGAAGAGATACTGGATCTGCTCGGTGTTGCTGATGTCGTCGAATGGCGAGAAGCCATGAGCGAACAAAGCCATGAGTATGATATCGCACTTGTTGAAGGCTCTATAACAAGGCCTGAAGACGAAGAAAGAATCCAGATTATCAGAAGCAGGGCTAAGATACTTGTAGCTCTCGGAGCCTGTGCAACTATAGGTGGTATAAACAAACTTAAAAACAATTTCGATCTCAATGACGTAAAAAAATGTGTCTATAAAGAAGACGCTAATATGCCGCACCTCGAAACGGCAATGACAAAAGCACTCGATGAAGTTGTAAAAGTAGATTACAAAATTCACGGCTGCCCAATAGACGGAAAAGAATTCGCGTATGTAATTAAGTGTCTGCTACTGGGCAAAAAACCTGAAATACCTGAATACCCGGTATGCGTAGAATGTAAAGCACAAGGCAATATCTGCGTATGGGAAAGAGGTCAGATATGCCTCGGACCTATCACAAGAGCAGGCTGTGGGGCAAGATGTCCATCGGTTGGATTTAGATGCTTTGGTTGCAGAGGCTATATCGATAATCCAAATGTTACTGCAGCAAAAGATGTTATCGAAAAATATGGTCTTACTGTTGAAGATTTAAAAAGTAAAATGGTTCTTTTTGGAAGTGCACAGGGTCCTACAAATGAGTAAAAATCTAAATATAAATGTAAAACATGTTACCAGGGTCGAAGGTCACGGAAATATAGTTGTAAACGCTACCAACGGCAAAGTGGAAAAAGTCCAATGGCAGGTACCTGAAGCTCCTCGTTTCTTTGAAGCCATGGTAAGAGGCAGAAGCTACGACGATATCCAGATTATTGTCAGCAGAATATGCGGCATATGCTCGATCACTCATTCGCTCGCTGCAACAAAAGCTGTAGAAGCGGCTCTCGATATCGAAGTTTCCGAGCAGACAGATTTGCTTAGAATTTTAATGCACTACTCTGAGCAGATGCAAAGTCACATACTGCATATTGGTTATCTCGCAGCACCAGACTTCTTCGGCGTAAAATCTGTTGTCCCGCTGGTAGGTATCGCAAAAGATGCTCTACTAACCATCATAAAGGCTCACAAAGTTGCTAACCAATGGTCCGACCTGATCGCTGGCAGAACAACTCATCCTAATACGATCACCCCGGGTGGATTTACAAAAATACCAACAGAAAAAGAGCTCAAAGACTTACAGGCAACTTTGAAAGAAACTATCGGCGATCTTGTTACTATTGCTAACGTTGTTCTCAGCGTAGCTGAAAATATACCAACTTTCGAAAGAGACACGGAGTATGTCTCACTAACTCATCCCGATTGCTATACGTTCTATCATGGCGATATAACATCAAACGACTGCAATGGAAAAGCTGTGAGCATTGATGAATGGCAATCTGTTGCGAATGAGTATGTAAGTTCACAATCAACAGCTAAGTGGACAAAATGGCATCGTGATGCTTATGCTGTTGGCGCCTTGGCAAGATTAAATAACAATTTTGATCAGCTTACCGACACCTCCAAAAGTGTTGCTGGTATGTTCGGCCTCAAAAAAGGTTGCTGCAATCCTTATTTAAACACAATTGCCCAGCTTGTAGAATGTGTTCAGGTTGTCGAATCCGGAATTGAAATAATAGACAAGCTTCTTACCACAGGCTTAAAAGCTGAAAAGATCAGCGTAAAACCAAAAGCTGGAAAAGGCAATGGTTGCGTTGAAGCACCGCGTGGAATACTATTCCATCAATACGAATTTGACGACAACGGAAACTGCGTAGCTGCTGACATTTGTATCCCGACAAATCAGAACCATGCGAATATTCAGAAAGACTTCGAAAAACTCGTCCCACAATTCATGGAAGAAGGCGAAGATGCTGTCAAACTGAAAATGGAAATGCTTGTCCGTGCTTATGACCCTTGTATTTCCTGTTCAACTCACATGCTCGATGTTAAGTTTGTAAAATGATCGGCAATCCGCAAAACAAGAAAGTTCTCGTCGCCGGTCTTGGCAACCCGCTAATGGGTGATGAAGGAATAGGAAATCATTTAATAACAAAATTCGAGGCCCAGTCGCAGCGATGGCCTCTTGTCGAATTTCTGGATGTCGGCACCGGCGGAATGTCACTTCTGCACATAATAGCAGGTTGGCCTAAAGTCATCTTCATCGATTGCGCATTCATGAAACTCCAGCCCGCAACAATAAAAAGATTCACCCCAGACCAGGTACAAAGCGTAAAAAACCTCGCCCACCAGTCACTGCATGAAGCAGACATCCTGAAAGTAACTGAAATGTCCGCACAACTCCAGCAATCGCATCAGGAGATCGTCTTTTTCGGCATAGAACCTGAAACAGTCGAGCTGAAACAAGAATTAAGTAAATCTCTCTCAGCAAAGATCGACCATTACATCGATACTATTTGCCGGGAAATTGAGATTTCGACTTAACCCCTGCCGATAGACTTCATATATTTTTTGGTCTTTTTCAAGCCCATTCTTGAAGCTTTTCTCTTTACAGCATCAAGGCCTCTCTTGAGCTTTTTGGCAACCATAGCCGTTGGATTGCTCGCAAAGAACTTTTTCAAGATCTTCAAATCCGCGGCTGTCCATGTGCCCTTTACGCTTTTGGAAGCTTTTTTCCTCTTTGCCATATTGACTCCCTTTCATTAAACGAATAGCATTTGTCACTTGTCCTCACACAATGTGAACGCCATAACTTACCCATTAAGTCTACGATTGCTGTTTTTCACTGTCAAGGCAATAATCTAATTAAAATAAATATTTTTTTAACACTTTATTTTGTTAAGGAAACTCCCCAATCCTGTCAATATTAAGCCCAGACAAACTCTTTACAATGCAAAAATCAGTTGTATACTTGACACTTATGGACGATTCAGAAAAAAACTCGGTCATAATTGTGAAACCCTCAACTATCAGGGTCGTGGAAGAATCTAAGCCTTTAAAGCTATCCTGCGGCAAATGTATCGCCCCTGTAGATGTGACCTACGAGACACTCGGTCAGCTGAATGACAACCACGACAATGCGATCCTGATCTGTCACGCCCTCAGTGGTGACGCTCACGTTGCAGGAAAACACCACCCGGACGACAAAAAGCTGGGCTGGTGGGATGCAATGGTAGGCCCGGGCAAAGCGATAGATACCAATAAATATTTTGTGATTTGTTCAAATATCCTCAGCGGCTGCTCCGGAACGACCGGACCATTGTCAATCAATCCGGAAACCAACGTACCATTCGGTCTGGATTTCCCAATGATAACCATCTCCGATATGGTCAAAGTACAGAAGCTCCTGCTCGACAAAATAGGAGTAAAAAAACTGCTCGCAGTGATAGGCGGCTCAATGGGTGGTATGCAGACGCTTCAATGGTCTATCGAATACCCCGACTTCCTGAAATCCGCAATAGCTATAGCTACTACGACAAATCTTAACCCGCAGTCTATTGCTTTTGACGCTGTCGGCAGAAGTGCTATTCTCTCTGACCCTAATTTTAACACGGGACAGTACCACGATGACTGCCCGCCTGATATCGGTTTGAGCATCGCAAGAATGATAGGCCATATTACCTACCTATCCGAAGAAGGAATGAGAGAAAAATTCGGAAGACAACTCAGAGGTTCAGAAAAATATAGCTACGATTTTGACAGCGAATTCACTGTCGAAACCTACCTCGATTATCAGAGCCAATTATTCGTAGAAAGATTCGACGCCAACAGCTATCTCTACATAACAAAAGCTATGGATTACTTTGACCTGGAAAAAGATTACGGCTCACTGGCAAAGGCCTTTGAAAAAAGCTCGTGCAGATTTCTCATCGCAAGCTTTACAAGCGATTGGCTTTTCACTCCCGCACAGGGGAAAAAAATCGCAAAAACCCTCACCGCATCCGGAAAAGATGCGAGCTTTTGCAATATCGATTCGCCATATGGACATGACGCATTCCTGCTCGAAACAGAAACGCTCGGCAAATTTATCGCGGAATTCTTAGAAGCTACACATAAACCAAAAACTCAAGTCAGCTCACGAGTTAATACAGGCAAACAAATACTAAGCAAATTTCAACGGGCACAAAGAACACGTGTAGATTATGAAATAATCTCATCGCTGATCGAACCCGACAGCAAGGTACTTGATACCGGTTGCGGCGACGGTGAATTGCTTTCCAGACTCATCGCCGACAAAAATATAAAAGCCGAAGGTATCGAATGTCAGCAGGATCTTGTACTCGAATGTATAAAACGCCGGCTGCCTATAATTCAACATGACATAGAACAACTCCTGCCTAACCATGCCGACAAAAGTTTCGATTATGTAATTCTTTCACAAACCGTCCAGGCTTTGAACCATCCTAAAAAAGTCTTCGAAGAACTGCTCCGTTTGGGCAAAAAAGTTATCGTCAGCTTCCCGAACTTCGCGAGCTGGAGTTGTCGCTGGCAACTGTTTTTCCTCGGAAAAGCGCCTGTTACCAAAGGTCTGCCTTTTAGCTGGTACAACTCGCCAAACGTGCACTTTCTCTCGCTAAAAGACTTTGAACGTTTCTGTAATAAAATGAATGTAACCATAGAGAAAAAAATCCCGTTGATAAAAACATCTGTCAGCCCTGTAAAAATCCTGCCAAACCTCTTTGCAGAACAAGCGATCTACGTTACCAGCAGAGATTAACTTGGAACCGACGTATTTACTCTTAAATACTATAGTTAAGTATTTTAATTGTTTTTTGTGAGAAGAGAAAAATGAATCGATCAAAGTTAAATTTTATTATTGATGCTGTAATGTGTGTTGCGATGCTTGGGCTTATCTGGACGGGGATACTTATCTGGACTGTACTGCCGCCTGGGATAAGGGGAGGCCATGGTTTGACATTGTGGGGCCTCAGCCGGCATGAGTTTGGTGATATTCACATGTGCCTTGGAATCGCTTTGTTGATACTGACCGGCCTGCATCTCTGGCTTCATTGGGGTTGGTTTGCCTGCAGACTAACGAACATAATAAAAACAACCAACCAGGAGAATGTGCAAAAACGCAAGATTCATGCAATGATAATAGTTTTCGCAATTTTGGTTTTGGCTATCGCAAGTTTGTTCCTGGTAAAGATACAGGTTGTGGTTGGACCTGACGATTATGGCGGCGGACATGGACAACATCGCGGACGACAACTTCAACAAAGTGACTATTAATAATGGAAAAAATACACAAGCACGGCGGAAAATCATCAGAGAGTTTTTTAGATAAAAATATAATTCTTAAAAAGCTTAATATTAAAACAGGGAATAACATTCTTGATACCGGCTGCGGCAATGGGTATATGAGCAGAGAGTTTGCGAAACTTGTGGGAAGTGCCGGCAAAGTCTATGCTATAGACGCTCATGAGGAATCGATCAGGCAGCTTAAAAGTGAGGCAGACCAAAGCAATATATTCGTAACGCTCGGCGATATAACAAAGAAAACCGAAATAGCGGATTCATCAATCGACCTTATTTATCTGTCAATGGTATTTCATGGCTTTACTATTTCTCAGAGGGAAGGCTTTTTGGAGGAAGTGAAGCGTATTTTAAAACCTGGCGGTATTTTAGCAATTGTGGAAGTTGACAAAGGTGACACGCCTTTCGGACCGCCAGCAGATATCAGAGTTTCGCCAGAAGAGATGGCTGAGAAAGTCAACCTGGATAGAGAAGCTTTGACGAAAATAGGTGATTACTTTTACATGCAAACTTTCATCCGTTAAAAAAAAGTTGAAATTCATTTGAACTAATCTGGTCAAATTACGTCTTTACTGGTGATACGGGAAAGATTTCAAAGGACATATATGGATTTCCAGAGACAGCTGGGAAAAATAGTGCGTCGTTGCCAGCAAGGCGAGAGAGCAGCTTTTGAAGAGCTGTTCGAAATGTATCAGCCGAGATTGAAATATTATATAAGGCGGCTGGACGGCGACGGAAACATTGATGATATTCTGCAGGATATCTGGCTCGCTGTCTTTAAGAAAATACATAAGCTCAAAGATGCACGTTCTTTTGCTGTCTGGCTTTACCGTATCGCAAGGAATAAGGTTTATGACGGGTTCAGGCGTAAAGACAGGTTTGTCCAGTTGCCGGAAGATGAGATTCCTGTATCGAGCAGCGATGAGCCGACCTTTGATGCCAATGACGCAAAGAAGCTGCACCACGCATTGAAAAAGCTTAAGCCTTACCATCGAGAAGTGTTAACACTATGTTTTATTGAGCAGATGTCTTACCAATCGATAGCTGATGTTACCGATTGCAGTATTGGAACTGTCCGGTCACGAATATTTTACGCAAAGCAATCTCTTCGCGCAGAAATGGAGAGGCAAAATGGATAATGATAAAAAACTATTTGAAGAACTCCTAAAAGCCGACGGCATCACCCCGAAAGGCTCCACAGAATCGGAACGCCTAACCTTTGCGGAAATTCTCGACCAGCAGTTAGAACAAAAACAATCAAAGCCGACTTCTCGGCCTGAGATATGGAGAATTATTATGCAAAGCAAAATAACAAAATTTAGTACAGCAGCAGTGATTTTAATCGCTGCCTTAAGTATCACTTTTTTTGATAAAACCGCAACGCCAGCATGGGCACTTGAAGATACAATTAAGGCAATTAAAACATTCGACGGAATCCACCTATCTGGTATTAAAACTGGAGATAATGGTAAAGAAGATAAATTTGAATTATGGGCAAGAGCAAATGAAGACTTCACCAATTCAGAAGAATTCAAGAGTATCTCAGATGACGGGAACATACTTTTGGTTAAAGATGGAAAAACTTTTTGTTATGATCCTAATACAAATATAATAAATGTAATTCCATGGAAATGTGCCTCAATATCTCCATGGATCGGCAGTGATCTTTTGGAACAAATGAAAAAGTTTTGCGACAAATGGGAGATTTCCTTTGGAAAAGATGCTGCTACTAACAAGGATCGGATATATTTAACTTGCGCTTCGACAAAAAAAAATGACTCATGGAACTTCGAATTCGATGCCGAATCTAAGCTGCCCGTAAGATTTAGACAATGGCATAATTCTAATACCGAAGGTAAGCCTCAAATTGACATTCAAAGTATTGTTTACTATGATCTTATGCCAGAAGATGTTTTCGAATTGAAAGCTCCAGAAAATGCTGAGCTCATCAAAAAATTCCCATCCGCTGATAAAAATCAGGACAAAGATGCGAATATAAATTCTGGTATGACTATTAAAGATGGGCCTATCGAACAATCAGCTATTGAAATTACTGAGACATATTGGCATGCTGTTGTTAATTCTGATTGGGAATTTGCAGCAAAATTGCGACCAAGTCTTAACGCAAAACAACGATCCGAATTATACAGTAATTCAAATTTACCCACTGAAATCATTAGCATCGGTTCTGCTTATCAGCAGGATGGTTGTACACTTGGGCTTGTTGTTCCTTGCAAAATCAGATTTACCAATGACAAAACAGCGGAAATAAAAATGATAATACGATTCGTAGAAATTGAGGAGACGCCTATTTGTTACGTTTGGGGTACTTGGGGCAATGAATATTTTGGAAGGTAATTTCAAGTTTGAAATCCCTCAAGACTCTAAGAGGCAAACAAATCATTACCTTTGAGATTGAAAGAGTACCTTTGCCAAACAACTAACACTATCTAAAAAGTAGTAGAAGGCTGGGCAATTTAGCTCGGCCTTTTTTTATTGGGCTGCTTTTTCGTGCTTTTGGGGTAAAATCCGTTAAAATCAGAAAAAATTATTTTTCTTTAAGGTAAAAACGGTGTTTATTGTGTCTTATATGTGACAATGATCATTGATTCTTTATAAAGAGGTGTCGAAGCGTTGGAAGATAAGCGGCTTATCTATAAATTAAATCGCGGCAGTAAGGAAGCTCTTTGCCTTATCTACGAAAAGTACAGAGACGATCTGGT
>CAYZEH010000081.1:10725-11823 GCA_964477135.1 uncultured Pirellulales bacterium | reverse complement strand
CTTACACAATGAGGCATGGATGCACATTGAACTGAGTTAGCACCCTTACAAGCAAACACAACTGCTTGCCAACCTTGAAGTTACAAAATGCGCCCGGGAGGACTCGAACCTCCAACCTTCGGATTCGAAGTCCGCGACTCTATCCAATTGAGCTACGGGCGCCCGAAAATATAACGATCAATAATATAGCTCAGCTAAAGCTGAAATGCAAATGCTTTCTTATTTGAATCACAATCAAGATAAAGATGGATTTAGGTACAATTATGAAATGGGATGCTGCTTTGCGGTCCAGATAGTCGTTACTCATCCGACAGCTTTAAAGGCTTTTTGAGAGTTATCACAGTTCCCTCACCAATTTTGGATTCTACCTGCATTGAGCCTTCAAAATATTCTGTCTTTTCGCGAATACCAAATAGCCCCATACCTTTTTTATCACTTTTAGGTGGGAAGACTTCTTTGTAGTCAAAACCCACTCCGTCATCTTTAACTGTTAAATAAATATGGGAATTGCCTTTGCGAATATTCACTGCTACGCTTTTGGCTTTGGAATGCTTGACAACATTGTTAAGCAGTTCTCTAACATCACGATAAAGAAGCATTTTGATATTAGCATCAATTTTATTGTCTACCCCTTCATCTTGTACAGTTGCTTTGATACCCGCAGGGATTACATTTTTTGATATAAATTCTCTCACTGCTTTACCAAGGCTCAACTCATGCAAAACAGGACTGCTCATATCATAAGATAAAATTTGAGCGTCCTCAATGGCTTTGCTGATAGAATCACAAACCTTATCTATCGATTCTACAGCCTCATCATCCGGCAATGTTTTCTTCAACATCTGGAGATTGAATTTAAAAACAATCAAAGGCTGAGTAATGCGGTCATGTAACGTATATGCAAATTTTTTCTTTTCATGCTCTTCTGTTAACACTAACCCGGAGACCAGAGACTTCAAACATTTCTGGTATTCAAGCAGTTTTACCTTATCCTTTTTATGCTCATCCAATTCATTATTTAAAAGGGCTGTTTTTATTTTGACATTCTTCTTAAGTGACCAGTTCCAGGCTAAAATTACCAATATTAAAAACAACAGC
>CAYZEH010000081.1:0-10625 GCA_964477135.1 uncultured Pirellulales bacterium | reverse complement strand
AACTGCCAAAGTGGCATAATAAAAAAATCGCAAGCTATCTCATAAGTGCCTGCCACAAACAGAGTTGTGTATTGCACGCAATTTAGGCACAGCTTTTGCACAGTTAAAAGAAGTCTGTCTATAAAAAACAGACAGGAAGGATTTTTTTTGTGAAATTTGATAAATTTACTTTGAAAGCACAGGAAGCACTGGCAACAGCCCAGCAGATCGCTATGGCAAAATCGCACACCGTCCTGTCGGCTTTGCATTTGCTAAAAGCCATTTGCGATGATGACCAGGGTGTTGGGGTTATGATACTTAAAAAGATCGGTGCAAATATCACACAGATAAAGAGCATAACCGAAAGCGAATTAGCAAGGCTCCCAAAAGGCCAAAGCACAGGTCAGATTATGCCCGACCCATCAATAAACCAGGTAGTGCTGGATGCTCAAAACCAGGCAGATAAAATGGGCGATGAATACCTAAGTGTTGAACACTTGTTGTTGTCTATGGCAATAGTTGAAAGCAATGCAAAAGAGATACTCAGGCTTAACTCGGTTGATGCTGACCAGATAAAAAAAGCATTAAAAAATATCAGAGGCGATGAAAAGATTACAGACGCCAACCCGGAAGAAAAATACAAAGCTCTGGAAAGATACGGCATCGACCTTCTCGAAATGGCAAGAGCTGGTAAGCTCGACCCTGTCATCGGAAGAGATGAAGAAATCAGAAGATGTATGCAGGTTCTCAACCGCAGGACAAAAAATAACCCCGTTCTTATAGGTGAACCAGGAGTGGGCAAAACCGCCATCGTGGAAGGACTCGCACAAAGAATAGTCGCAGGCGATGTACCTGCATGTCTGAAGAATAAAAGGGTAATCGCTCTTGATATGGGAACACTGATAGCTGGTACAAAATTCCGGGGTGAGTTTGAGGACAGGCTAAAAGCGGTACTTAAAGAAGTCATCGCTGCCGAAGGACAGATCATATTATTTATTGATGAACTTCATACGGTAGTCGGAGCAGGCAAGGCTGAAGGCGCTGTTGATGCGGGCAATTTATTAAAACCCTCTCTTGCAAGAGGCGAATTAAGGTGTATCGGCGCAACAACTATTGACGAATACCGCAAACACGTGGAAAAAGACGCAGCTTTGGAAAGACGGTTCCAGCAGATTCTTGTTGAACCGCCAACTGTCGAAGAAACGATTGCAATATTAAGAGGCCTCAAAGACCGCTACGACATGCATCATGGCGTTAGAATTACTGATTCGGCACTTGTCTCAGCCGCCACACTTTCCAACAGATACATAGCAGACAGGTGGCTTCCCGATAAGGCTATCGATCTGGTCGATGAAGCAGCGTCAAAACTCAGAATCGAAAATGACTCATTGCCGGCAGAACTTGACGATATACGAAGAAAAAGCATTCAGCTCAAGATTGAATGTGAAGCCCTGAAAAAAGAAAGCGACAAAGCCAGTAAAAACAGACTCGAAGATGCAAAAAAACAACTTGTTGATTTGAAAAAACAGGATAAAGAACTAACAACGCTTTGGGAAAAAGATAAAGGTGACATTGATAAGATAAAGCAGCTTAAAGAAAAGATCGAAGATGCCCAAACCCAATTTGAACAGGCGCAGCGTGAGGGTCAGCTTGAAACAGCTGCAAGGTTAAAATACGGCACAATCGCTGAACTAAAAAAAGAACTCGAAGAAAAAGAAACAGAGCTTGCCGAAAGTGATAAAACCAAAATTATCCAAAATGAGGTAACAGAAGAGCACATTGCAGAGGTTGTTTCGAAGTGGACGCACATTCCGATATCAAAACTTCTCAGCGGCGAACGTGAAAAGTTGCTGCATATGGAAGATGAAATACAGAAAACCGTAGTTGGGCAACAAGAAGCTGTTTCAGCTTTATGTAACGCGGTCAGAAGAAGCAGGGCAGGTTTGTCCGATGCAAACAAGCCTATCGGGACATTTTTATTTCTTGGTCCTACCGGCGTAGGCAAAACCGAGCTGACCAAAGCATTAGCCAATTTCCTTTTCAATGACCAAAATGCAATGGTTCGCATTGACATGAGTGAATTCATGGAGCCTCATTCGGTCGCCAGGCTAATAGGGGCACCTCCCGGATATGTAGGCTATGAAGAAGGAGGCAGACTAACCGAAGCTGTCCGCAGAAAACCCTACTCTGTTGTACTCTTAGATGAGATCGAAAAAGCTCACATTGATGTGTTTAATGTACTTTTGCAGGTTTTCGATGACGGCAGACTAACCGATGGTCAGGGCAGAACTGTAAACTTTACAAATACAGTTATCATCATGACCAGCAATATCGCCAGCCAAAAAATACAGGAAATAACCGAAGATAGCGGCGCAGACTGGGAGATCGAAGCACACGTTAAAGATGAATTAAAGCAGACTTTCAAGCCTGAATTCCTCAACAGAATCGATGAAGTGATAGTATTCCACATGCTTGACAAGGACAATCTGTTAAAGATCGTCGATATCCAGCTTGACTATCTCGCTGACCGCCTTAAAGACAACAATATTCAAGTTGAGTTTACAGCCGGTGCACGAAAACAGATAATGGATGAAGGGTACGATGCTGCCTTTGGCGCTCGGCCTTTAAAAAGAACTATCCAGCAAAGGCTTGAAAACAAACTGGCAGCAGAAATTTTGAGCGGAAAATTTTCCCGGGGAGATAAAATAAAAATCGACGGTGACGGCCACAGATTCCACTTTGAGAAGCTTGAAAAGTAAATTTTCCAATTTTGTTCTTGACTTGAAATGTGATATTATGTAATATAGTGGGAAGAAATTTTTACAGGGTTTTTATTAATGAAAAATGATAGCAGACAATTTGGTTTTATTATGGCTGACCATTGCCAGGTCAAGCATACCATTCTGCGCTCATTCTCTACAACATATTATAAGGAGAAAAAGCCCTGAGAAGATTTTAAGATATTGTAAAAATATTATAAGCCTTCCAGGGTCAAAAGCTCTGGAAGGCTTTTTTTTTAGACGAGATTAAATTATTTTCTCTTTAAGGCAGGAAAAAATGGATGTTATAGCGAAAGACAACAGAATACACGAGCCAATAATTGATACTGAAAGGCTGATACTTAGGCCTTTAACGCAAGCTGACGCAGCGGTAGTGCAGTTTCTCGCCGGCGATAAGGCTATCGCTGCAACTACACTGAGCATCCCCCATCCTTATGGCATAGCTGTTGCGGAAAAGTGGATCAAGAGTATCAAAGGTGACATCGCGGAAGGTAAAAGTGTGGTCTTTGCTATTACTGAAAACAACAATGGTAACCTGTTGGGCACTGCTGGTCTTATGATAAACAAAGAACACGATCATGCAGAGATGGGCTACTGGATTGGTAAAGACTACTGGGGCAAAGGCTACTGCACCGAAGCTGCACATGCGGTTTTGGAATATGGCTTTGAGAACCTTGGGCTCAACCGCATATTCGCACATCACTTCAAGGGCAATGATGCTTCAGGACGTATTATGCAAAAGATCGGTATGAGCTACGAAGGCTCAAAAAAAGGCCACATCAAAAAATGGGGTCAATATAAGGACATTGAAAACTACGGCCTCGTCAGAGAAGACTACCGCCGAGGAGACCAAAATTACAGGTTAACCGGTATGCCTTTTGCAGAAAGGTACTCTTTCATCTGATTTATGGTGTAATTGCCGAAGTGCGTAATAGATGCCATCAACACTGCCTCTGCGCCGCCGTCAACTATGGCGTCGTAGAGGTGGTCGCAGTTACCCGCCCCACCCGAAGCGATAACAGGAATATTAACCGCTGAGCTGACCGCCTTATTCAGCTGATTATCATAGCCCGTTTTCGTGCCGTCAGCATCCATACTCGTAAGCAGTATCTCCCCTGCGCCGAGCTGCTCAGCTTTTACTGCCCACTGGACAACATCAATATCTGTAGGCTCGGAACCGGCCTTAATACAAACCTGCCATTTGCCGGGTGTGTTTTTTGATCGGCGGGCATCTATTGCAAGGACAATACACTGGTTGCCGAATTTTCTTGCCCCTTCACGAAGTATCTCCGGATTATTGACAGCCGCGGTATTCACCGAAACTTTCTCCGCCCCGCTTCGAAGCAGTTCATCCATCTGCTCAACAGACTGTATGCCGCCGCCGACGGTAAATGGTATAAACACGTTTTTCGCAACTTTTTCAACCAGCTCGACAATCGTTTTTCTTGACCGGATAGTTGCTGTTATATCGAGGAACACAAGCTCATCAGCTCCCATATCGGAATATCTTTTCCCAAGCTCAACAGGATCGCCCGCATCTCTGAGATTCAGGAAATTTACGCCTTTAACAACACGATTATCTTTAACATCCAGACATGGAATAATTCTTTTAGTCAACATCGCAGTTTTCTTTCTTACAAATTTCTACAAAGTTTTGCAGGACTTTTAAACCCGCAGATCCGCTCTTTTCAGGATGAAACTGACAGCCGTAAATATTGTCTTTCTGAACCGACGCTGACAGGTCAAATCCATATTCAGTATATGCTACCTTCGCCTCAGGATCCTTAACATCAGCATAAAAAGAATGAGCGAAATAAAAATGCTTTTTAGAGCCTAAGCCTTTTAGCAGATCCATATTAGCTGGTAATTTTACAAGATTCCATCCCATGTGTGGTACGGTTTTATCCGCAGGCAGTCCGATAACCTGGCCTTTAATAAGACCAAGCCCATCAAATTCGCCATACTCAAAACTTTTCTCAAACAGCATCTGATAGCCAACACAAATACCCAATAAAGGCTTACCCGCAAGAGCAACACTCTTAACTACTTCCGAAAGACCGCCGAGAGCATTTATAGCATAACCAAAAGCCGCTACGCCTGGCAAAACAAGCCCCGATGCCTCCCTGATAACCTCAGGGTCACTGCTGAGTTGGTTTTCACAGCCAAGATGGCTAAACGCATTAGAGACACTTTTAACATTGCCAACATCATAATCTATAATAACAATCATTATAAAAAGCCCTGATAACCTTACTACTGTGCTAAAAAACGCAATTATACTAATCTCAATTAAATTTTTTCGTTTATCCGCGGGTGAATAACTTAAAAATAACAAGTTACGGATTTATTCGCGGACATTTCTTACCCTGAAGGGTATAAAATTTAAAATAATAATCTTCGCAGATTAGACAAAATAAACGACTTACAGTCAAATATATTAGCTTTGAAAGTGATTAGAAATAAACTATTTGCCCTTATTGGGCGATTTTATATCATATTGGCATAGGTTAATTTGAATGTTTGGTTTTTTTAGAGAGATATATAAATGTGCGGAATAGTTGCGTATCTTGGAAATGCAAAAGCTCAACCAATACTTCTTGAGGGTCTGAAAAGACTTGAATACAGAGGTTACGACTCAGCAGGAATCGCCGTCCTGAACTCCGGTGCGATTAAAATCAAAAAAAGCAGCGGGCGAATAAAATGTCTGGAAGATATTCTCGACAAACCTGATTTTAATGAAACTCTCGGCATTGGTCATACAAGATGGGCAACTCACGGCAAACCAACTACAATAAATGCACATCCGCATATAGATTGCACCGGCAAAATCGCAATAGTGCATAACGGCATAATAGAGAATTATTCCGCCCTGAAACAATGGCTGCAAAAAGAAGGCGTTGAGTTTAAAAGCGAAACCGACAGTGAAGTTATCTCTAACATCATCGGTTATTTCTATAACAAGGACACCAGCGAAGAATCCGCAGGTCAAAGCAAATTTGAATGGGCTGTCCAGACTGCATTACAACAGCTTCATGGCACCTACGGTCTGGCAATTATCTGCAGCGACTTTCCAAACGTCCTGATAGGTGCGAAAAAGGGAAGCCCGCTTATCCTCGGCGTTGGCGCTGATGAATATATCATCGCTTCTGACGCTTCAGCGATTGTAGGCCATACCACAAGAGCAATATACCTTTCTGATAATGAAATGGTCACGATAACCTCGGAAGGTTTCCAGACCAAGACTATTGATAATATCAAAGTTGAAAAAGTCGTTAAAGAAATAGAATTCTCCCTCGAACAGATAGAGATGGGCGACTTTAAACATCACATGCTCAAGGAAATATTCGAACAGCCTCAGTCTCTAAGCACCTGCATGAGCGGTAGGATCGACATGATCGCTAAAAAAATTAAACTTGGCGGAATAGACTCTTTCTTCCGTGACCTGACAAAAACAAAAAGACTCATAATTACTGCCTGCGGAACCGCTTACCATGCGGGACTGGTAGGTGAATTCCTCTTTGAACAGCTCGGCAGAATCCCAACCGAAGTCGAATACGCAAGCGAGTTCAGATATCGTAACCCGATTATCGACGACGGTACTGTTGTTATCTCCATAAGCCAGTCAGGAGAGACAGCCGACACACTGGCTGCGATAGAACAAGCCAAAGAAAGAGGAGCCACTGTCCTCGGCATAGTCAACGTCGTGGGCTCATCAATAGCAAGAACAACCGACGCAGGCGTTTATCTCCATGTGGGTCCGGAGATCGGCGTTGCAAGCACAAAAGCATTTACCGCCCAGGTTGCAGTATTAACAATGATAGCAATAGAGCTCGGCAGAAGAAAACACATCAGCGACGACCAGGCTGGTCAACTGCTCAAACAGCTTTTTGAAATACCGGAAAAAATAAAACTAATACTCGACCAGTCGGAAGATATCAAAAAAATCGCCGCTGCAAATATCGACAAAGAAAACTGGCTATTCCTCGGCAGAGGTTTCAATTATCCTGTTGCTTTGGAAGGCGCTTTGAAACTCAAAGAAATAAGTTACATTCACGCTGAAGGTATGCCCGCTGCGGAAATGAAACATGGGCCGATTGCTTTGATCGCGGATGATATGCCCGCAGTTTTCATCGCAACCAAAGGCCCTCAATATGATAAGATAATGGGCAATATCGAAGAAGTACGAGCAAGGGGAGGAAAGACCATAGTAGTTGCTACCGAAGGCGACGAGCAGATAAAACGCTATGCAGATTATTTAATAACCGTCCCAGACGTCCCTGAACTGCTTCAGCCAATGCTTACAGTACTACCTTTGCAATTGCTGGCGTATCATGCAGCCGTTCTAAGAGGCCACGACGTCGACAAACCTCGTAACCTCGCCAAAAGTGTCACGGTTGAATAACTGACAGCAATGCTGGAAAATTTTATTTCTTATAATCAGGATTAACTTCAGGCATCTGTGCGTTTACTTGCTTGCACCAGGCGTTTAGTTTTTTAAGAAGAGCGTCTTTCTTATCTATGAGCTTTTCGCTGAGATCATTTTGCTCAGACAAGTCCTGTTTGATATTGTAAAGCTCAACATGGTTGTCTTCGTAGTACTTTAATAATTTAAAATCTCCACATCGTATAGCGGTTACAGGCGAGGTTGTATTTGTGTAATAGTGCGGATAGTGCCAATAGAGGCATTCACGTCCAAGGTTGCCATTGGGTGACTTCAAAAGCTTAAGAAAGCTTAGGCCATCAATTTGTTTTTTGTCGTAGTCAACTTTTGCAGCCTCGCAGATGGTAGCGTAGAGATCCATTGCTGTTACTGGCTCGGTGCACTTGTTGTTTGCTTTACTTCGACCTGGCCACCGGATCATTAGAGGCACTCTGATACCGCCTTCGTATAATGAGCCTTTACCGCTTCTAAGCGGGGTGTTATTTGTTACAGTTTGACCATCCCATTGATTTATCTGGCCACCATTGTCAGAGTAGAATATCACCATGGTGTTATTTTCGATCTTTAGCTTTTTGAGTTTCGCCAGCACCCGACCAACGTTATCATCGAGGCTCTTTACCATGGCTGCATATTTCGCATTTTGGTGGTTCATACCCTGTTTGATTTTCTTTTTGTAATATTCGACATATTTCTTTTTACCCTCTATTGGGGTATGAACAGTGTGATAGCAAAGGTTTAAGAAGAAAGGCCTATCGCCTGCCTGTTCCATAATTTCCATTGCCTCATCAGTTAGTCTGTCTGTTAGATATTCACCTTTGCGGTCGGTGAAGTATTTCCCTTCTTCATTCATTGCTAAATCAGGTACGAAGCGAGGCTCGTCGTAAATGACACCTTTGTAAGGATAAAAATATGTCGGAGGCGCTCCCCAAACACTTGCACCAACGTTAATATCAAAGCCATGGTTCTCAGGAAAATGTGCAAAATCACCGACATGCCATTTGCCTACATGAGCAGTAAGGTAGCCTTTTTGTTTCAAGCGTTCAGCGTAAGTTACTTCTTCAAGCGATAAGCTGTCGGCTGTAATTGGGGGCAGTAGTTTGCCTTGACATGCCCATGCTGGTCTTTTGGCGGCCTCACGCCAAACTGTCATATTAATTCTTGCTGGATGTTTGCCTGAAAGAACCGATGCCCTGGTTGGGCTACACACAGGCGAAGATGCATAAGCGTCGGTAAACATCACAGCCTGACTGGCAAATCTGTCTATGTTTTTTGTTTCATGAAGATCGCTTCCATAACAACCTAGATCCGACCAACCTAAGTCATCAACCATAATAAATAAAATATTAGGTCTGGCTGTTTTTTTGCCGACGGCCAATCCTGTTGAACCCAATATTGATGTTAATGCAAAACTGCCTGCTAATCTGAGGAAATCTCGTCTTGAAACAATAGACTTTTGCATAGCCAACTCATTTCATCAAAAACTAATTTACCTTTTCAACTTTTATATAGTCTAGGCCGAACATGTAGGCTTTAGCCGCCTTTTCATTGGCCCCGACTATCTCAATTTCCAACTGATGCTTGCCCGCTTCAATCGAAAATGTCCCTAAGTCAATCTCTCCCGTAGGGACAACTCCATTGTTATATAGATCGATCGGTTCACCGAGCTTTTCGCCATCGCCATAAAGCTGAACGATCGCATAATCAACAGCCTTGGTAAGCTGAGCTTTAACTTTATAGCTGCCACCCTTATCAACATTACTCGCAAGCACAAGGATGTCACCAGGCTTAGCTCCTGTCCACCAGAGATGCTTGCCCCCGCTGAATCGAGAACCAAGTTCCTGATGCGTTAGATTACCCGCTGACTTCGAAACAACTTCAAGGTCTTCACCTTCTATAACACCTTTGACCTTGTTTGAAACTTTCTTTGTAAAATACCCGATTCTCTCTTCAACCGGCACTTCAGAATAAATATCTTCACTGTCAGCATCCTGATACCAGTAAACAGTAGCTGCATAAAGTGTCTGGTAATCATCGGGATAATATTTTTCTATCGTAGCTTCAAAAGATTTCTGAAACGGTATATTATCCCCAATGTGCCAACGGCTGACACACACATTACCAGCATTATTTTCGTTTATGGTCTGATTATGATATGCCCTGTGGAACACCCCCGGATTACACCATGCATATCCAAAATAATCTTCGGTACCCGTGCCGTAAGTAGATGGGAACTTTTCTCCATCAACAAAAAATTTCTCATCGCCTTCGCCCCACCACCAATGTCCGCTACACCACTCTACCTTAAGATACCAACCAACGGGACTCCAGATATGCATCATCACCCCGCAAAGGCGACCCTTGCCTGTGGTTTTTAAGAGCATCCAGTCAGGCCAGCGGTCTTTACTTAGTGCAGGCAAAAGATTCCTGTGCCACTTGGCATGAAAACGCCCAAGTTTTTTAATCGATTTCTTCAAAGGAGAATGAGTAACTGTAAATACAAGCTTTTGAGGCTTGTCACTTTCGTTGGCAATTTTCACAACTGCTTTCCTGGCAAAAGGCATATACCAGTAACTGTAAAAACCATCCTCCGTCGCCCCCATAGGCAGTGACTTATAAAGCTGCTTACCCGGAGCACTACCAAAAAAGTCCCCCAAAGGCGACCAGACAGATGCGGATTTTTCATCATCAAAATTAATACTGATAGTCATCTGGCGAAGCAGATCGTAATCCTGTTCATCTCCGGGCAGAAATGTTTTTACTTTTATTGCGGTAATAGCTCGTTTGCCATTAATCTGGGCAACTGTTGCCGTCTCACCGGCAGCGATAGTAATTGTTATCTGATTCGTTTTTTGTCCCTTCCTCTCGCCGGCGGGGTCACGTCCGCAATTAGCTAAAAATTCATTGGCCTCATCAAGGGCAACAGACTCAGCTTCGGATAGCTGCCTTTTAAAAGTCGGTAGCTTTGTCCCCTCAGGAAACGTCGTATATGTAAAATGGAAATACTTACCCCAATCTTTTTCTGCAACTATTTTACAGGATTTTTGAAACGGCATAGGAACATAACAGTTAAACCCCTTAGCAGATTCATAAACCAAAGCCGACCTGTCAAACGGTGCATTTTTCCTGTTGAAATAGCCTGTAAAAGGCAAGTCAACTGCGGGCTTCTCATTGCCGTCAAGATATATCTTAACATGTCCTTCCTTTAGTAATGCCGACCATATACGCCAGATAACCCCAGGGCCCTGCATCTCTGCAAGAACAAAATCCTCACCTTCTTTTCTGATGAAACCATCGCCGTCACCATTGGCATACCACTGGACATACTTTCCATTTTCTTCGTCATATTCGCTTCTTCGATCATAGCTGGAGAATTGCTGGCACTTCTCACCGGCATCAGGCAAAGTTGCCAAATGTTCCAAATCCGT
>CAYZEH010000080.1:0-11908 GCA_964477135.1 uncultured Pirellulales bacterium | reverse complement strand
TTGCTGTTGCGGGAACATCAGAGCCAAATCTTGTAGCCTGGTATCGTTTCGATGATGGTTCAGGAACCACAGCCAGTGATCTGTCCGGCAATGACTATGATGCAACTGTCAGCAGCAGCAGCAATTGGGCAAGCGATGATTATGGCTATCATCTGGCTAATTGCAGTACATGGGGCAATCTTTATGTTGATGTGTCTGATGATGTGTTTAGCGAAATGGATAAACAAGTCACCGTTTCAATGTGGATATGGAATCCGGATGCTGACTATAGTATGGGCGGCCTAATTAAAGCAGATGCTCCAACTCAAAGCAAAGATAAAATTCTTTCAATGAGTGTCTATGATAACGGAAGTACTCCAGCGAGTTACTATTTTGTGTCAACAGCAGGTGAGGATTCTTCGGGTAGTTCTGATACCCAATGGTGGTGGGGATACAATAATTATTATAGCAGCGATTTAGAAGAGTGGCACCATGTAGCTATGGTGAAAGACTGCGATGCCGATGTAGAAAAGCTATATTATGACGGCGAAGAAGTAGCTAACTATAACTGCGATACAAATAAAACAATGGCCGGTATTGAAAATTGCAGAATTTTCACAAGACTGGCCTCGGGGACTAATAACAGTTGGGACTGTTATCATGGTAAGATGGCAGATGTTAAAATCTTCGACCGTGCGCTTTCTGCTCAGGAAATCTCAGAACAGGCCGGTAACAGCCTGATTGCATGGTGGAAATTCGAAGAGACATCAGGCACTATCGCTCATGACAGCGGCGCTTGCAGATATGATGGAACTTTAGGCAATAACAATAGTTGGGACGGTGGAGTTGTAATGACTGGCGACAATTATGGAGCTAGCAGGGTTGCGTTAAGCTCTGTGGATGCGAACAGCATATTTGAAACTATCGATGACCAGGTAACTATAGCATTTTGGGCAAAGAACGATTTTGATAATGATAGCGGACACAACAGGATATTTACCGGTAAAAACGCAGCTAGTGCTGTGATTTTGCAGGCTGAACTGCCTACAACTGGTGATGACCTTATATTTAAGGCAGGCAGCAGTGATAGTCTCTATTATTATGATATAAATGATTTTAGTAAAATCAATTATATACCAATGGAACAGTGGCATCATTATGCATTAGTTAAAGATGCAGATGATGGGTATATGAATATATATATCAATGGATTTCTCGTATCTCATGGTACGAGTAAAACTGGTTCAATGGCAGGCATTAAGAGTTTTGAGATTTGCGGCAGCAGTGCAAACTGGCATCAATTTGCTGGAACTATAAAAGATTTCAGAATATATGATACAGCTTTGGATGTATATGAGATCGATGGTATTTACAGACAGTATGAGAATGAGTTCAATAACGTTTATTATGTAGATGCTGACAATGGTAATGATAATTACGCAGGAACCTCACCTGCTACTGCATGGCAGAGTTTGAACAAATTTAACAGTATTACATTCCAGCCTTTGGATAAGATTCTGTTCAAAGCTGGTTGTGTCTGGTCTGGCAATATGAATTTACACGGCAGCGGCAGAAGTGGCGAACCTATTGTTATCGATGCTTATGGTGATGTTTCAGATGAAGATGATAAGCCTCGCATCAACGCAGGTGGTAGTGGCACACCATTAGGCATTTCTAATGTTAATTGCTGGGAGATAAATAACTTACAGCTCACTAACTTGGGAGCAACAAGAAGTGCATGGCGGAAAGGTGTTAGTATTTCCGCGAATAATTTTGGCGTAATGCGGCATATTCATCTTAAAAACTTATATGTACATAGTGTTAATGGTCTGATAGAGAAAGAAGACGGCGGCGGCGCAGGAATAGGCTGGCACTGCTCAGGTAGCACGCCAAAATCGAGATTAGACGATTTGCTAATAGAAGATTGTCACATAGAAACTACCGACAGGGATGGTATCGTTGGTGGTAATAGTAATATCGGTACGACGACTAACGCCTGGCCTCGCAGCAGCAGTGACTGGTATCCAAGCACGCATGTTGTTGTCAGAAGCAATTTCCTTGAGGATATTGGTGGTGACGGTATTGTGCCTATTGGCTGTGATGGTGCTCTTATTGAGTACAATGTAATAGAAGGAGCTGCTTGTCGAACATATAATAATGACCCCACACAATTTGCAGTAGGTATCTGGCCCTGGAGTTCGGATAATACTACAATCCAGTACAATGAAGTTTCAGGTGTGAAGGGTACTCATGACGGTCAGGGTTATGATTGTGATTATAACTGTGCTAACACCTTGTTCCAGTATAACTACAGCCATGACAACGAAGGCGGTTTCATGCTGGTGTGCGACAACGACGATGGTATTGGGCAGATAAATCCAATCGTACGCTACAATATAAGCCAGAACGACGAGGCTGTTATATTCCACCTTGGTGCCGGCGCAGACATCTACAATAATGTTATATATCAAGGCTCAGGCACAGATGTTTACCTGGTAAGGAATTTTGCCGGCTGTACAGGAACAGGAGTTTTCAAAAACAATATTTTCAAATCACTTGGAAGATATCGCTTCGATTATAATGCTATGCGGGATAACAGCTTCAGCAATAATTGCTGGCGTGCCGATTCATGGAGAAAAGAAATATTGTGGTACGGCTCCGGCATATTCGTCAGTGGCAGGCCCAGCGGAACCAATGAGGTAACCTCTGATCCAAGTTTTGTTAGTGGTGGCTCAGGCGGTGATGGCATTGATACTCTTGCCGGCTATAAACTGCAAAATGGTTCGCCTTGTATCGGCGTGGGAACAACAATAACAGGTAACGGCGGTTATGATTTCTGGGGCAACAGTTTGTATAACGGTAACCCCGATGTAGGAGCTCAGGAAAAACCGTAATTCGTTTTTAATGTAATAAATTATGGCGTGGCAGCTCTGAGTTGCCACGCTTTTTTAATTTATTTGGTGATTTTAACTATTATTTTGAATTTTCAGATTTTAGCCCTTTTTTTGCCTGCAAAATAGAATATTGTTATAATATTTGTGTAAATCCGTGTTTTTAATCTGGTTTGAGTGCTAAATTCAGGAAAATGGTTGCAATCTCGGGTTGTAAAGTATAGGATTCGGGCTGTGTAAGAAAGGTTTAAGCAGTGGCTGAGCCTATGAAT
The DNA here is from genome assembly GCA_964477135.1 of uncultured Pirellulales bacterium. GTDB lineage: Bacteria > Planctomycetota > Phycisphaerae > Sedimentisphaerales > Anaerobacaceae > JAGLTN01. The sequence goes on along the minus strand of CAYZEH010000080.1, from coordinate 8,766 downwards.
AAAAAAAATGAATGTGAAGATTTGACAGATTCGGCTGTCTGCGAATTTGTAAGTGGTTTGAGCGAAGAGCATCAAATGCTTATTGTGCTTAAATCACAGTTGTATGGCAGCAGTTGGGAGCCGATGCTTGATGATCTTCGAAACAGACTCGATGGCAGGCCTTATATTTTTAAGTTGGCAAGTAGAATTCAGGATGATGTTGACAGAATTGAAAAGATGCAGAAATTTGAAAAAGATTACGGCATAGATCTTGCTGATTATGTTGATTTGCCTTGATTTAAGATTACAAGGATTATTAATGATTTTATGTTTTTTATACAGGGGTTGAACCAAGATGAATAGAAGTTTGCAAGTTGTTTTGGCGGTTTTACTATGCGGTATAATTTTTTCAAGTGTTTGCAGTGCATCGATCTATGAATGTTTGTTATCTGATGAATTGCTTGAACAGGCAGGGTTGGTAAAAGTATGGGATACGGTATTGCCTATTGGTGAAAACGAAAAACTGCAACAGCTTTTTGTTCTTGATCGCCATATTTTTGGATTATCATCTTCAAATTATATGGTTTCGATAAACAGGATCACCGGCAAGATATCTTTCAGCAGGTCTTTTGCTGAGCCTGGGATTCCGTTTGAAGGTTTATCAATTTATAATAACGAACTTTATTCTATTGTTGGCAATAAGATCATAGAGATTTCTCCTGATTTCGGGATTGAAAAAAGTTCTACTCATATTAAATTTAATGAAGTTGCGCCGGCAGTTAGAAATAAGTATTTTTATTATATTGCAGCTACTGATAAGCGAGTGCATGCCTTACAGGCTTTGAATAAGGTGCAACTGTTTGAGGTATCAGCTTTTAGTAATTCTCATCTTGTTTCTGTTGTTGCTCAGGAAGACAGCTTTATCTTTGCGTCTAAAAAGGGTGATCTGATCTGTTGCGAGGCGGACAAGGCAGTTAAAAAATGGCACTTTAAAGCATCTGATGCCATTGTTGACCGTATTGTGGAAGATAATGAAGCGGTTTATGTGGCAAGCAGAGATACAAATATTTATCGTGTTGACAAGAATAATGGAAGGCTTTTCTGGAAGTATCAAGTCCAGGCAAGGCCTAAGAAAGCCCCGGTAGTGACAGATAAAGTTGTTTACCAGTATTTGCGGGATTATGGCATTACCGCTATTGACAAGAAGTTTGGCAAAAAGAAATGGCAGTTGAAAGATGCAGTTGCGGTTCTTGCTGAGAACGAGGATCTGGTGTACATAATTACAAAATCAGGGAAACTTGTTATTATGGACAATAAAAAAAATAAGATAAAAACCTCTGTCGATTTTTCTCCTGTTGAAATTTATCTTACCAATGCGATGGATTCAAAGATATACGTTGCAAATAAGGCTGGCAAACTTATGTGTTTACAGCCTGGGAAATAATGGCAGAGGGGTATGGCTGATTGTTTTAATTGGTTATGTGAAGTATTTTTCACTATATAATATGGAAAGCAGCATTTTAAAATGGATTTTAAAGTCAAAACAGCATTAATCAGTGTTTCGGATAAAACTTCAATTGTAGAGTTCGCTCAAAGTTTGAGCCAGATGGGTGTAAAGATCATCAGCACCGGGGGCACAGGCAAGAAGCTTTCGCAGGCAGGTATTGAAGTTGTTGCTATTGATACGGTTACTGGTTTTCCGGAAATGATGAATGGAAGGGTTAAAACGCTGCATCCTAAAATTCATGGCGGGCTGTTAGGGTTGCGTGATAATGATGAACATCTGGCAGCTATGCAGGAACATTCTATTGAGCCTATAGATCTGGTTTGTGTAAATCTTTATCCATTCGAGGCAACTATCGCAAAGCCTGACTGCACATTGGCGGATGCTATTGAAAATATTGATATTGGTGGACCGAGTATGCTGCGGTCTGCTGCTAAAAACAGTAAGTTTGTTACTGTTGTAACTAATTCGTCGCAGTACGATAAAGTTATTGAAGAAATGAAAAACAATGCCGGGGTGGTTAGCAGTGCAACTCGCAGTGATTTTGCCAGAATTGCTTTTGGTTTGACGGCTTCTTATGATGCTGCGATTGCCAGGTATCTAAATGCCAGGCAGGAGATTGAATTTCCGGAGAGATTTTCAATTTCACTTAGCAAGGCAAGTTCTCTTCGTTATGGTGAAAATCCACATCAAAAGGCAGCTTATTATAAACTTACTGCGAATGATGAAACATCTATCAGCAGTGCGAAGTTTCTTGAAGGTGGAAATGCAATCAGCTTTAATAATCTGCTCGATACAAATGCCGCTTTTGAGTTGGTAAAGGAATTCCAGGAACCAGCGGCGGTAGTGGTTAAACATCTTAATCCGTGCGGCTGTGCGATCGATGCTGATATCAGCAAGGCATACAGGAAAGCTTATGAAGGGGATGTGACAAGTGCCTTTGGGGGCATAATCGCATTAAACAGGAAAATAAATGCCCAGCTTGCTCAGACTATTATGGAATCTTACAGCCTGTTCGGCAAAGCAAAGGGCGCGAGCGGATTCTTTGCTGAAGTTATTATTGCACCAGAGTTTGACAAAGAAGCAGTTGAAATAATAAGAACTCTAAAGGCCTGGGGGTCCAGAGTAAGGCTGATGGAAACAGGACCTATCGACAGGGTGAAAATTGATACGAGCGAATTTGATGTACGCTGTGTTATTGGCGGTCTTTTGCTTCAAGAGCGTGACCTGGTTGCGTGGGAGCCTAACCAGCTGACATATCCAACTAAAGTAAAGCCAACAGAAGAGCAGCTTGAAGATCTCAGGTTGGCCTGGATAACAGCTAAGCATGTTAAGAGCAATACTATTACACTGGTTAGCGGGAAAAGGCTTGTAGGTGTTGGCGCAGGTCAGATGAACCGTGTTGAGTCTGGTTTGCTCTCGTTTAAAAATGCAGGTGAATTAGCAAAGGGTGCTGCGATGGGTTCAGATGCATTCTTCCCGTTCCCTGATAATATTGACAATGCCGCTAAAGCAGGTGTAGCTTGTATTGTCCAGCCTGGTGGTTCAAAGAAAGATGGTGAAGTGATCGAAGCGGCTGATGCCCACGGTATTGCAATGGTATTTACCGGCAAACGTCATTTTAAACACTAGAGCAGTTTAATTTTTCATGTTCGCTTTATGCCTGTTGCGGCTTCGGCTGTCGGCGTCAGAAATACTCATCCTACAACAGTAGGGTTGCGTTTTCTTCCTAATAAAAAGAATTGTATAAATGATAAGCTGTCATAGTAGGTTTACGTTTGTTATGGTAGCTTTTGTTTTTATATTTAAATTGTGAACCTGGAAAATGAATAAAGCTATTATTGCGATTTGTGTTGTATTTGCCTTAAGCATCAATCTTTACGCTGATAATTCTGCATGGCCTGAGCAGGTTCGAGAAATTAGTTATCTTAGCAGTGCAGATGACAGCTATCAACGGGCGATGTTTTATTCGTCAGCTAAAAAAGAAAAGATGCCTTTGCTTGTGGCTTTGCATAGCTGGTCGGCTGATTATAAACAGGATATTTCAATACCTTATGCCAAGTGGTGTGTTGAAAAGAAGTGGGTTTTTATAGCTCCGGATTTTCGCGGGCCTAATAATAAACCAGATGCTACAGGATCTGAGCTTGTTGTGGCGGACATATTAAGTGCTGTGGAATTTGCTAAAACTCATGCAAATATCGATTCCAGCAGGGTTTATCTTGTCGGGGTTTCAGGAGGGGGATATGCGGCGCTTTTGATGGCTGGTCGCAGCCAACAAACGTGGACAGCGGTGTCAGCGTGGGTTCCTATTGTTGATCTTGAACAATGGTATGTCCAATGCAGCGAGGCAGGTCGTCATTATGCTGATGAGATAGCAGCATCTTGCGGCGGCAAACCAGGTGAAAATAAAAAAGTTGACCAGCAGTATGTAAAGAGGTCGGCGATAACTTATCTTAAAAACGCAACTTCGGTTAGGCTCGATATTAATGCCGGCATCCACGATGGTCATACGGGAAGTGTTCCTATAAGCCATTCACTTTGGGCGTTTAATGCGATTTGTAAGCCTGGTGATAGGATCAGCTCAGAGGATATTGATTTTTTTGTTGAGAACCAAAAGGTTCCCGCAAATCTGACAGACGAATATAATGATCCAACTTATGGCGACAAAAAAGTTCTCTTCAGGAGGAACTCTGGAAATGTCAGGGTAACCGTTTTTGAAGGTTCACACGAAATAATTTACGAAGCAGCGTTGAACTGGTTAGGCAGTCAGCAGCCAAAATAATTCGTTTGGTTTTAGATAACTGCCGATTCACTCCTTTTTTCAATTTCCATATCTGTGGAGTTTTGTGGAGATGGGCTAAATGGTAAGGGGATAGCGAATTGGGCGGCGACTTTCTTTATAAAACGGTCAACCTGGTCTACTCTTTTAACATATCCCGGTCTTGAAAAACTGGCCATGTAATATTCATTATTAGATTCATATCGAGGTAAACTGAATTTTAATAATATTTTTTGTCCCGTGTAAGGGCAGTTTTCGTCAGCATGACAGGTAAAAGCCGCTCCGCCGCTGGAAACGTCAACCAATTGTCCTTGAGTGATATTTTTGCCAAGTTCCTGCGCAAACCAGATAGGCCAAAGGTAATTCAGCCTTTTTTCTCTTCTTCTCTCTTCGCTGAAATCAGATTTTGCTTCAGTCATAATAATTCTTTCCAACTGCTTAAGATATCGGCTTTTCAGGTGATTTTCTTTAAAATTATGCTGATTAGCGGGGCTGGTTCGGATACGGCTTGGCGCAGAACCTTCAAAATGCTACACTGAAGTTTTCATATTGTTTCTATAGGTCGTAATTTTTTTACAGGATATAGGTATCTCGATGAAACCTCAACTTCTCGCACCTGCGGGAAACCTCGAAAAACTTAAGTGGGCAGTTAAATATGGTGCTGACGCAGTTTACTTTGGTATGAAATTCGGCTCTTTGCGTAATTTTGCCGGCAATTTTTCTTTGCAGGATGCGCAAGTCGGTCTTGATTTCTTGCATCAAAATGACAGAAAAGGCTATGTGACTTTTAATATCTACCCTTTTTCAGATGAGTACGAAAAGCTTATCGAGACTGCAAAAAAACTTGATGATATTGGTGTTGACGCTTTTATTGTAGCGGATATGGGAGTTTTGTCTGAGTTAAATAAACTTGGACTCAGCGCAGATCTTCATATCAGCACACAGGCAAATACCGTTAGTTTTCAGACAGCGATGGCATATAAGCAGCTTGGAGCTAAAAGAGTAAATCTTGCCAGAGAACTTTCTCTTGAGAAGATCATAGATATTCAAAAGAATCTTGCCAGTCAGATAGAGACAGAAGTTTTTATTCATGGCTCTGTTTGTTTTTCATACTCTGGAAGGTGTGCTATAAGTGATTACCTTACTACGTTTCGTGCAAATCATGGCGAATGTAAACATCCATGCAGATGGAAGTATTTTCTCGTAGAAGAAAAACGACCTGGTGTTTATTTGCCCGTAACAGAAGATGACAGAGGGACATATATTTTCAACTCAAAAGAGCTTGCTCTTTTTGATTATGTGCCCAGGCTCATAGAAGCAGGAGTTATGGCCTTTAAAATTGAAGGCAGAATGAAATCGATCCATTATATTGCTTCTGTTGTTTCTTTTTACAGGCGTTTGCTTGATGGCGAAACCTTTACTGAAAAGCAGGCCTACGAATTGTTAAACAGAGTACCAAATAGGGGGTACTGCCAGGGATTTATGAAAGGCAATGTTGGGCCTGAAGATTATGAATATGCAAAAAACGAATCTAAAATAAATACGGTTTTCGTAGGAAATGTAACTGAAGAAAAAATTAATGACCGAAGTGTTCTTGAAGTGAGGAATAAAATTTTTGCAGGAGAAATTTTGGAAGTGCTTACCCCTGATGGAAATATATCTCAAGCTACTATGAGTGAGCCTCTTGTAAATACTAAAAACCAGCAGTTGGAAGAGGTAAATAATAATGAGCAGTTTTTATTGCTTCAAGGCAATTGGCCGGAATATAGCATTTTCAGAAGGCCTGGCTAATTTTATTTTTTCTTTTCGACAGCACACGTTTTAAGTAAGGGGAAACCAAAAAACGGCTAAGAAACAGGAGTTTGACAACAGCCCCCTCCGCATGAGCTATTGCCTCAATCTCGGGAGCCTACTGGCTATAATTTTGTGTTAACCATCTATTTCAAAACAAATGATCTGACATATTACAACGAAAAATATTCATTATATCAAGTTAATTCATTACTTTTAGAGCTTAATCCAGTAATAATACGGGGTTTAGAGGCAGATTTTGAAAAATTAATTCAGTAATTAATAATCATTCTCAGGTTTGATCAGGAAAAGCCTCCAGCCCTGACGTAGGTGATGATGAAGTTTAAGTAGGGTGACACTTATTCCGTCGGGCTGGAGACCGAGCTCTGGCAATATATGCTGGTGAAGCTATATTGTGAGCCCTTGTCAGGAGGAGTTAAGGTGTATGGTGTTTAAGATCATAGCAATTCCTTTCAATTTGGTTATTAGCTACTGTGGAATTATTTAAGGATTCTGTTAGATCCAAAGACAATTTCCAGCCTATTCCGCGAACAGATTTTATAATTTGAGGCTTGGTTGGATATGGTTCAATAATTTTTCTTAATTTGCCTATAGTTACGTCGAAAGTTTTGCCCCCTTCTTCTGCGGATGAACATATCGAATCGTTCCAAATCGGGCTGGTAAGAAGTTCATCTCTGGATATTGCTCTGCCTGGATTATCAATAAAATATTTTAGTAAATCTGCTAAGATTCCGGGCAATCTTCGAGTGGTTCCATTGCACCAGACTTCTCGTCTGTCAAAGTCTACAACGGTGTTTTTGAGTCTTATTGTGTTACTCTGAAGCAAAGGTTCTTTGCAATGTTGGAGATGGCAGCTGATTCTTTTAAACAGCAGCCTGGCAGTTGCATGGACTCCGGTCACTACGTCATTGACACCTATGTCGAAAAGTTTTTCTTCGAGTTTTATTTTAGCTTTGTTCATTAAAGCAATGATGATTTGATGGTTACTGCCTTTGCGGACAAAATCACAGAATTCGACTATGTCATTATTTTTATCGGTGCAATCGAAATCGACAAGGACAAGTCTGCAAAATGATTTCTCAAGAGTTTCTTTAGCCTGGAACAGATTTGATACCTTGTGCATTTCAAATCCAAGTGGGATGAGGCTGCGGCAAATATGATTTTGCCGTTGCCTGTTACAGTCAAGATGTAATGCAATCTGCTTTCCCATTTGATACGAAAATACTCTGTAACAATATTAGTCTTTACACTGCATTGCTTTGCCAAAAGTTTATAGCGAACTATTGGCGCAATTTTATTTGACTTCCTTGTCTGGTTCATTTCAGGTTTTCCTTTTATGTCTTAGTCTGTCCCTGAACTACTTAATAGATATAACTTTGGGAACATCAACTTAACAGTAAATGAAAAGTAAATGTTTTCTTAATGCTCTTAGATATTATTCCTCCACATCTTGTTTTCTAAAATCCTCTTAAATGATATTTCTCCACATTTTGCTTTTTGATAATGCCATATAATTCCTGTTGCCAATCTTTTTAATAAAAATTAATAATAGTTTTAATTGCTGCTTTGACGATACTTATTTACGAGGCAGTGACAACTTATTGTCACTATGGAATAAAAAGTTAAAAAGGGCAGGTAGATACATTTGTTTATTGGTATTTTGGGAGCATCAAGTGAGAATAAAATATATAACTCTTTAATGCCATAATTGCTGTTTATAGGGGTGTAGGGTACAAAACAACTGGTTTTTGGGTTTGGGTGAATTTTTGGTTCTCAGCTGGGATTTGAAGAGTATTGATGCAGGTTTTGTTGGATTAGCAGGGGATTTCAGATAATTTGGGAAAGTTGTTGTTTTTTATAATGTTTTTTGGGAGCTTGTTTTGGTTTGGGAGTTGTATTTACTGGTGTATGTCCATTGAATAAGCAGGTAGTTTTGAGGTAAGAGGTTTAGTCGGGAAATTTTGTTATGAGTTTGGCCGTAGTAATTCCGACTCCGACGAGCTTGTGCGATAGCCCATTCTCATCGGAATTACTATTCGACTTATTATTTTTGAGGGTTTTAAAACAGCATGTAATATGAGACTAATTGAGAAAAAGGTAAAATGATGAGCGAGGAAAGGCTTGAAAAAGAATATAATTAAAACTGAAAATTAATATTATGAGAACTACAAATTGTGCAGTTGCAATTCTTTTTTTCCAAATATTGTTTTGGATTAGCTGTGAATCGGTTGCGAGAAAAGTCCCGACAAAATTTACACCAATTAAAGTTGAGGATGGTTATCAATACTTTAGATTTCAGAAGCAAGTAACCAATTTCCAGAATGAGCATTTGGAAAGCAACGAATATGAAAAAAAACGTATAAAAATATTAGAGATGTGGCTTGAAAGAAGCGAATACAAAAATTCAGAATGCGAAATTATATCTCGAGATTGTATTTTTGCGGGTAAACCTTTGTTGGGGGGTGTAGGGTCTGACAAACTCTACAATATCTATTATGAGGTTAAGGTAAAATATAAAGATAAAAAGAAGGCGGGCTAATGATAAATAGTGGGGGTCAGTTTAGTTCGTTTTCTACGAAGGTTGTGAATTCCTGGAATAGTTCCCAAGTTTCTATGTAGCTGAAGAAGCTCATGTCCGGGCTTTTGTTGTCGAGGTCTATTGTGATGGCTTTTTTCCCCCATGTAATCGGCA
>CAYZEH010000079.1:0-11952 GCA_964477135.1 uncultured Pirellulales bacterium | reverse complement strand
TCAAAAAAAATAGTCGAACAAAACAGGAAGGTTTTTTTTGATGGAAGGAGTATCAATCTAAAATGATATGGAAAGAAAAAACAGAGTGTATGGACCTTGATGAATTGAAAAATATTCAATCTGAACGTCTTAAAAAACTTGCAGCCTATGTCTATAAGAACTGCTCTGTATACGAAGAAAAATTTAATGCTGCGGGTATTTCTCCCGATAGCATCAAAACCATCGATGATATTGTGAAACTGCCTTTTACAACCAAGGAAGACATGAGGGACAATTATCCTTTTGGAATGTTTTCCGTTCCTCGAACAAGTGTTGCCGAAATCCATGTCTCCAGTGGTACCACCGGCAATCCTACTGTTGTTGGTTATACGAAAGACGATATTAAGTTATGGTCGGATGTTATGGCACGGGCATTATGTTGTGCAGGGGCCGAGCCGGGCGACAAGCTTCAGAATGCATATGGTTATGGTTTATTTACTGGTGGTCTTGGGCTGCACTACGGTGCGTTGGAAATGGGGCTTACCGTAATACCAATGTCTTCCGGACAGACAAAACGACAACTGAAAATCATGCAGGATTTTAAACCGAAAATTCTGTCTTGTACCCCCAGCTACGCCCTTTATATAGCAGAAGAGGCAAAAGAAATGGGGCTTGACCCACGTCAGAGCAGTTGGGGAATCGGCATTTTAGGTGCTGAACCATGGAGTGAATCGATACGTAACGATATTGAACAAGAGTTGAATATCCTGGCGACAGATATCTACGGCCTTTCAGAAATAATCGGACCGGGTGTCTCGCAGGAGTGCATATACAAGGATGGTTTACATATTTTTTCTGATGTGTTTTATCCTGAGATTATCGACCCCGATACAAATCAGCCCGTTGCTGATGGTGTCGCCGGGGAGCTTGTGATTACTACACTTACCAAGCAGGCGATACCGCTTATTCGCTACCGGACACGTGATATTGTGAGTATCGATTATAGCAGGTGCCGCTGCGGCAGAACCAGTCCGCGGACAAGCAAAATTAAGGGGCGAACGGATGATATGATAGTGGTCAAGGGTATAAATGTATTTCCGTCTCAGATTGAAAATGTGCTGCTTGGAATTGAAGGGGTTCAGCCATACTATCAAATTGTTGTGGACAGAAAATCCCACAAGCTTGATGAAGTTGAGGTTCTTGTGGAAGTGGAAGAGAAAATTTTCTCTGATGAGGTGAAAGTGCTGAAGGAACTTCAGAGAAAAATCAAAACCCAGATTGATTCGGTGCTTTCCATTGGCGTCAAGGTTACCCTTGTAGAACCTAAAACCATAGAAAGAAGTATGGGAAAATCAAAAAGGTTGATTGACAAGAGAACTTTATAAAATAAAAGGTGCGAAAATGAAAATTACTCAGATTTCAGTGTTTTTGGAAAACCGAAAAGGGAGGCTCTTTGAAGTTTGTTTGCTTCTCGGTAAAAATGATGTGAATATCCGCGCTCTGACAATCGCTGAGACGGAAAGTTTTGGTGTTTTACGAATAGTAGTGGACAAGCTGGATATCGCGGTAAAGATTTTGAAAGAAAATAACTTCGTCGCAAATGTCACAGATGTTATCGCAGTCGAGATCGGAGACAAGCCAGGCGGACTGGCGGAGGTATTGAAAGTACTTTCGGACAATGATGTAAACATCGAGTATATGTACGGGTTTGTGGAAAAGTTCAGTGAAAACGCCTTGTTAGTCTTCAGATTTGAAGATGCCGTACGGGCACAGGAAATTCTGGCAGGAAATAATATAAAAATAGTTACCGAAGAAGAAATAAAAGGTTTATGACAGTTGCCTCCGGAAAAACAAAACAATTGATTTATTGAAAGAGTAACATGCAGATACCTTACTGGAACAAAGAAATTGAAACTGCAAGCAGACAGTATTTGGAAGAAATCCAACTTCAGCGGTTGAAAGAGACTGTTGGTTGGGCGTTGCAAACTCCCTTTTATAAAAAGAAGCTTAATAAGGTCGGAATCTCGTCCGGTGACGACATAAAAACACTTGAAGATTTAAAACGGATTCCATTTACTACCAAAGATGACCTTCGGCAAAATTTCCCAAAAGGGTTGTTGGCAATGGATATGAAAGAGGTTGTAAGAATTCACTCTTCCAGTGGAACTACAGGAATACCAACCGTGATCTATTTTTCCCGAAAGGATATCGAAAACTGGTCAGATTTGGTAGCACGCAGTATTGTCGCTACCGGAGCTGTTAGCGAAGATATTTTTCAGAATATGATGACATACGGACTTTTCACTGGTGGACTGGGATTGCACTATGGAGCTGAAAAAGTCGGTATGACTGTGATTCCCGTCGGTGGGGGCAACACAATACGCCAAGTGCAGATAATGAAAGATTACCAAACAACTCTCGTTCACGCGACACCGAGTTATCTGCTGCATATTCATTCTATTTTACAGAAAAACAACATTTCACTAAAACATCTAAATCTTCACAAAGCTTTTATTGGTGCCGAACCTCATTCAGAGAACACTCGTCGGAAAATTCAGGAACTTTTTAATATCGATGCTTATAATTCCTATGGTCTGAGTGAAATGAACGGCCCTGGTGTTGCTTTTGAATGCATGTATAAGAAAGATATGCATGTTTGGGAAGATGCGTACATCGTGGAAATTATTAATCCTGAAACAGGGGAGTTGCTCGAAGAACAACAGCAGGGTGAAGTTGTATTAACTAATCTGATACGTCATGCAATGCCTCTGTTGAGGTATCGTACTCGTGATCTGGCTTTTCTGCATTCCGGGACATGTCAGTGCGGCAGAACGCATCGCCGCTTATCCCGCATAATGGGAAGAACAGATGATATGTTGATTATCAACGGCGTCAATGTTTTCCCGTCACAAATTGAGGAAGCTGTCATGAAAATTCCTGAGGTGGGAACTAATTATCAGATATATGTCAAAAAAGAAGGTGCCATCGATAAATTAATTGTAAATGTTGAAATTTATTCCAAAATGTTCAAAGGCACTGCTTCGCAGCTTGATACACTTAAACATAAAATCAAAGAAGAAGTAAAAGCTTCAATCGTTATTACCCCAAAAATTGTATTGCATGAACCTGGATTCTTGCCTGTATCGGAAGGAAAAGCAAAACGGGTAATTGATTCAAGAGAAGCTTTATAGGAGATTGAAAATGGGCAAACAGCTGAATATATTCGTCGAAAACAGACCTGGTAGGTTGGAGTCTGTAACTCAGAGCTTACTTGAATGCAAGATTAATGTTAAAGCTTTTACTTTGCAGGATCGTGGCGATTATGGATTGATGAAGTTAATCGTTGACCAGCCGGACAGGGCGTATCTTGAAATGGCAAATATGAATTTCGCCTGTGCCCTTAAGGACATTCTGACTGTCTCTATACCCGATCAACCGGGAAATCTGCATAAACTCATGACCGCTTTAGCTCAGAACAAAATAAACGTTCTTGATGCTTACGGATTCGTTTTACAGCCTGAAAAACAGGGTGTATGCTGTCTTGAGATAGGCGATATAAAGAACACAAATGCTAAGGTGGTTGTGCAGGAAGCAGGTTTTGTTGTGCTTGATGACGAAGAACTGTACAGCCTGTAACAAAACCTGAGGAGATTATATACTGATGCCAGTTGAATTTTTCGGTTAGGCTTGACTGAACGTGTCCGGTACAAAATATATAGCTACTACGATGGGAAACACTACACCTCCCAATTTAACCTCTTTGAGTTAAGGTAATAAAATCGGCCTAACAAATGAGCTGAAATCATTGCAAGATAAATAAACCCCGCTCCGAACAAATACGAAAAGAATAATGACTGCGAAAAAGAAAATGCTACTCTTGAGACCAGCCAACCAAGCGCGCAAAAGAGTAGAACCAGGCCGCAGTATTGGAAAAATGTACTTAAGATCGATCTGATCCACAAAAAAGGATTAAAAGCAGAAGTCGAATCAAACATCGCAAGAGCCAGCAATCCTATGGGGAAAAAGAAAATTCCATAGCCCAACAACGACCAGAAAATCCTGTCAGTTGTCGGGTCGTAAGAACGATTAGTTTCCAATGTTTGCCAAAAGACTTTATACATTAAATAAGCACAAATCGGCCCCCAGAATATTACGACAGAGGCAACGATTTCCATTACTTGTGTAGCAGCACCACTCATATCGGGTATATTGGCTATATTTTCAGGTGCCCTTATTCCGCCAGAGGCACTATCACGAATACATTCCATAAAGTAATAGTACATGTAACCAGCGATAACAATGATTGCAATAGGCCCGACGAACGGAATAGGTAAAAATGTTAGTATAACTCCCAGAAGGATCGGTAGCAGCCAGAATATCCCCAGATTAATCAAACCTGACATGCTGGTTGGATACAGGAATATGTCCAAAATCCATGGAAGCTTACGTTCAGGTGGTTTTTCTTCAATTTGAGGTTTTTGAAGGAATTCATTACTAACATTAAGGCCGTCAGCAGACAATCCATCAAATCTTGTTGGGGCCGGAGTGTTCCGTTTTAGGCGAAGTTCCGGCTCAATTGCTGGTTGGACATACCCTAAGCTATCGGCATCGCGATCTTGCAGTTTCAAAGGCATATCGTCGTTTTTTCCAGGAACAACGACAATGGTTTTACATTTTGGGCATTTCCCTTTTTTGCCCGCATGTTCCTCAGAGATACTTATCTTATGACCACAGTTTTTGCAGCTAAACTTAAGCATCAAAGGCTATCCCTTCTTCTGCGAATGTATTTCTGGAAATTAATTTTATTGACTATTCTAATAAATGAATTATAATAAGGAAAGTATTTAATTTTTTGAAATAGAACATAGTTGTGCTTATTGCGATTAAAATGGGAGATATTGACCATGTATAATAGCCAACAAACACGAATGGTTTTCCCCTCACCGGCAAAGCTTTTTACCCCTGGTGTTACCGCAATCCTGGTTCTGTTAATTATAGGGATATTGCTGTCCACATTTGCCCCCGTTTTTGCGACAGATATTTTGGCACTAAGTGCCCGAAGTGTTTCACACGGGATGATATGGCAATTGGTCACTTACCCATTTGTAAACTGCTCACCGATGAGTCTTATCTTTAGTGGTTTAATGGTACTCATGCTCGGAAGTGCTATCGAACGTCAGTGGAGAACAGCTTCATTTCTCTTGTTATGGCTGGTCATATCTTCAGTGTGTGGTTTGTTGTGGGTTATTGTAAATCTCCTTACCGGAAATAATTTTATCGGCATGGGGGCGTCAGGGTGCACTTATGGACTCATCGCAACTATGGGATTGCTTTACAGGGGCAGAAGGTTCTTCATGTTTGTTTCAGTTGATGCGAGAACCATGGTTTTGATCCTTATGGTGATAGGTATCCTGATGAATATAGCCACGCCGATTAATCTGGTCTGGCTTTTTGGCGCTTTGATAGCCTATGGTTACATAAAATTACGTTGGGCTATGGCTGCTAAAAGCAGTAAAAATGTTTCTTCCACGCAACAAAAACGAGCTACCGGTTTTATTGATATAGATTGAAAATATGGATTGTAAGGCACATAGTGATATACCTCGGCGAATAAAGCTGGCAAGAGAAGCTCTTGTCGATTGCCGTCTTTGTCCGCGAAATTGTGGTGTAGATAGAACCGCCGGCGAAAAAGGGTACTGCGGTCTGGATAGTACTGTTCGATACTTTCGGGAAATGATTTATTGCGGCGAAGAGAATGAACTAAATCCATCGCATCAAATTCACTTCGCAGGTTGTAATCTCAGGTGTGAGTTTTGCGTAGTCGCTGAATGGAACGAGAGCCCTGCGGCAGCAGAAGAAATAGATTTTGACGACATGGCTATGAAAATTACTGATCGTCAGCGCAAAGGTGCAAAAACACTTAACTTTCTTGGTGGTGAGCCTGCGGTAAATTTGAGCGGCATTTTGGAATTACTCGGGCGTATAAAACCAGAAATAAAGGTTGTTTGGAACTCTAATATGTATTATAATGAGTTGGTAGATGAGTTAACTGAAGGTTTGATCGATGTTTACCTTGCGGATTTTAAGTGTGGTAACAGCGAATGTGCGGAAAATATACTTGGGGCAGGTGATTATCTGGAAATAGTTAAGAATAATATATTAAAGGCTGCTAAGCATGCAGATGTAATAATAAGGCATGTGGTTATGCCAGGCCATAGCCAGTGCTGTCTTAAGCCGATTTTTGAGTGGATTGCAGACGAACTGCCGGATGTTAAGTTAAGCCTTCGGGATAATTATGTTCCGCCTGTCCAGGCAGCTTCGGCGCCGGTAGGATATCTGACGCAAAAAGAAATGCAAATGGCTGTAGGGTTGGCTGAAAGTATGGGATTGAACCTGATCAAATGAAAAAGACACCGTACAAAAGAAAACCTGGTGATTTTGAGATTCGCATATTGAAGAATGGTAAAGTAGTGATGGTAGCACCGGATGAAACACTTATAGAAATAGCACAAGCAGTCGATTTGAAGCATTGTGCGAACCAGCATAAAACGGAGATAAAAGAAAATGTCAGAAGCCAGGAAGACCAGGCCAAGTGAGCAGGTGCCGCTTGGGCCGAGTAGTAGAAAACAAATGAATGAATTAGAAGTATTGATCAGGGCCAGATACCCTCTGATATACGTTATAAGCTGGGAAGAGCAGCGAGTGGTGGCACAGGTTTCAAAGATTGCTGCAAAACTTGGCAAAAATGTGTTCGAATGGTCAATTAACACAGGACTTGTTCCAGCGGGAACCTCCATACAGTCACAGAAGCACAAGGACAGTGCTACACAGGATCCATTGGTTGCACTTGGTAATGTAATTGAGCATGTCGAACCGGCCCTTTATGTCTTCAAAGATTTTCATCCTTTCCTTAAGGCTCAGAATATGTCAGTGATCCGGCGGATGCGGGAAGTGGCTGCCTCATTGAAGAATACTTTTAAAACGATTATCCTTGTCAGTCCCATGTTCCAAATGCCTGCGGAGCTGGAAAAAGATTTAACCGTAGTAGATTTTGATTTACCAAAAGAAAACGATTTTACTGCACTGCTGGGACGAATTATCGAGGAAGTCAAAGAAAACCCAAAGCTTGATGTAAATATAGACAGCAAAATGCGTGAACAAATTGTACATGCTCTGCTTGGGCTTACCCTTTCGGAGGGTGAAAATGTTTTAGCCAAAACTTTGGTGCAGCATCGAGGCTTCGGTCAGAAAAGCCTGACAGTTATAAACAGTGAGAAAAAACAAATTATTCGCAAGAACGGTCTGCTGCAATATTATGAGGCTGAGGAAAAAATGGAATCTGTCGGCGGTTTGGATGCACTGAAAAGCTGGCTAACTAAACGCTCGGTTGTTTTCTCCGATCGCGCCAGAGACTACGGTTTGCCCGCACCTAAAGGTGTATTATTGCTCGGTGTTCAAGGCTGTGGTAAAAGTCTGATGGCCAAAACAATAAGTAATATATGGCAATTGCCTCTTTTGCGTTTCGATGTGGGACAGGTCTTTGGAAGCCTTGTTGGTTCATCTGAGGAAAATATCAGAAGGGCGATAAAAGTTGCTGAATCCGTTTCGCCGGTAGTTTTCTGGGTAGATGAGATCGATAAAGCGTTCAGGGGGTCTCGCGGCAGTGGGGGGGGCACTGACGGTGGAACCTCCGCACGTGTTTTCAGCACTTTCCTAACGTGGTTATCTGAAAAGAAAGAGCCCGTTTTCGTAGTTGCTACCGCAAATGATATTTCAGCATTGCCTCCGGAGTTGTTGCGTAAGGGAAGATTTGATGAAATTTTCTTTGTAGATTTACCATCGTTTACCGAGCGAAAAGAAATATTCCGCGTCCACCTGATAAAACGAAAGATGGATATTGACAAGTTTGATCTTGAAGTTCTGTCCCAGTCTGCTACCGGTTACAGCGGAGCGGAAATAGAAGAAGCAATTATCAGTGCTATGTTTGACGCTTTCTACGATAAAGAAAACCTTAACACTGAAAGGCTTATCGAGGTTTTAAAAGTAACCGTGCCTTTGTCGAAAACAATGAGTGAGGATATCGATAAATTGCGTAAGTGGGCAGACGGTCGAGCGCGGGCGGCAACCAGTGCTGAAGTTGCTAAAGAGCCTGGATCAGACAGACGTAAGTTGGAAATATAAAATGCTGTATATACCTCAGAAAGGATAATTTATGGGCGTTGTATTAATTCTTACACCGGTAGTAATAGGTTCCTGGCCGGTGGTTACCGCCGCTGTCGCAGGGGCAGCCGCTGCTATGGGGCTGATGGTCAGTGAATCTGTTAAAGATATGGCAGAGCAAAAACAAAGCGATGTCGAGCAAACTGTCGAGGTTGAACTTTCCGATAGTGAAGTCCTAGCCCAGAGCATGACAACAGGTCAGGAAATTTTGCTTACCAAAGGAAATATTGAACTTCGTGTGAAACGTGATGAACGGGGTCGATGCAGTGTATGTGCAAAAGGAATCGGTCACAGCGAAGTAGAGCTTAAAAAGATTGCTGAGGAATTTACCCAAAAAATGACTCAATGCTTTATCTATGACAAAGTGGTACGGGAGTTGAAAAGCAAGAACTTCCAGATAGTTAATGAAGAAGCCTCAGAGGACGAAACAATTCGAATACATGTTCGAAGATGGATGGATTAAAATTATGGCACAACACGATGTAGAAATTACGATATCTAAAACAGGTGAAGTAAGGGCTCATATCAAAGGAGCTAAAGGAAAAAGCTGTCTTGCATATTCCAAATGGCTCACCGAGCTTGTTGGCAAAGTAAAAGACCAGCAGTTGACCAGTGAACATTATGAGCCGGAAATAAAAGCAAGGATAAATCTTGAACAGAATTTGGGGATAGATGAATAATCTGAGATGAGATGCGAACGGTGCAAATTTGAAAATATTCCAGGTCAGAAAACCTGCATCAAATGCGGTTCGATCCTTGAGATTAAGCAAGCGAAAATAAATGTTCATCCTCCACGCATGTCAAAATGGGAAAAACCTCTTCGCAGTTTGCTAAGGTTAATGCGTAAAAGCAAAGTCATCCGGCAGAAAAAAACCAAAATACATTACCCACAATGGTTTAAGAATACTTTCAATGACAGTTTTTTGGGCATATGCCTATCCATCATTCCCGGGCTTGCCCATTCTATTCAAAAACGATTCAAAGAAATCAGGTGGTATTTTTTAGCATGGGTGGTATTGCTCATATCAGGTCTGTTTCTATATGGCAGTGTTGCGGGGTTTATCTGCGTTGGTTTGGCTATCGGGATCCACGCCGGCATTGCTCTTCAATACGGAATTCTGAAAGAGCTGGTAAATTTAAGAGAAAAGTTTGTCACCGTTGTTATTGTTCTGCTTGTTTTTACATTAATTTACCGACTTGTCCCCAAAATAATTGCCCCTGATCTTACTTCAGGCCACTCAAGTCTGACCATCCCTTTTCAGAATATCGAAGCTGGTGATTATCTGCTGGCATGGGGCGATCTGAATAAAGAAACCCTTTTAGCTCGTGGCTCACTGGTTTTGATGCATCCTGTAACTTTTACCAGTTATGGCAGGACAACTGTAAGCAAAGGGGAAATAATTGGTCAGATCGTAGCCTTTCCCGGAGAACAGTTGGAAATACAAAATAGAGTCTTCACGGTCAATGGTAAGAAACTCGATGTAGATAAGTATCCTGTACCACAATGGTTGCAAAAACTTAAATTTTCAGCTACAATCCCCAATAATAGCTATTTTGTAAGTGCAAGGTACAACGTTGTGGCCCATGGAGTAAAGCTTGAGGCATCGTATGTTCACAATGTCTGTATAGTAAAGGCAGAGAATATCGAAGCAAAAGCTTTTATGCGATGGTGGCCATTGTCAAAAAGAGGTTTTATAAGGTGAACGGTATGGACCGGTTTTCCCAGCTTGAATTTGAAGAAGTAAATCCAGAACGCAAACGCGCACAAGGCGAAGCTGTTCGTGGTGCGGGTTACTTTTACAAACAGGCTTTAAAATACTGGTTAGCCGGTGAGTTCGACTTGGCGCTGCGAAACTATTCCAGAGTGCTTGAAAGAAATAATACGACTTTCGATGCATGGGCAGGGCAGGTACTTATGCTGATAGAGTTGGGAGAATACCGCGAAGCCATTGTTTGGTCAGATAAGGCCCTGGAGCTTTTCCCGGAGCATCCGGAATTGTTAGCTACCAAAGCTATGGCATATTGTCGGGATTCAAAAATGGAAAAGGCAATAGCTTATTCCGACAATTCGATTACTAAGGACAACATTACATCCCGGGTCTGGCTTGCCAGAGCTGAGATTCTGCTGAACAGAAAAAGTTCCATTGCTCAAAACTGCATAAGTAAAGCCATAAGTATTGCCGGCAACACAGCAGCTGTTGTAAAACTCGAAGCTGCTCGTTTACTCAGAAAGAAAGGCAATTATTCTTCAGCGATAGCACATCTCAATGATGTTGTTAAGGTGTTCCCGAAATCGGCTTTGGTCTGGTACGAATTAGGAAGTTGCCAGTCAAAACTTGGACTTTCGCAGGCAAGGGCAACATTAGAGCAAAGTCTTAAGTTTCATCCGGGTTGGAATGTCGCTGAATCAGCATTGGCAAAGTGTCAGGGAAGAGGATTTTTCAGAAAACTTTTTGGAAGGTAACAGGTTATGGCAATATCGACAGAAATGGAACGTATATTAGAGCTCGCCCGACGTGAGAACGCATCTGATATTCATATTGTAGCTAATCTGCCGCCGATGTTTCGGATAAATGGTGAAATTATTTTAGCTGATAAGCCGCCACTTGCCCGCGAAGATACAAAAAGATTATGTTTTGGGCTTTTAAACGAAGAACAAAAAAAGGCTTTTGAACGTGATTGGCGCCTTTGCAGTTCATTATATGACCCAAAATTAGGGCGTTTTCGTGTTTCAATATATTATCATGCAGGCAACCCTGAAATGTCAATTAGGCCTGTTATGGATCATATTAAAACCAGAGATGAACTTTGTTTGCCTGAGGAAGTTGAGGATTTTACACGAAGAACGAGTGGCTTAATACTTGTAACAGGACCGACAGGAAGCGGCAAAACCACTACCATGAATTATATGATAGATCTGATTAATAGCGAAAGGCGATGTAAAATCATTGCTATTGAAGATCCCGTGGAATATATACATAAACAGAAAAAAGCAATTATTGTTCAGCAGGAACTGTATACCGATGTAAAATCATTCTCCAGTGCATTGATGCACGTACTCCGACAGGACCCTGATGTTATTTGTATAGGGGAAATGCGTGACCTTGAGACCACCGAAACTGCCCTCATAGCTGCTGAAACAGGTCATCTTGTCATAGCCACTTGCCATACACCCAGTACGCTGCAAACAGTTGAACGAATCGTATCTATCTTCCCCGAAAATCAACAACTGCAGGTCTTTACACAATTGGCAAATTGCCTGCAGGGAATCTTAGCTCAAAGACTTGTTCCCTCTGCTGATAAGAAAAACAGAAGATTAGCAACAGAATTGCTTCTCATGAATCCCGCGGCACGAAGGCACATTCGTGAAAGGCAGTTACATCAACTAAGCAGCATTATACAAATGGGTCGAAAAAAAGGCATGCACGCAATGGACGATTCTCTGCTGAATTTATATGAAGCGGGGGAAATAACTTATGACATAGCGATATGCAATTCTCAGGACCCTGCTGTAATGCGCAGCAAAATACACAAAGAGACATTACCGCAAGAACAGTAAGTTTGCAAAGTCCGTGAGCGCAAAATACCGAATAATACAAAGCAATTACAATACAAAAAACCGTGAACCCAACGTGGTTCATAGCCAGTTAGCCCAATCCCAATTAAATTTTTCGCTTTATCCGCGGGATTCATTTTTAAAAGTTTTTCTTTTACCTATGAATTTAACCCTTTGCGAGACTATATTCCCCCTAA
>CAYZEH010000078.1:2210-12008 GCA_964477135.1 uncultured Pirellulales bacterium | reverse complement strand
TTGGAGTGGTTACCGAGATGCTGAAAGACGGGCTTAAAAACAGACTTAAAAACAGACTTAAAAACAGCAATGATTTTGCTGTATGTGTGGAGTTGACAGGGGGTTTCGGCTATAACTTTGAGCCTATAGAGAAGTTTCTTACTGATTACCAAAACAGTGGTGTTTCGGCTTTACCTGACAGCTTTTCTCTGGCGGCTGTTACGGTTCCTCAGAATCCCGGTGGTGTTGCTAATATTGAGCCTGCTGATGTGCTAAGTCAACTTGAAAAACAGGATTTGCTTAAAGGGCTTGATTTTCTGCCTCATGTTACCTGTAAAGATCACAATTCATCTGCGATAACAAGCTCGCTGGTTGGATTTAAAAAATTTGGCATCAGCAGTATTTTAGCAATGACAGGTGATAAGCCTGCAGCTGCTAAAGGGGTTTTTGAGCTTGATTCAATTGGTCTGATGCAGTTGATCCTAAAGATGAATAACGATTCCTGCCTTAAAGCCAAGCCTGAGAATCTTTCCGACAACCATCAGTTTTTTATTGGTGGTGCGGTTTCGCCTTTCAAATATACCGAAGCTTCGCAGATGCAGCAGTATTACAAGATGGAAAAGAAGATTAAAAGTGGTGCTGAGTTTTTGATTACCCAGGTTGGTTGGGACTGGAAAAAATCCGCAGAGCTTGCTCTGTACATGAAAGACAATAAAATCAGCACGCCTGTTATAGGCAATGTTTATTTGCTGAGTACGATTACACCAGCACCTCGATTGATGCATGATATCAAACTGCCAGGCTGTTTTGTCAGTGATGAGTTGCTTGAAAAGGTTTACAGTGAAAGTGTTGATGACCATATTGAAAGGGCAGCTCAGCAGGTAGCGATGTATAAACAGCTTGGTTATGCAGGGGTTGATGTTGGTGGGGTGCATGATTTTAACATGTTTAAAAAGATTCTTGTCCGTGCAGACGAGATAGGCGATGACTGGGGGCAGTATAAAGACAACCTTTGCTGGCCTGCGAAAGATGCGTGGTATCTTTATGATGGTAAGGGCAAAAAGGTTCAGCTTACAAAGTTTGGTAAAAAATTTAACCAGAGAACTTTTGATATGTTCCACCGTTGTATTCTTGATACCGATCATAAAGGTTTTCATGTGTTTAAAAAGATGATGGAAATCCTCGGTACGAAAAAGGGGAAAGGTTTTTTCTATAAAAGTTTTAATGCCTGCGAAAAGGCAGCCAAGTATATTTTATTTGATTGCCAGGAATGCGGCGATTGTTTCTTGCCAGAGAATTTCAGTTGGTGTACAATCGGCGGCTGTGAAAAAGGTATGGATAATGCGCCTTGCGGCGATTCGACTGCTGACGGTCGATGCGGCAACAATCTCGACAGGATATGTATAGGCGAGTATATCTATAAGGCTGCAAGTGCTAAGAAAGGAGGGCTTGAAAAACTCCGACTTATGATTAATCGGCCTAGGAAAACTGAGCTTGAGCATAGCAGTTCGATTTTGAATTATTTATTTGGCAAGGACCATACAATGCAGAATCCATTGATTACAATTGGTGAATCTATACACGCTTCAATACCGAAGACGGGCAAGATTATGAAAGAGTTGGTTGCTCTCGGTGATGATTGTTACAGCAAGCCGTCGCCTCAGCTTGATTATATAAAGGCTCTTATTGAGTCGCAGGCTGGCGATGGGGCTGACTATATGGCGGTCAATCTTGATGAATTTGGCGAAGCTGATTCGCAGGTCACAGTTGATATGATGGTTGAGTATGTAAAGATGGTTCGCAATTGGGGGGCTTCTGTGCCGATATGTATTGACAGCAGTGATGATAATGTGCTTATCGCAGGGCTTAAGGAATGGTACAACACCACGGAGTTTGTGAAACAGCCTTTGGTTAATTCCATCAAGGATCATAATATTGAAAAGCTTATGCCTTTGAAAAAGCATTTTGATTTCGCATTCATCGGTTTGCTGGTTAGTGAGGGCAAGGAATCTGTGGATGAATTACACAAGCTGGCAAAGCAGATATTTGATGCGGCTATGGAATACGGTTTTAAGGCTGAGGAGATTTTCTTTGATACTACCGTTTTCCCGCTGGCAATCGATATGCCGATGGAACCCGGCAAGAGCGGATATACTTACAGAGCGTTTGAGACTATTAAGAAGATAAAAAATGACTCAGCTATGAAGGGCGTTCATTTCTCATTAGGTATAAGCAACAGCGTTCGAGATTTGCCCGCAAGAAAGATAGGCGTTGCCCGCGCTTATGTTGAAAAGGCTATGGAGTATGGTCTGGATGCAGGCATTGTCAATTCTGCTCATAAATTCGGGCAAACACCCGCTGACGGGGAATTAGTGAAACTTGTCGATGCGTTTGCAAAACTTGACGGCAATATGGATGATCTTAATAATGCAATGATGCTGATGGGGCAGTTCTGCTCGAAAAATCGAAAACCCGTATAAACTATACAGGTCTTGCGTTTTTGAGTTTATTAGAATTGGAGTGTATAATCAAAGCATCAATGAAAAAAGCCGCCAATCACCATGACAAGCAGCTTTTTTCCTTCTTTTTTTTATCGGGATATTTAATGGAAGTCGAATAACGACTGTGTTTTAATCATAGTAACCTGTTCCGGATAGGCTTCGAAGGTGTGAACATGCAGTTCGTTCTTTCTTGCTTCAAAATCTACATAACAGAAAGGTTGGAGTCCATCGTTTGTTTCCAGTGATGGGAATTTCCGGAACATGCCGCGATTTCGAGCAAAACGCTCCAGGTCCATGTGGCTTCTTCGGTAGAGATTAGGGCTCATCTTCTCGACCTGGAAACTGGTCATATAGCTCAGACCCCTGTTTAGAGTGCATTTATGAGAGCGTGGGCCATTAAACTGGAATCTTTCGATAAGTCCTCTCGCCGGCAGCATCTGCCCGGGAGCACTGACAACTTCAGTCAGGAAAACGTCGTCTTTACCAAAAACGCTTACGACATGTGTACAACCCGTGATCCAGATAAGCGCTTCATATTTCTCAGTTTTGATCTGCCTTTTTGTGTATATCTGGAAAAGTTCGGGATGCAAAGGCCTTTGAAACAGGCTGAACATCAATTCCCCAACGGCTACATTGCTCTGTGGTGATTCCATTATTTCTGCGATTCCCCAAATTAAATTTCTTATCACACAACAGGGTCTATTATACAAAAAAGACCCTATGCGATTCAAGGGGATTATCAGTATTGATAGTGCGGTTTGGATTACTTATAGGACGATTATTTTGCAAGATGAGGATTTTAAAAGACTAACGATGGGAAAAAATTTTAAAAAAAATCAGAAAAAGATTAAAGTTTTTCATTTTTTTTAATTATTCAGGAACTTTACATTGATGACTACTGCCATTATATCGTAAAAGGCATGAGTACCGGCAGTGATCCCAAAGCCCCTGGCGGCGAACAGACAGGCAAAATAAACCCCCGCTAATGTCCGGAAAACGAATTTAGCTATATCGAAAGGCTCTCTTGTTGGCTGCCAGTTCAGGAAGTCTATGTGATGATGGGCGCTGAACAGGGCAGCTGAGATAAGGATTGAGACGACAATGGCGGCAGTTCGGTTAAATTTGAAAAAGTCCTGAAATATCAGCATCAAAATGCATATCAGAACCAGTCTGAATATTAATTCCTCATATATGCCTGCGCCGATGCCGGTAATTATGTCAGCGAGCCAATACCTCTGCTGCGAGGTTTGGGGTTGATATTGCTGCTCGGTTAAATTACTGCTGACCGCTGAACAGTTGGTAATTGATGTTTGTACTATTGCGGTCTGCATTGGCGGTGTGTTAGGGGTTACCTGTTTTCCGGAATCGTTTAAAACAAAACCAAGGACTATAAGCGGAATTGCGAACAGAACACATTCGATTGACATAGGAAAAAGATCTGTCAGCCAGAATTTCCAGCGTTTCTTTGATGCTATCTGTAGACCTAATAATATAAAAATTACCACAAGTGGGGTAACTATCCATGCGAACCTGCTGGAAAAGCCTAAAAATTCAACAAACCCCTGCACCCATGAAAAAGCAACCACTCGGCCTTGCATGTGACTGTTGAGGACACTGGTCTGGATGAAAATTGATCCGAGTTCATAAGTGATGATAAATGGGATCAGAAAAATTATGGCGTAGACGGGCCTGGACGTCCTTTCAAGGTATGAGTCCTTAGAATAATCAAGCAATTGGCTCGGCTCGTAACTTTTTTTCTTTCCCATAGAACTGTTTTCACCTAATATCTTCAAAGAGAAAAACACAAACGATTATGAAAACTTAATTTGCAAAGTTTACTTTAACTTAAAGAAAAATACAATAAGTAAAGATAAAAACATGACAGCTGATAAACTAACTAAAATTTATGATATTCTGCTTGAAACATTCGGCTCACAGTATTGGTGGCCCGGCGATACGGCTTTTGAGATAATTATCGGTGCTATACTTACCCAAAACACCAGCTGGACCAATGTTGCCAAGGCGATTGAAAATATCAAAGCTGCGGAGCTTATGTCTGCTGAGAAATTGCATCAACTGGATAACAGCCAATTGGAGCCTCTTATAAGATCGGCAGGTTATTTTCGTTTGAAAACTAAAAGGCTTAAAAATTTTCTCGATTGGCTTTTTGATAATTATCAGGGAAATCTTGAAAATGTTCAGCGTGTAAGTACCGATTATCTTAGGGAGCAGCTTTTGTCGATTAATGGCATAGGTCCGGAAACCGCGGATTCGATTTTGTTGTATGGCTTTGGCAGGCCGAGGTTTGTTGTGGATACTTATACAGCGCGAATAATGACTCGCCATGGTTTAATCGAACCGGGGGCTGATTACGATAGTCTTCAATATTTGTTTGAAGGGAATTTGCCTGCGGATGTTAAGCTGTTCAATGAATTTCATGCACTGCTGGTTTGTGTTGGCAAAGATTTTTGTAAACCAAAAGCAAAATGCGACAAATGCCCACTAAGACATTTGCCACATGATCTTGAACCTGAGTTTTTCTAATTGCTGACTTTGCCTTTATATTTGCCGGCTGTTAGTTTGAATTCGAGAAACCTGCCAACATCTTTGGCGTTTATTTTTTTATTGTTTATCTTCACTTTAGAATTCTCAGTCAGTTTTGGTAATCTTACTGTCGCTGTTGCGCCCTGGGGTATTTCGAGAGAGAATTCAAGTTTGGTATCAGATGTTTTTTTCCATTCGACCGGCACAGGGCCAAGCTCTGTTAGTCCTATGCCTTTAACGTATTTCAAATCGCCCAGTCTTGGTTCGATCAGAATTTGTTTTTCCCATATCGGTTCTGGCTTGCGAACACCAAGCACATAGGCCGGCAAAGTATATGCAGGGACTAAGCCGAATGGATGGCAGAGGTAGCCTTGAGTTTCAAAACCTTCGGCTGCGGTACCGGGACTTTTTCTTGAAACCATGCTGTTCCATCTTTTGCGCATTATGTTTAAAACTTCCGTGTCCATCTCGTCGGTATTGAATTTATAAAACTCATCAAACAAAAACAGATGTGTGTAAGGGTTCATAAGTTCTTTGCAGTGGGTTTTTAAATATTTTTTGACAGCCGGCAAATGCTCTTTAGAAACTACGCCTCTATTGAGAGCGATCAACGCAGCCTGGATCGTCGGGATAACTTTTTGACCGGGTTCTACCCATTGTGTATTTCTTTCTGCTGGTCTTTCCGGGGCAACAAGATTCAGCGTTGGCAGAGCGTTGTCTTTGATGTCATCCGGATAGTAGAGGGCTGAGTAGAATGTTTGAGCTTCATCATCCCAGAGATATTTGTTGTAAGCTTCTTTCAAACTCCGGGCCTGTTGTTTGTAGAATTTGCTGCGTTTATTTTTGCCCATAGCTTTTGCAAGATATGCTGAGTCTGCGAGTGCGCGGTAAATAAAAGCATTTAAAGTCGCACCCTGGCAAACCTGATAGCGAAGCGGGTTGTCCAGGTGGATAAGGAAATCTCTGGCGGTTATCAGGCCACATTTATTTTTCCTGTCGAGAAACCATTTCATCTGTCTCTCTAATGCGGGCCAGGCTTCTTCGAGGAAATCCATATCCGCGGTGTTGTCGTAATATTGCCTTAGGCCATAGACCCACAGGCAGCTGTAGTCTTCGATGTACCAGTGCAGATCCCAGCGGTCGGAGGGGTGATGAGCTTTTAGTTTGCCGTCTGGTTGCTGACTTTCGATGGTATGTCTCAGCATGTTTCGCATTACTCTTGAATCGCTATAGACGATGTCACCGTCTTTGTCGCCCGGGCCTGAGATAACTTTTCTGCTTGCTGGGTACTGTATCATTCCAACATCGCCCATCCATTCTGCTCGTTCTGCTGAGTCGACGTAACCATCTTCAGTGAGGACAGCTGTCGAATAGCTTGTCATTTCCCAGGTCTTATTTAAGAATTCATCGTTGCATTGGAACTCTGCGACCTTTATGTTTGGGTAAAGCCTGCTTGTAAATTTAATTGACTTGAGTGTGATGTCCGCATTCTGGACTTTCATATTTAGATATCTAAAGCCGAAAGTGTCAGTAGACATATAAGACTGTAGGCCTTGTTTTGCTTCGTAAATATTTTCACAGTTATAGCTGATTACTGTTTTGCCCTTGATAAAATCCTGACAGGGTGTAAAGACAATTCTGGCATTTTCATCAGCTTCAAATTCAACCTTCCAGTAGGTCAAACTGAGTTTGCCCACGTCAATAATGATCTCACTATTTGCTTTGATCGTCATTGGTAGATTCGCTGGCAAAGGTTTTGGTGTTTTGTCAACTTTGCTGCTATGTGTTACTTGCAGAATTGTTCCGCTGCCCATATCTGTTTCTGCGAGAAGTGGAATTGCTCTTGGTTTTAGCGGGCCCCATATGTTGCCATTAATTTTTACCGCTTTGGCCCATGCCTGGTCGTCGAAATCAGGATTGGTCCAGCCGAAGTCTTTTGATTTGGCGTTTACTTTATCGAGAATGCATGACCATGTCCAGTGGTCACGGGTCATTTGAGATGGAACTTCATCGCTGTAAAGCCAGTTTTGGTTGGTGTAAATCTCAAGGCCGTCAATCTTAATCAAAGCGGTTAGCCCAGGCGCGTGTTTCATTATTTTCA
Organism: uncultured Pirellulales bacterium; assembly: GCA_964477135.1. Classification (GTDB taxonomy): domain Bacteria; phylum Planctomycetota; class Phycisphaerae; order Sedimentisphaerales; family Anaerobacaceae; genus JAGLTN01. The sequence continues at coordinate 4,883 of CAYZEH010000078.1, read as the reverse complement.
GGCTGCCGACTACATTTGCCTGCACTAAAATCGCTACTGTGTTACGGCCCTTTTTGAGAGCTTCAGCAATATTAATACTGTCATATTGAGGCCCTTTCGGGTCAAATCTGCACGGGCCTCTTTCGATATATTCGCCATTTACCCAAAGCAGATACCGGCTGTCTGCGAAAATATGTATCTTTGCATTTTTTGGATTTTCAGCCAGATCAAATTGCCTGCGAAAGCCGACGGAAACTGTTTTGCTTATGTCATCTTTATTGATGTTTGCCCAGATCATTGAACCTTGCAGTTTCTTCTCGATGTCAGTTTGACAAAATGCTAATGATGATATTGTCACAATCAGCAATGCTGCAATTAAAAGGTGTTTCATTTTCATTTGGTGTTACTCCTTATTTTACCCTTGTATTTACCGGCTTTTAGTTTTAGTTCGAGAAATCTTCCGACCGACTTAGCTTTTATTTTTTTGCCATTTATAACAGCCTGAGAATTTTTGCCTGTCCTGGGCAGGTGTACTATAGCGGCGACGTTTTCAGGTACTTCAAAAGCAAAGTCCAAGTTGCCGTTTTCATTTTTGGTCCATTCGACCGGCACCGGACCAAGCTCTGTTAGTCCTATGCCTTTAACATGTTTTAAGTCACCAAGTCTTGGTTCGATCAGTATTGTATTTTTCCAGATTGGCTGCGGTTTGCGTACTCCGAGTATATAATCGCCGAGAGCCAATCCCGCACTCATGCCAAAAGCGTGACATTGGTAGCCATTAAGCTCAAAACCTTCTCCTATTGTTCCGGGTACTTCGGAATATGCCAATTTTTGCCAGCGTTTGCGGATGGTTTCCACCATCGCCTTATCAAGCTGATCGGTATTAATCTCATACATCACTTTGAACAAGAACAAATGAGTGAAAGGATTTTGCAGTTTATCGTAATTTTCAATAAGATATTTTCTTGCATCTTCAAGGTGATTGTCCGAGACAATTCCTCTATGAAGTGCCATCAGCATTGCCGGAACTGTCGGGGCGGTCATCTCACCAGGATTTATCCACTGGGTATTTCTTTGCGCAGGAGCTTGTATTTTTACAAGTTTCAAATCAGAAATTTTGGCTTTTTTAACATTTTCAGGGAAGTAAACAGCTGATCTGAATGTTTTTGCTTTATCGTCCCAGAGATATTTGTTAAATGCCCACTTTAAATCCTTAGCTTCTTTTTCGTATTCTCTTGCAAGTTGTTTTTTGCCTGATTGTTCAGCAAGATAAGCTGCGTCTTTTATATATCCGTAAATAAAAGCGTTGAGTGTTGCTCCCTGGCAGGTTTGATATCTCATCGGGTTATCGAGGTGTATGAGGAAGTCTCTTGCTGTGATCAGACCGCTGCTATTTTTGTGCCTTAGATACCATTGTAGCTGACCTGTTACTGCGGGCCAGACTTCTTTGACCAGATCGATGTCACCTGTATTGTTATAATACATTCGCAGCAGTTCCATCCACAAACAGCTTTCATCTTCGATATACCAGTGAAGGTCCCAGCGGTTGGAGGGGTGGTGGGCTTTTAATCTGCCATCAGGCTGAAGACTTTGTGCGATATGTCTGATCATATTTTTTATCAGCCTGGGGTCACAATAGATATCTTTGCCGTCAGCGCCTTCTGTGCTGCTGCATGTTCTTGTGATATCATATTGGACGCGACCGTCACCGACCCACTCGCTGCGTTCAGCCGAATCTACATAACCATCTTCACTAAGAGTTATTGACGTTTCAGTTATCTTATCCCAGAGCTTGTTGAGCATGGGTATTTCACATTGGAACTTGGCAATAATTTTAGTTGGGTATTGCCTGCTTATAAATTTTATGTTGTGTATTTTGATTTTGCCCTTGGGCAGTATGAGCTTGAAGTAACGATAGCCATAGGTGTCAGTACTCATGTAGTTTTGTCTGCCTTGCTTTGCTTTATAGCTGCAATTGATGTATTCTAATGATGTTTTGCCGTCAGCATATTTTTGACAAGCTAATACCCTGAAGCTCGTACCTTTGTCGGTCTCAAAATCGATGTCCCAATATGCGAGCTTTAATATTCCCATATCAATTATAATTTCTGCCGGCCCTGTAAGCTCTATCGGCAAATTATCAGCTAAAGGCTTTTCCGTTTTGCTTTCATTGCCTTGAGTTTTTACATAAACAATTTTGGCGTTTTCAAGATTTGTTTTACGAAGCAAAGGCAAGGTTCTCGGATAGAACTTTCCCCACATGTCACCATCGATCTTTACTGCATGTTTCCAATTTGAATCGTCAAATTCTGGCTTTGTCCAATCGCCTTGTTCATTTGTTGCATCTATCTGGTCCATGATGCCGCTCCACCATGAATTTACCTTAGCAAATTTGTTAGAAGTGCTGTATTTCCAACTTGAATTAGTAGCGGTGACCCATAAGTGGTTGCAGAAGTCAATTGATACCTCAAGCTTTACTCCTAAACCAGGGTGGTGCTGCATCATCTTCATGGTGTTTTGGACGTTAGTTTGAACAAGTATTGCTATTGTGTTTTTTCCTCTCTTTAGGAACTTGCTGACATCCAATGTGTCGTATTCAGGTCTTTGCGGGTCAAATCTGCAAGGTCCACGGTCCACATATTGGCCATTGATCCATAGTACATATCGGCTGTCGGCAAAGATATGCAGATTCGC